>CBDUZI010000018.1:0-38553 GCA_965371665.1 uncultured bacterium
ATTAAATCCCCCCTGCCCCCTTTACAAAAGGGGGAGAATGACCTAAGTCCGACAGACTGCTAGTTGTTATTGAAGGAAGAAAAAGTTATTTAGCCAAGGTTTCATTGTCGAAATAGATTTATTTTCAATATCGATCCTAAATTAAGGAGATTACTATGCGCAAAGTTTTCTTAATAACCACCCTGATGTTGCTGATGGCAGGAACTCAAGCCGGGGCGCGAGGTGTAGGCACCTCGGCGGCTAATTTTCTGAAGGTGGGGCAGGCCGCCCGGCCAGCCGGCATGGGAAGCGCATTTGTAGCTTTGGCGGATGATATCAATAGTTTGGAATGGAATCCAGCCGGACTGGCTTATCTTGCTCCGGATTATTTTGACGCGGCTTTCGAACATGTTTTTTCGTTTGGAGACGTGGAATACGAGATCCTTTCTTATGCCCAGAATTTAGGGGAAACCTACGGGGGAGGTCTGCAGGTTTTATATCGTCATATGCCTGATATTGATAATGATTTGGAGGATGAAAATCCTCAAAAGGTTTTTGATCTGGCATGGGTATTAGGCTATGGGTTCCAGGTTTCCAATTTTTCCGTAGGATTGAATATCAAATTCATGATGTCCCGGCTGGGACCGGAAGATCTTTTTGGAGAGGCAGCCGATTTGGGCCTGCTGGTTCACTTTATGGATAAAAAAATATCCGCGGGATTAGCTATCCGGAATCTCGGGCCGGACATTAAAAGCGATTCTTTGCCGTTGAATATTCGCGGCGGCGTCGCCTACCGGGATTTATTCGGAGAAAAAAAGGAGCATGCCGTCAATGCCGCCCTGGAACTTGATCAACCCTTGGATAACCGGCTGAATCTCCGCCTGGGATGTGAATATTGGTACATGCAACGCGCTGCCGTCCGTGTGGGTTTTTGTCAGCAATTGGGCGGGAATGACCTGCAATCAGATGATTTTATCCAGCGTATGACAGCCGGAGCCAGCGTGTGCTGGGCGGATCTCCAGTTGGATTATGCTTTTGTGCCATATGCCGACCTGGGCGGTACCCATAGAATAGGTCTGATATTGCATTACGGCCCGCTCAGCGATGATATTGAGAAATATTAAGGGAAAACCCGGTTTGAATAAACCATAGGCCGGTATTAAACTAGGAGCTTGAGCATTTAGTCGGTTTTTTTAGTTGTCATTCCCGAATGCACTTATTGGGAATCCAGAGGCTTTGATTTTAAAGGAATTAAAAGTCACTGGATACCCGCTTACTGCATGCGGGTATGACAAAAGCGACTAATTGTTTAGACCCCTAGCAAATAATCCTGAGGTGAAGGGATGAAAAAAATTTCTCCAAAACACAAAATAGTATTTACGTTTATGTTGGTAAGCATGCTTGGTTTATTGAGTTTTTCTCATGCGGCCGCGCCTAATACTCCCACCGATACTCCCACAAATACCCGGACGATTACCCCGAGCAGCACCGGGACTCCGACCTTTACCGCTACATCGACTATAACCCCGAGCAGCACCGGGACTCCGACCTTTACCGCTACATCGACTATAACCCCGAGCAGTACGTGGACTCCGACCTTTACCGCTACCCCGACAATTACACCGAGCAGCACCGGGACCCCGACCTTTACCGCAACACCGACTTTTACACGAACCGGTACCCCGACCAACACACGGACGTATACACCGACCCGTACCGTCACCCGGACGATAACGCCGACCTCGTCGCATACCCCGACTTTTACGCATACCTCCACCCGGACCGTGACCTCGACCGCGACCCCAACTTTTACGTGTACTCCGACGCGAACCGCAACTCCGACCCATTCGCCAACCTATACTCATACCCCGACACGTACGATAACTCCGACCCATTCGCCGACTTATACTATTACTCACACTTGTACTGTAACCCCTACATATTCGCCGACATTTACGGCTACTCCCACTATCACCATAACTTATACAATTACTCCTACCTTTACGATTACGCCGACCAGTACGCATTCGCCTACGATTACGCCTACTTCTACCATTACGCTTACACAGACGCCGACTACCACGGCTCAGCCCTCGGATAATCTGGACCGGGTAATTGTTTTTCCCAATCCTTATATTGAAATGAAGTCTGCGTTTAAGCGGATTAATTTTATTCATTTGACGTTTAATGCTTCGCTGAAAGTATATAACCTGAGCGGAGAGCTTGTTTGGGAGGCGGAAAAGAACAACGGTTCCGATCGAATTGAATGGAACGGTGTAAAGAATATGTCCGGCCAGAAATTGGCTTCCGGTATTTATTTATATGTAATCCAAAATACTGAGGGTCAGCGTAAAAATGGAAAATTGGCCGTATTAAGATAAACTAATACGTACACCGAGCAGGGAGGGATCAAGCATGAGCCTTACATGGCATAGATTCAAAATTATCGGAATCGGGATAGCGGTTTTTAGTTTAATCGGTGGTTGGCAAAATACGCGTGCGGATGGTGAAGGAACTGCCGGCGCCATATTTCTCAAGATTGGAACATCCGCCCGGGCCGAGGCTATGGCCGGAGCTTATACCGCGGTAGTCGATGACGTGGATGCTGCTTACTGGAATCCTGCGGGTTTGACCAGGCTGCAGCGCAGTACTATAGGTTTAACTCATTTGGAGTGGTTTGAGGATGTTCGCTACGAGTATATTTCATATGCCGATAAATATGCCAATGTGGGAGCCGTGGGAATGAGCTTGGGGTATCTATATTTGGGGGATATTCCAAAGACTTTGGAGACCGCTTCCGGGGATTACGATACTTTAAGCAGTGGCGGGACTTTCGGAGCTTCTGACATGGCGCTTTCCTTTGCCTGGGCCGGGACGCTGGGGTGGAAGGAACATAAAGTTGGTGTAGGAGTGAAAATTATACAAGAGCGCATAGACGACAGCCAATCATTTTGCGTCGGACTTGATTTGGGAAACCAATATTTAGTTTCCCGGACAAGTTGGTACCGCGCCCTGACTCCCGGAAAGTGGAGTACCCTCCTGATTCCGCACGGAATCGGTATTTCCGTGAAGAATCTCGGAACTGCGGTTAAATTTTTCAACCAGAACGATCCCTTGCCGCTTTCCACGGCTTTAGGTTTGGTTTATCACTTGCTGGATAATGACCTGGTGACGGCCCTGGATTTGAATTATCAGGCTATCGAAAATATTTTAACCCTGCATGCCGGCGCGGAATATTGGATCCATACCGGAATAAGCGGAGGACCTGACCGGATGCTGGATCTGGCGCTGCGGGCCGGGTATCGCACCGGCTATGATTCCACCGCGGCTCCGGGTTTTTCTATAGGGGCGGGAATAAATTATGCGGCGCTGGGACTGGATTATGTTTTTATGCCTTTTGGTGATCTGGGTGTAACGCATCGGTTTTCTTTGAAGTTTTCCTGGGGGGAGATTTTGAAAGAAAAAACTTTACCGAAACGCAAGCAAGTGGTAAAGCGTGAGCTTAAGCCTTCGGAAAAAGCGCTTAAGGCGACAGTCAAGCGGATGGTAAAATCAAGAAAATCCATGGAAGGTAAATTCGTGGTACGGAAAAGCCCGGGCTCCAAGCGGGACATGACTGCTGTAGAGGCCAAGAAACCGGGAGGTCAAGACGTGGCGCAGGAAACCAAGATTCTGGGCGCGGATATCAAAGTAAAAAGTAAAGTAAAAAGTAAAGGTAAGGCAGCTGGTGTAATGGCTAAAGGCCGGGAAAGAAAACTTAGCCAAGAAGAGTTAATGGCCAAAATAACCGGATTGAAAAAGAGCAAGAGTACTCCCGGACGCAGCCAGACTAAATACCAACGTCGGACCAAGGATGATGCGGAACGGGCCGCTCGCCGGGAATCGGAAATAAAAAACATGGTTTTTGATGAAGTGGAATCCGCCGCTAAGGAAGAAGCGGAAAAGATGTATTCCCAAGGTGCCCCGGGCAAGCTGGTAACTAAAACCACGGTATATTTTTCCAAGCATAGCAGCCGATTGAATTCCAAGTATCTTTACGCCTTGAATAAATTCGCCCTGTCTTATGATCGGTATCCCCGCCGTATTATACTGGTGCATGGTTATACTTCCGCCGATGAAAAGAAGACGAAAAATTTATCGCTTATGCGTGCCAAGGCGGTTAGAGATTATCTGGTACGGGTCAAGAGTATACCCAGTAATAAAATATCCCTGAAAGGTTTTGGAGATAAGGATCCCGCCAAAAGCGATGATACCGCACGCGGCCGTGCTTCAAATCGGCGTGTCCGGGTTCAGTTGATAAAAAGCGGGAATTAGAATAATTGCGGAAAGGTTGTTTTCTGAAGGGGTTGTCATACCCGAATGATTGTTATATTTTGGTAGGGGCGGGTTTTAAATCCGCCCCTACAATTAACTCTTTGGAAATCAAAGCCGCTGGATTCCCGCTAAAGGCATGCGGGAATGACATGACTCCAATAATTAAGAAAAAGCTTTCCGCAACGGATACTAGTTAGGAGGTTGTAGGGGCGTTTAATTAAACGCCCCTACGCCTCGTGGTGGTATATTAGCGAAGGCGTTACAGACGAAAAAATATCGTTAAACCAGGCAGGAGGATGTAATGAACCCCTTTAACAAAGATAAGGACAAAAACCAGAAGGATGGGGGAGATGAACCGGAAAACAAGCCATCACAAGAAGAACGCAAGGAATCCAAACTGGTTCATTCTTATAACCTGACTTACGACCAGATTAAAAAGCAGGAAATGGGAGACTCCGGGGAGGAATCCGACCTTTCCGAAGACCGAGAGGAAAAACCTTCTTCCCGGGAGCAAAGAAAAAGCAGAACCGGTGGTCGTTTTTCAGGTTTAGTTTCCCAATTCAAGAAAATCGACATGGACGAGGTCATTGATAGAATTAAAAAACAGCCGCAGGAGAAGATTCCGGGCATAATGAATTGGTTCCGCAGGAATAAGATAACAGGCAGTCTGTTGATTGTCCTATTTGGTATAGGATCGGCCTGGTTATTATCAATGTTTTTTTTCGGAGAGAAAAAGAAGGCCGGAGAATTAGAAGGCGTGACCGTAGTTGACATGGGCACCCAGGTAAAGGTGCTTAGGACGACCAAGACTGATTTTTCGGATTCTATACTGGCGATGGGCAGTATCAAGGGTTTCGCGCAGGTGAATCTTGGATTCCAGATTTCCGGAGTGGTTTCCGTTTTTTATTTTCGCGAAGGGGATGAAATCAAATCCGGACAGGTTATCGTGCAATTGGATCCCCAGGAGCAGTTGTTGAAGTATGAACAAGCCCAGGTTAAATATGAGAATGCCCAGTCGCTCTATGATCTGGGCGCGATTATTCCCTTGAAGTTAAAGGAAGCCATGCTGGAGATGGAACTGGGCCAGACGGAATTAGCTAAGACGGCTATTGTGGCGCCCTCGGACGGTATTCTCGGGAGCCGGGACCTGGAAGTCGGTTCCATGGTTAATCCCAACATGAAAGTCGCCACCTTTCTCGACGTGGAAGATGTTTTCGCCGAGGCGGGAATTATGGAGCGGGAGATTAATAAGGTCGTTTTAGGGCAGTCCGTAAAGATAAATGTCGATGCCTATCCGGATTTGGATTTCGGCGGGACCGTTACTAATATCTCGCCTATGGTTAAAGGCAGAAGTAGAACCCTGAATGTCAAGGTGCAAATAGCCAATCCTTACCGGCTATTACTTCCGGGGATGTTTGTAAGAGTACGCATTAAAATATTTGAAACCAAAAATGCGATCATTATTCCCCGGCCGGCCTTGAAGAAGGTTAAGGGTGCCTATCATGTATTTGCCATAAACCCGGACAATAAAGCGGAATTCAAGACGGTCAAACTGGGTTACGTGACTACGGATAACGTGCAAATCACGGAAGGCTTAAAAGAAGGGGAACTGGTTGTCGTGGAAGGGATGGAAGAATTAAAGGACGGCGCGAAAGTCCAGGTCATGGAATACCGGAGTACGGCGTTTTAGGAGAAAGAGCTAAGCAGGCGCCTGTCGGACTTAGGTACAAAATCGGATTTTGAGCACTCTTCCCCCTTTGAAAAAGGGGGAGAATGACTAAAGTCCGACAGGCTCCTGGGAGTCTGAGCATTTAGTCGGGTTTTTAGGTTGTCATTCCCGAATGCTCTTATCGGGAATCCAGAAAAGCATTATTTTATAAGCATTGAAAAATCCCTGGATTCCGGCTTAAAGCATGCCGGAATGACAAAACGCACTAATTGCTCAAGCTCCTAGATGCCCCGCTTTGCCGCGGGGAGATTTTATAAAAAACTATGCACAGGAGAGAGAAACACTTGGGTAATTTACCTGAATTTTCAGTACGCCGGCCTGTAACCGTTGCCATGATTTTTCTGGCAGTGGTATTATTGGGCGCTATTTCCTATTTGCGGCTGCCGCGGGAGTTGTTTCCGCCGATTACTTATCCCCAGCTTACGGTAATGACGAATTATGAAAATGCCGCTCCGGAAGAAATTGAGACCCTGATTACCAAGCTGGTCGAGGAAGCCTGCAGCTCGGTTAATAATGTTAAACGAATAACTTCCACTTCGCGGGAAGGCGTATCCCTGGTTATGCTGGAATTTGGATGGGGGACTTCCATGGATTTCGCCGCCTTGAACGTCCGGGAAAAAATTGATCTGGTTAAAGAAAAATTGCCGCGGGAATGCGAAGATCCCATTGTTATGAAATTTAATCCTTTTGACCTTCCGATACTGACGCTTTCGGTTTCGGCGAATATGCCGATTCACGAGGTGCGCGAATTGGCTAAAAAAATCATTAAAAATCAATTGGAGAAAGCTGAAGGCGTGGCGGCGGTTCAAATCGCCGGAGGTTTAGAGCGGGAGATTCTGGTAACCATGGATTTAGGCCGCCTGAATGCCGCCGGTCTTTCACCCCTCTCGGTGCTGAAAATCTTGAAAAATTCCAATATTAATTATCCGGCTGGAACCATTCATGGTCATTTTTACGATTATTTGATAAGAACCATGGGGGAATTTACCACGCTGCAGGAGATTAGCCAATCGCCGGTAGGGCTGGACGAGAGCGAGGAATACAAAGCCGACGAGCAGCAGGCTCTGTCCATAGTCCGTTCGCCCTTAACCGAACCAGCGGATGATCTCATCCGAAAAACCGATAACCGGGTTATATTACTCTCGGATATAGGCAAGGTAGAGGATGGTTTTAAAGAACAAACCTCGATTTCCCGCTATAACGGACAGGATAATATTTCCATTACTATTCAAAAACAAGCCGGCACGAATACGCTGGAAGTGGTTGCCAACGTAAAGCAGGCGCTTCGAAAAATACAGGGAGATCTTCCCCGGGGACGCAAAGTGCGGATTGTGACTGTCTATGACCAATCCCTGTTTGTTAAGCAGTCCATTGACCGGGTATTTGAAGACGCCATTATCGGCGGATTTTTAGCTTTTTTAATTATCCTGCTTTTTCTGCGGAATATTAGAAGTTCCACGATTGTGATCACCGCTATCCCCATTTCGATTCTGGCGACGTTTTCCCTGATGTATTTTCAAGGAATCACCTTGAATATGATGTCCCTGGGCGGTTTGGCTCTGGGGGTCGGACGGCTGGTGGACGATGCGATTGTATGCATTGAAAATATTTACCGGCATTGCCAGTTGGGTTTGCAGCCCAAGGAAGCAGCCGTAGTGGGAACGATGGAGGTTTCTTCGGCCATTATCGCTTCCACTTTTACCACGATCACGGTTTTTCTTCCCATGGTTTTTGTCAAAGGGGTGGCCGGGCAATTATTTTCCGAGTTGGCTTTAACCGTAACCTTTGCCTTGTTGGCTTCGTTGGGCGGAGCGCTGCTTTTAATTCCCATGCTGGTTTCCCGGGGCGGGGATCGGCAATTAAACGAAATCAAGTATTTGCGGAAAGTGGAACCGGTTTTGCACAGCCTGGAAGCTTTATTTGCGCGTTGGCTCTTGAAATTTATGGAACATCCGGGAAGGAATTTAGGCTTGGTTTTTGTGGTTTTTTGCCTTAGTATGCTGTTGCTTTTTCCTATTAATAAAGAATTTATGCCTAAGGTTGATCAGAGCCAGTTTATAATCAAGGCTAAATTGCCGACCGGCGCCTTGATTAAAATCACGGATAAGGTATGTCGTCAACTGGAACAAATATTGCTGGCCATACCGGAAATCAAGGATGTGACGGTGAATATCGGATCGTCCAAGGATGAAGAGAGCGAAGCGGCGGCGGAAGCCATGGGATCGCATCAAAGCACGATTATGATCAATTTAAAAAAGAAAAGAAAGCGTTCTACCCGGGATATTATTCAGGAGGTTAAGCACAAGGTCGAAAAGCTGGATACTGGTCCGGCCCGTTTTGAGTATATCGCCCAGGACAGCGCTTTGCAGGTCTCGGCTTTTACCGGGGGAGCTCCGATAGTTATTGAGTTAAAAGGAAAAAATCTTAATTTACTGAAAAAGATCACCGAGGACATAGAAAAGTTGATGATGGACATTCCGGGTCTCTTTGGAATTAAAAACAGTATAGTTGAGGAAGCGCCGGAGTCCAAGGTATACATTCAAAGAGATAAAGCGGCCTTGTATAATCTCTCCGTGGATGATATTTCACGAACCGCCAAGGTTGCCATTAAAGGCAGCGTAGAGACCAAATTTAAGGAGCCGGGCAAGGATGAAGTGGACATTCGCGTTCGGCTGCGGCCGGAAGATCGGAAAAACATCACGGACCTGCGGCAGTTGCTCATTCGTTCGCCGCTCGAAATGGATGTTCCTTTGAATGAAGTAGCCTATATCGGCGTAGGGGTCGGGCCCTCGGAAATTAAACGCAAGGACCGCCAGCGATTTGTCATGATTACGGCTAATATTTATAAACGGGGTTTGAGTGAGGTAGTTACCGAAATTAATTCCCGGTTGGAAAAATATCCTCTCCCGGAAGATTATTTTATAAATTGGGGGGGGGAGAGCGAACAAATGGCTGAATCTTACCGCAGCCTGGCTTTTGCCTTGATTTTAGCCATTGTGCTGGTTTATATGATTATGGCTGCGCAATTTGAATCTCTGATTCAGCCTTTTATTATTATGTTTACCGTTCCGCTTTCATTGATCGGAGTAATGTGGATTCTATTTTTAACCAATACGGCGATATCCATAGTAGTCATTATCGGTATGATTATGCTGATTGGTATAGTTGTGTCCAATGGCATTATTTTAATCGATTATACTAATATACTGCGGGAGAGAGGGGCGGATCCTGAAGATGCAGTGATACGGGCCAGCCGGATTCGTTTGCGTCCGATTCTGATGACCGCGCTCTCCACTATCATGGCGCTGATTCCTTTAGGGTTGGCTTTGGGAGCCGGCGCGGAGCTGATGTCCCCTCTAGCCATTACGGTTATCGGAGGCCTGGCATCTTCGACATTTCTGACTTTAATTGTAATTCCGACTATTTATTTAGGCGTTGAGCGAACTACCCAAAAGGTAAAAATATTATTTCAACGTCCGGCGACTGAGGAGATTTAACCGAGATGGGTTTACCAGCCTTTTTTATTAATCGTCCGATTACAGTTCTAATGATCTTTTTAGGCATTACGATTCTGGGTTTGATATCCCTTAACCGGCTGCCCTTAGAATTAATGCCGAATACCAGTTATCCGGTAGTGACGATTAATATTAACCATCCCGGGGTTCCGCCGACTGAGGTTGAAAATATGGTAACGACCAAGGTTGAGGAAGCGGTGGCTACCGTTGCGCATCTGCGAACCATAGAATCTTCCTCCAAAGACGGAAAATCCGAGACTATCCTGGAATTTGAGCCGGGAACCGATATGAATTTCGCCGCTTTGGAAGTACGTGAAAAGTTCGCCAAAGTTCGTAATAAATTGCCCAAGGATATACGGAAACCGATACTGGGCAAGTATGACGTAGCGGATGCGCCGGTCATGATTTTGGCTTTGCTTTCGGATAAAATCACGCTGGAAGAAATGCGGCGTTTAACCGATATGCTGATCAAGGAACCGTTAGGCCGGGTTTCCGGGGTTTCCAATGTGGAGGTATCCGGAGGAAGAGAACGCAAGATTCTGGTGGAGTTGGACCAGAGCCGTCTGCAATCTTACGGAATTTCCATTGAACATGTGGTTAAAGTGATGCACGATAACAACCGGAACCTTTTGGCAGGCAGTTATGAATTGAATCAATACAAGTATTTGGTAAGGACGATTGGACAATTCAAAACCGTCGCCGGGATCGAAAAAATCGGTTTGGCGAGTACGGTGGAAGGCAATATCATCACGCTGGGAGATGTGGCCAGTATCCAGGATTCTTTTCTGGAGGCCGCCGGATATTCACGCCATGACACGCTCCCTACCGTTACCTTGTATATTCATAAGGAACGGCAGGCCAACACGATAGAGGTTTGCAATCAAATTAAAGCGGCCTTGGAAAAACTTATGCCTCGGATTAATAAATACGTTCGGGTAGTAACCGTGCTGGATCAATCGATCACTATTCATAAAGCCATATCCACGGTCAAGCGAGCCCTGATAAACGGGGCGTTATTGGCCGGGTTGGTTTTATTCATTGCGCTTCGCAATATTCGCAGTCCTTTCATCATTGCCGTATCCATTCCGCTAGCAATTATTGCGGCCTTTATTCCCATGTATTTTCAAAATATTACCTTAAATACCATGACCCTTTCGGGTTTAGCCTTGGCCTGCGGAAGCCTGGTGGATGCCAGTATTGTAGTGCTGGATAATATCTTTAAAAAAAACCGGGAAGGCATGCCTATACGGGAGGCCGCCGTGGCGGGCAGCGAAGAGGTCGGTTTTGCCATAGTGGCCTCAACTATAACCACGGTGGTGGTATTTCTTCCGATTATTTTTGTGAATAAGGAAATACGCCTGATTTACATGGGTTTGGGACTCACGGTTATCTATTCGCTTATGGCCTCCTTGCTGGTAGCGCAAACTCTGTTGCCGGTCATGGCCAGCCGGATTATTAAGGATAGTCCGCCGGCGTTCAAGCCAGGGAGCGAGAAAAAGAAAATTTTAAGGAGCAGAGTTTTTACCGGCTTCTACCGCCGCCTGCTATCCTTGGCGATGCGTTACCGCTATATTTTCTTAGGGGTGTTAGTGGTGCTGCTGGGTCTATCTTTTTACCTCAGCACCAAGATAGGATCTGAATTCATGGGCCGGGTGGAAGAGAACAAAGTAACCGTGAATTTAACTCTGCCGGCCGGTACTAAGCTGGATATATCCAATAATATTGTGAAGCGGGTCGAGCGCTTTTTAGCCAAGGTGCCGGAAATAAAAAACATGTCGTCTTTAGTTGAGCGGAACCGGTCGGAGATACGTATAGAATTTTATCCCATGTCAAAACGCCGCCGTTCCACCAAGAAAATCCTGGATGAATTGCGTCCTGCGCTTGCCCAATTCCGGCCGGCTTATGTATATTTCGAAGAGAAACAAGAAGTGGGGACCAAAATGATAGTGGTTGATCTTTTCGGCTTCGATTATGTAATTTTAAAGCAGCTGGCCGTATCTATCGCCAATCGCATGGAGTCCCTGCCGGGGTTAAGTGACGTGCGCATCCGCATGAAAGAAGGACGGCCGGAAATGCGTTTCCATGTAGATAAGGGCAAAGCCATGCAACTTAATCTCGAGGTGAAAAGCTTAGCCGAAGAAATCAATACTCAGATGCGTGGAGTTATTGCAACTTATTTTCATACCGAGGGAGAAGAAGTTGAAACCATCGTGCGTCTAAAGGAAAAATTTCGAAAAACGCTTGATGACATTAACAAGTTAACCGTAACGGATCCGCAAGGGAAGAAGTTTTATCTTTCGCAAATCGGAAGCTTTGAACCGGGCTTAGGACCTTCCGAGATCTGGCGAAAGAATAAATCCCGTATGATCCAGGTTTCGGCCAATGTGTCTACGGATTTAGGATCGGCGACGGAAAGCGTCAGAAACGCCCTGGCGGTCATAGATTTCCCCAAAGGATATTATTATCGTTTTGGAGGAAATTACCAAAAAATGATTACCAGTTCCCGGCAGTTGAGCCTGGCGGTGCTTTTAACTATCGTTTTGGTTTATATGGTTCTGGCGGCGTTTTTTGAATCCTATTATCAGCCGATTATTATTATTTTGTCAGTCTTCATGGCGGTTATCGGCGTGGTGCTGGCACTTTATTTGACGGGAAAACCGAAAAGTGTGGGAGTATATATTGGACTGCTTATGCTGGCCGGCATGGTAGTTAATCCGGGGATTATTCTGGTGGATAAGATCAATCAATTAACCACCCGGGGAGTTAAAATATTCAAAGCGATTTTATCAGCCTCGCAAAGCCGTCTCCGGCCGATTTTAATGACCCTAATTACGGCTATTCTAGGGCTGCTGCCAATGGCCTTGGATCGCAGCGAGGGATCGAATTTATGGGCGCCACTGGCAATTACGGTGGTCGGCGGACTTTTAACTAGTGGGATATTGACGCTGTTTTTTATCCCCTGTATATACATAATTATGGAGGATATTAGCGCAACCCTCCGCGGATTAGCCGCTGGGTTGAGAGCATGGTATTATAAGGCGTCATCTATGAGAACTGTATCTAATGGTTAGAGTAGATTAAAATTACTGATAGGAGAAATTTTATGCGGCAACGGCTTAAAACAATTTTTCCAGCCGCCTTTATGGTGTTGGGGTTTTTTCTGATTATTCATCTTCCGGCGCAGTCGCAGCAACCAGAAGCTCAGGAGGCGATAGGATCAGAAGCAGATGAGACGATAGGGTCAGAAGCAGATGAGGGGCAAGCTTCTGAAATGCTGGAGGAATTACTGCCGGAAACGGAAAAATCGCAGGACGCCGTGGAGGAAGACGAACTGGCGGAAGAATTTTTCTTAGAACCGGAATCCGCAGAGGACGTAGTGGGACCCGGAGCCGAAGAGCAGCCAACCACAACCCCGGAATTTAAAGATAAGGAATTCCTGGAGGAAGAAGCGGAATTCTGGGAGGAAGAGGGTGAAGCCGAAAAAGAAAAAGCAGAAACCGAGTTTCTGGAAAAGATAGAATCGGCGTTGCAGGAAGGAACGCGCATTCCGGGCATTTTAAACAACCTGGAGGAGTGTAAGCGGGCGGCGCTTATAAACGACAAGCGTAGTCAGGTTGCGCTTAAGGAAATTCGCTTTGCCCACTATAAGCTTTTAGAGGCGGAAAGGGATTTTTTGCCTAAAGTACAGATGACTTGGGAACGCAAGGATGGGATTTCCGAAGAAGATCAGAAGGAAGAAAGCTTTGACTCCATTAAGTATGGACTGAAAGGGCATCAGACTATTTTTCACGGCGGCAAATTGGTATATACTTTACAACAGGCTAAAATTGATTTGAAAACCGCTCAAAAGAAATTTCTCCAGGCTCATCAAGAAGTGATTTTTAAAGTTGAGAAGGCTTATTATGAATTGGTAAAGGTCCAGTTGGTTTTTGAGATTCAGGCGGATATGTCAAAAGTAGCCGAATCCAGTCTGTCTTTTTCGCGGGAAGCGTATCAAGCCGGTTTGAATTCCTATAGCGAATTCCTGAATATTCAATCCCAAACCGATCAGACCTATTATCATCTATTAGCCGCGCAACAGGATATTGCCCTGGCGGAATTGCAGTTGCGCACGGCCTGCAATGTTGATGCCGCCATTACTATTCAGATAGATGCCGTACTTACTTTTACGGATTTCGATTTTAATTATTCCCTGGATGAGTGCCTGGTGTTGGCTTTTCAAAACCGGCCGGATCTGGCGGTTAGTGAATTAACCACCTTATCCAATTTATACGGAATTAAATTGGCCAGGACGGAAGGCATGCCGAAGATTGAGATTATCGGCAGTGTGGGTAAAAACGGCGAGAATAAAAAAGGCGAGCGAATGGAATTGACCGATGAATGGACCCTGAAATTCGAGGCGACCTGGTCGGTGGGAGCCAATACCACAGAATATACGTGGGAAAAAGAAGAGACCTCACCTACGGAATTCGGCGCCCAAAATAATATTAAATCATCGACCACGCAAAAGGCTACTCTGCAAATTTTCGATAAACTGGAAAATTTTTCCAAACTGGCGGAAGCCCGGGTCGAAATGGCAACTTCCGAAGCGGATTTTGTGGAATTGAAGGGTAAAGCCGCCGGCGAAGTTGAGGAAAATTATTTTGATTACCAAAAAGCCATGACCATGGTAACGGCTTCGCTTTCCAAGATAAAGTTTCGGGAAAAAGAACTTGAGATTAACCGCGCCCGTCAGATGATGGACGAAGTTCCATTATCCCAGGTTTTGAATGCGGAATTGCAATTGGGTGAATCGCGCGTGAATTACGTAGCGGCCTTAGGCGATTATTATACGGCGATTGCCGGATTATTTAAAGCTATGGGACTTTCCCGGTAAAAATCCCTTCTTGTTTTTTTAATAACTTGTAATTCTTCGTAGCTTACTACGGAGGGTTACACTATAGAATTCCCCCTTTGGCCTGTCCTGGATGGTTTTGTCCAGGGAAAAGGGGGCTAGGGGGATTTTACAAATAATAATCCGGTCAGATACCCCGCAGCTTGCTGTGGGGAGAATTCATTGAGAAATCAAATATGCCAAAATTAAAAGTGATTCCAAAAGTCGATCGTCCAAGAGAAAAATTCCTTAAAAAGGGTCCGGATTCACTTTCTAAAAGTGAACTTTTAGCTATTTTGCTCGGCAGCGGAATAAAAGGAAAGAATGTTAAAGAATTAGCGGAACAAATTATTAGAAAGCATGGTGCCAAATTCTTGGATTTATCAGTCGGTAATCTTCTTGATATTCAAGGAATTGGTCAGGCAAAAGCCTTGCAAATTATTTCTATAGGCATACTTGATAAAAGTCTTGTTCATCCACGAGAAATATATGGTTTAGCTGTAGAGTTGCGAGCCGCTGGTGTTATTTTAGTTCATAACCATCCTTCTGGTAACCCTGTCCCAGGCGAGGACGATAAAGAGATTGTGAACAGGATCGTTGAGGCCGGGAAAATAATGGGAATTAATGTTGTGGATTTCATTATTATCGCTGAACAGGGAGAATTTAGTTTTTTTGAAAGATCACTCAAGCAAGATAATATACTATATGTATCTGACGGTATTCAATCTTCACTGTTTGATGTTTTCAAGACCGCTTCCCCCGCATACAATCCAATAACCAAAAAAAGTCATAAGGTTTATTTTTCTCAAAAGGCGAGAGATATTACCGGATATTTTAATATTCAAAACAGAAGATTTTTAGGCAATAAATACAAACTACTGGGTTTTATTGAGGATATTGTTAAAGAAAAATGTAATGGATTTGAATCCTTCGGCGATATTTTTGCCGGAACTGGTGTAGTGGGAGAAAGGTTTAATGAAAAGAATATTAAAGTGATCTCAAATGATACTTTAACAAGCAATTACATTTCTTTTGCCACCTTTCTTATTACAAGACGGCTTAACATGAAAAAACTGGGAGAAAAAATTGTCTATCTTAACTCCGTTGATACAAAATCAGATAATTATTTTTCTGAACATTTTGGAAATACTTATTTTACTTTAGAAAATGCCAGGAAAATTGGAGCTATACGGGAAGATATTATTAATATCGCTGAAAATGATGAGGAAAAAAATGTCTTGCTTACTTCATTGATATATGCAACCGACAAAGCAGCAAATACCGTAGGTCACTATGATGCTTATAGGAAAAAACTGGATTCCGTACAGCCAATAAAGTTGTTGATTCCAAAAATTGATCTGGAAATGAACAGTAACAATGAGGTTTTTTGCGAAGATGCAAATGCTCTTATTCGGAAAATAAAATGTGATGTTTTGTATATAGACCCGCCGTATAATTCGAGGCAGTATTGCGATGCATATCATCTGCTTGAAAACTTAGCCATATGGACAAAACCAGTCGTTTTTGGTAAAGCGGGAAAGATGAACAGGTCGGATTTAAAAAGTAATTATTGCCTTAAACCGGCCGCTAAAGCTTTAGATGATTTGATAAGAAATGCGGATTGTAAACATGTTCTGATTTCTTATAACAACACTGGTGAGTCAAAAGATGGTCGATCCAATGCCCGGATTAGCGATGATGAAATTATTCGTGTTTTGAAAAACAAAGGAGAAGTGGAAATATTTGAACGAGACTACAAAGCTTTTACCACAGGAAAGAGTGAAACTAATGGACACGCTGAAAGAATATATTATTGTAAGGTAACTAATTAAAAACATGAAAAAACCTTGGTCAATAACCACAACGCTTAGAAATCCGGAGCGACTCAGAGATTTTTTAACGGTGTTAAAGGATATTGCGGGCGAAGAGTGGAATTTAGAAATTCAGAAAAAATATCAAATTCTCTTAATTAAACACAGAAAATATGGTTGCGGAAGCAGTCAGTTTTATAAGGGTCTTTCTCCTCGGCAAATCAATCTAATAAACGATCTTACTAAAGAAATATCCGTTAAGGAAGCAGAAAATATTTTTAATACCAAGAGCTATAAAGATCCGGCTATGCGGGGACGCCAATCAATAAATGTTTTCAAAAAGCTAGGGCTGGCTTCCATTAAAGCGGGAAAAATATTCATTACTGATTTGGGGCGATTACTGCTTAAAGCTGACTATGATTTTGGAGAAATATTTTTCAGGAGTTTCATCAAGTGGCAAATTCCCAATCCGGATAACAATAATTACAAGCTGGACGATGGTTATGACATAAAACCATTTATTGGCACACTTCATTTGATAAATACTGTAAATAAAAAGGCTGTCGCCCACGGAGAAGAATCGAAAGGTATTAGCAAACAGGAGTTTTCGTTATTTGCCCCAACTTTAGTTTACTACAAAGATATTAAAAAATATGCTGATGAGATTATCAAACTCAGGACGAAAGTAAAAGGTAAAAATAAACAGGAGCAGAAGGAAATATTTAAGAAATACGAAAAACAATTTGCGCAGAACTTTCTGGACAGCAACAATACTACGAAAATTAAAAAGTTGTCCAAAGATTTAAAGGACTATGGCGATAATGCTATTCGATATTTTAGATTAACCAGATTTTTATATATAAGAGGCGGCGGATTTTATGTAGATTTAGAACCAAGAAGACAAGTTGAGATAAAAAACTTGTTAGCTTCTGATACTGGGAAGTCTTTGCCATTTGTCTCCAAAGAAAAATATCTGGAGTATATTGCGAATGTTGCTGAGCCGAAACTTCCTTGGGAAACAAAAGAAAAGCTGAAAGAGATTCTAGAGGAACTTATAAAGGATATCCGAAGCTATGAAAAGAAACTTTCTGCTTCAAAAAAAGAAATTTCAAATTATAATAAATTTAATGAGAGGAGTTTGAAAAAAATAATTGGAGATTTAAGAGGGTATAGAAGACATTTGCAAGAACAGGTAAACCATGCAAGTTCTCAAGACACAGAAGTAATCCGCGATTATATTATGATTCTGCAAAATATTTACAAAGAAAAAGACAGGCCGCTTGCGTTAGAAAAATATACTTCTTTAGCACTCCACGCCCTTGACGATGCGTTGAAAATACAACCTAATTGTCCAGTCGGTGATGATAATGAACCTACTTTCACAGCGCCGGCAGGTAAACCGGATATTGAGTGTTATTATAATTCTTTTAATGCTATTTGCGAGGTAACAATGTTAACTGGCAGAGACCAGTGGTACAATGAAGGGCAGCCAATTATGAGGCATTTAAGAGATTTTGAAGAGAGAAATAAAGATAAAAGTGCATATTGTCTTTTTATTGCTCCGGTTTTACATAGAGATACCCTTAATACATTTTGGGTTTCTGTCAAATACGAATACGAGGGTAAGCCTCAGAGGATAATACCCCTATCGATCCAGAACTTCATTGAGCTATTAAAAACACTTGTTGAAATAAAACAAAAAGGCAAATATTTCTCGCACTCGGAATTGATCAGATTGTATGATGAAATATTGTCTAATTCAGAAGGATTAAGAGATGTTAAAGAATGGATAGGAAAAATCCCAAATACTATTTTGGCGTGGCAAAAAAGCCTGGTTGCTTAATATTATGAAAAAGAACTTTATTTATAAAGGCGATTGCATAAATGTTCTGAATAATGAAATTGAGGAAAAAACAGTTGATTTAATCTTTGCTGACCCACCTTATAACTTATCCGGCAATGAATTGAAATGGAAGGGCAGCAAAACAGGAGGCGATTGGTATATGGTAAATGAGGAGTGGGACAAAATGACATCTCCTGAATATATTCAATTTACTGGAAAATGGATTGGGGCTTGTCATAAAGCGCTAAAAGATTATGGAGCAATTTATATATCTTGCACCTATCATAATATTGCAGAATTAGTGATGGTTTTAAAGCGATTGGATTTTAAGATACATAATATTATAACCTGGCAAAAAACAAATGCCATGCCAAATATGACAAAGCGGGTTTTTACTCACTCAACCGAGTTTGTGGTTTGGGCTGTAAAAGGAAAAAAATGGATATTTAATTATGAAGAGTTAAAAAAAAATAATCCCGAGAAACAAAAGGATGGAGCAATGAAACAAATGAGAGATGTTTGGTCATTGCCTTTAGTGCAAGGGAAGGAGAGGTTGAGAGGAAGAAATGGGCGTGCTTCGCACCCTACGCAAAAGCCAGAAGAAATGTTAAAGCGAATTATTATTGCATCTTCAAACAAGGGTGATTTAGTACTTGACCCCTTTTTGGGTAGCGGAACAACTGCTTTGGTTGCAAAGAAGCTTGATAGAAAATGGATTGGAATAGAAAAAAACAATGAATATGTAAAAATGGCACAAAAAAGAATAGACGCCAGCTTGTCATAGATGGTTTAGTACCGGGCTTTCGCCGGGGTGATGTCATTGGGTTGGCTTTCCGCAACCGACACTAATAATTAACAACTGGTATTGCAATGGTTTTTCACCCTGAAAACGAAATGGAAAAAAGTATTGCGATTGACTACCAGAAGAGGGGCCAAGCATATCGTTTGCGTAGGGGCGTTTAATTAAACGCCCCTACATGCCCCTGGGAGCTTGAGCATTTAGTGCGTTTCGTCATTCCGGCATGCTTTAAGCCGGAATCCACCGGCTTTTATTTCCAAAGAATTAATTGTAGGGGCGGGTTTAAAACCCGCCCCTACCGAAATATAACAATCACTCGGGTATGACAACCCTCTTAGAAAACCGCCTCTCCGCAACAGGAACTAATTAGCGGCTTCCTACTTGGGCCTTGACAGGGAAAATGATGCCGGTATAATACCATGTTATATTTAGTGTTAAAAAAGGAGATTAAGGTATGAGTCAGCAGATTAACGTCGGCCTGCTCGGATGGGGAACCGTTGGAACCGGGGTGACCAGGGTTTTTCAGCAGAATTCCGATCTGCTGGCCCAGCGGACCGGTGTGCCCTTGATTATTAAGAAGATTGCGGATCTGGATTTAAAAAGAGACCGCGGAATAAAAATTGATTCCGGCCGGCTGACTACCCAGGCGGAGGAAGTCATAGGCGATCCGGATATTCAGATTATAGTAGAGTTGATCGGTGGAATCGAGCCGGCTAAAACGCTTATTCTGAAGGCTCTTCAGGCTGGAAAACATGTAGTTACGGCCAACAAGGCACTGCTGGCGGAACATTGGGATGAAATTCACAGTACGGCCAGGAAATTCTCCCAGGAGATATATTTTGAAGCCTCAGTGGGCGGCGGGATTCCGGTGGTGCAGGGTCTTAATGAAGGTTTAGCGGCTAATCGCATCCAGGCTATTTTCGGCATTATAAATGGAACCGCTAATTATATTCTTACGGAGATGGGCCGGGGACACGATTATAGCAGCGCTTTGGCTCGGGCCCGGGAAAAAGGGTATGCCGAAGCCGATCCCACGCTGGATGTAGAGGGCGGGGATACCATGCATAAATTGGTGATTCTCGCCTCTTTGGCTTTCGGGAAACGAGTGGCACCACAGGACATTCACGTTGAGGGTATTACCCGGATAACCGAAGAGGATATTCTTTATGCGCGGGAGGAATTCGACCAGCAGATCAAACTGCTGGGAATAGCCAAGCAAACACCGGAGGGAAGCATTCAGGTACGTGTTCATCCTACGCTTATTCCGGCTGAGCATCTGCTGGCTTCCGTCCAAGGGGTTTATAATGGGATTTACGTTGTAGGAGACTCGGTTGGCGCCACTATGTTTTATGGGAAAGGGGCCGGCGAAATGCCTACGGCTTCGGCCGTAGTGTCGGATATCATTTTCATCGCCCGCAGCATTCACATGGGGGCGGCCGGAAAGGTGCCCTCAGTATATTATCATCCCCAAAAAAATACCGGGGATTTGAAGATTGAACCGGTGGGAGAATTAATCTCCGAGTATTATCTAAGATTCAATGTTAAAGATGAAGTCGGGGTAATTGCGAAAATCGCCGGCCTTCTCGGAGAGCAGGGAATATCCATTGCCTCAGTGATTCAAAAAGTCCGGCATAAGGATAATATGGTTCCCGTGGTAATTATGACCTATGAAGCACGCGAGCAAAATATCCGGCGTGCCTTGGAATCCGCAGACCGGATGTCCTTTGTAATGCAGCCAACCTTGATGATAAGGGTGGAGAAGTTCGATGAATAATAAAGGGGTTATCGCAAAATATCGCAGGTATTTGGCCGTTACCGGAGCTACTCCGGTAATTACGCTGCAGGAAGGTGATACTCCGCTCCTGCCCGCTCCTTCTCTCGGTAAATTGGCGGGAGTGCGCATGGAAGTATTTTTAAAATGTGAGGGCGCAAATCCCACGGGTTCTTTTAAAGACCGGGGAATGACCATGGCTATTTCGAAGGCCAAAGAAGCCGGTGCCCGGGCGGTTATCTGCGCTTCGACCGGAAACACATCGGCTTCTGCGGCGGCTTACTCGGCTAAGGCCGGTTTAACCTGTTATGTAATCCTGCCGAAGGGCGCGATTGCGCTGGGAAAGCTGGCCCAGGCCATCATGCATGGAGCAAAAGTTATTGCTATTGATGGTAATTTTGATCAAGCCCTGGAAATAGTTAAAGAAATATCTGAAAAAAATAATATAACTCTTGTAAATTCAATAAATCCGCATAGAATTGAAGGACAAAAGACCGGGGCTTTTGAAATTGTAGATCAATTGGGACGTTCCCCGAATTTTCATTTTATTCCGGTTGGAAATGCCGGGAATATTACGGCTTATTGGAAAGGATACAAAGAATATAAACGTTCCGGACGCTTTTCCCGGCTGCCGCGCATGATGGGATGGCAGGCTGCGCAATCCGCGCCCATTGTAAAGGGATATCCCATAAAAAATCCCAAAACTTTAGCCACCGCGATTCGTATCGGTAATCCGGCATCATGGAAAAAGGCCGAGGAAGCGCGTGATGAATCAAAAGGAATGATCGGCATGGTAACGGACCGGCAAATCATAGCGGCCTACCGCCATTTAGGCGAAGTGGAAGGTATTTTTTGCGAACCGGCTTCCGCAGCTTCGGTAGCGGGTTTTATGAAACTGGCCGCCTCCGGCTTTTTCAAGCGGGAGACTCCGAGCGAAGCAGTGACGGTCTGTATTTTAACCGGGCACGGACTGAAAGATCCGGACCGCGCAGTAGCGGAATCGGCCAAGCCCCGGACATGTCCGGCCGATGTCAAGGCTGTGCTGAAAATAATGGGAATGAAAAATTCTTCCCGCAGGAAACGTTAGCATGAAATATTTATTACTGGTAGGTGATGGGATGGCTGATCATCCCAATCCTGAATTAAACCAACGCACCCCTTTGCAAGCCGCCCGGACTCCGAATCTGGACTTTCTGGCCAGGCATGGCATATTAGGTACAGCGCATACTCTGGTGCAAGGTTATCCCCTGGGATCGGACGTTGCTAACCTGGCGGTAATGGGCTATGACCCCAAAAAATACTATTCCGGCCGGGCGCCCCTGGAAGCCGCCAATATCGGGGTAGACTTGGAACCTAGGGATGTTGCCTTTCGTTGCAACCTGGTTCACGTTAAAAATAATATCATGGAGGATTATTCCTCCGGCCATCTGCCCACCCCGGAAGCGGAACCATTAATCAAGATGATGGAAAAAAAACTGGGGAATAAAAAAATTAAATTTTACCTGGGTAACAGCTATCGTCACTTAATGGTTTGGCAAGGAGGTCCGCTGAAGGTTCAATGCACTCCGCCGCACGACATCAGCGGCCGGGAAATTTCCGCCTATTGGCCTAAAGGCGCCGGTCATAAGGAACTGGTCCGGCTGATGGAGGATTCCCGCCTGCTTTTGGAAGGACATGAGGTAAACCGGGAACGCCGCCGGTCCGGCCTGGTGCCGGCTAATATGATATGGCTGTGGGGTCAGGGGAAAAAACCGGAAATGCCTACGCTTACGGAACGCTTTAATATCACAGGCAGTGTAATCTCGGCCGTGGATTTAATCAAGGGACTGGGAATTTATGCCGGTCTTTCACCGATTAAAGTTCCGGGAGCCACCGGTTACCTGGATACTAATTATGCGGGCAAGGCGGAAGCGGCTTTGAAGGTTCTGAAGAAGCAGGACCTGGTTTTTGTGCATGTGGAAGCTCCGGACGAGTGCGGTCACAACGGCGATGTGGCGGGCAAGGTAAAAGCGATAGAGGATTTTGATGAAAAAGTAGTGGGTGCGATTTTAAAAGGGCTGGAAGGCCGGAAAGACTATAGGATTTTAGTGCTGCCGGACCATCCCACGCCGCTGGATGTCCGTACGCATGTTGATGAGCCGGTTCCCTTTATTATTTATCAGCCGGAGGCCGGGCAAGAGAAAAACCCGGAGATGAAAATTTCTCCGGACGGTTATGATGAAGAACAAGCCCGGGCGGCAGGGCTGCATATCGAGGAAGCCTGGCGGCTGATGGAAATTTTGATCACCGGAAATTGGCCGGCCAACCTGTAGGACTCTGAGCAATTGGTCTGGTTTTTTTATGTTGTCATTCCCGAATGCCCTTATCGGGAATCCAGAGGCTTTGATATTAAAGGAATTAAAAGCCACTGGATACCCGCTTACTACATGCGGGTATGACAAAATTAACTAATTGTGCCGGCTACCGGAGGCGGACTTCCATGTCCGCCCGAATTTGAAATGTGAAGTGGACAGCCATGACTAAACAATTAACGGTTATGAAATTCGGCGGCGCTACGCTGGCAACTCCGGACTTAATGATAGGCGTGGCCCGGCGGATCGTAGAGACCAGAGCCCAGGGCCGGGATGTAGTAGTTGTGGTTTCCGCGCCCGGAGATATGACTGATGCGCTGATTGCCCAAGCCCGGGCCATTACGGATGAGCCGGATGAACGCGAGATGGATATGCTGCTGGCCACCGGCGAACAGCAGTCCATTGCGTTGATGGGCATTGCGTTGAAGTCCTTAGGTTGCGATGCCATTTCGTTTACCGGTCCCCAGGTGGGTATTGTTACCGATGATGCGCATACCAAGGCTCGTATTGTAAAAATGGGCGGTGAGAAGATCAAAACCGCGCTGCATTCAGGCAAGGTTGCGATTGTGGCCGGTTTTCAGGGAGAGACTGCGAGCGAAGAAATTACTACCTTGGGACGGGGAGGGTCGGATCTGACGGCCGTGGCCCTGGCCACGGTCCTGTCGGCGGATCTTTGCGAGTTTTTCAAGGATGTGGACGGAGTTTATACGGCTGATCCCCGGATTGTACCGGAGGCGGTCCGGCTTCCGCGCCTGGCTTATGATGAGATGCTCGAGATGGCCAGCCTGGGCGCGCAGGTATTGTATAATCGCTGCGTGGAGTTCGCCAAAAAAAATAAGATCGTTTTGCATGTAAGATCCAGCACCAAACCCGAACCCGGCACACTGATTTCAGAGGAGGTAGTACAGATGGAAGGGGTTATCGTATCCAGTGTGACCCACACCAAAAAAGAAGCGAAACTAACCATTCTTTGGGTTCCCGATCAGCCGGGAATTGCCGCCAAGATATTCAGCCGTTTGGCGGCTGAGGCATTAAACATCGATGTGATCGTTCAGGATATTTCGGAAGAAGGTACCACAAATATTTCCTTCACCATATCCCAGGATGATTTGAGCCGGGCCAAAAAGGCGGTGGAAAAACTAGTCCGGGAGATAGGCGCCAAGGGTTTTCAAGCGGAAGAGCATATCGGCAAGGTCAGCGTGGTCGGAATCGGCATGCGTAGCCATTCCGGCGTGGCCGCGGTTATGTTTGAAGCTTTGGCTGAAAAAGAGATTAATATTCAAATGATATCAACCTCGGAAATAAAAATTTCGTGTATTGTGGCCGAGGACCGGGTGGAGGATGCGGTCCGCGCCATTCATGAAAAATTCCAGCTGGCAAATTTAGCCTGAGTTTATTATGTCCCGGAAATTGCCGCTATCGTCCCACCCGAAAACGGAGGAGGAAAAATACTTTACCTGGGCCTGGCATTTGAAAGCGCTGGCAATTATCTACGGCCTGCTGGCCGTGGGATATATACTTTTGCGGATTTTGATATAGTTAGTTTCGGCTGTGAAAGTGATTTTTTTTTAAGCTTGTCATTTCGAGGCGAAGCCGAGAAATCTCCACGCATGCTTTTTAAATAGAAGTTTCCTTAGAGATTCCTCGCTGCGCTCGGAATGACAAAACGCCGGAAGTATGATAAAAGGTTTTCCGCAGGAAGAACCGGTTATCTTAAAAAACTAAGGAGGAAGCGGCATGATTGAAGCAACGGATCAAAATTTTGAGACCGAGGTATTAAAATCAAATATCCCCGTATTAGTGGATTTCGGGGCGGTCTGGTGCGGTCCCTGCCGGATGATCGCTCCGGTGGTGGAAGAATTTGCCCGCGATTTTGAGGGGCGTATTAAGACGGTTAAACTGGATGTGGATGCCAATCAGAACGCGGCCGGCCGTTTCGCCATCCGATCGATTCCTTCGCTCATGTTTTTCAAAGAAGGCCGGCTGGCCAATCAAATCGTAGGCGCTTGCACCAAGTCGCAGCTGGTATCCATGGCGGAGGAAATACTTGCCGGATAATTTACCAGCCGGGAAGGAGCGAGACGAAGATACCCCGGCAGCGGATATTGCCATCATAGGCGCCGGGCCGGCCGGTCTGACAGCCGGTTTGTATGCCGTGCGCGCCGGGCGCAGCGTAATTTTAATTGAGCAATTGTCTCCCGGAGGGCAGGCCGCCACTACCTGGCAGGTGGATAATTATCCGGGGCTGCCGCATATACCGGGCGCGGACCTGATGATGAAGATAGAGAGCCAGGTCCGGGAATTTAACCTGCAAATATTATCCGGACAGGTTTTGGGAATGGTTCCGGGAAAGCCGCATCAATTGAATACGGCGGCAGGTAATATTAAGGCGCGGGCAATTATTTTCGCGACCGGCGCCAAACCCCGTCCGCTTAATATTCCCGGCGAAGCAGAATACCGGGGAAAAGGGGTATCGTATTGCGCCACCTGCGACGGCGCTTTCTTCCGCGGGCTTCCCGTAGCCGTGATCGGGGGAGGGAATACGGCCCTGGAAGAAGCCGAATTCCTGACCCGGTTTGCTTCTAAAGTATATCTGGTCCATCGCCGCGAACAGTTCCGGGCGGACAAAATTGTCCAGGACCGGGTTCTCCAAAATCCCAAGATAGAAATTGTTACTCCTTTTATCCCGCGCGAAATCACAGGGCAAGAGCAAAAAGTAAAGGGCCTCAAAGTAGAACGCCCGGATAAAACCGGAAACCGGGAATTGCCGGTGGAGGGGGTTTTTATTTTTGCGGGTTTAAATCCTCAGACTGATATGGTTAAAAATGTATTGGACCGGGACGAGGGAGCATATTTAATCACCGGGGATGATTTAAGCGCGAGTATTCCGGGGATTTTCGCGGCAGGAGATTGCCGCGCCAACCAGGTGAAACAGATTGTAGTAGCGGCCGGGGAAGGCGCCCGGGCCGCGGTTATGGCGGACCGGTATCTGCAAACTCAGGTGGGATAATCGGAAAAAATGTAAATATGTCAGCCGTTCATTAGAATATCTTCAGCAAGCACGTACTTGTAGGGGCGGCCCCCCGTGGCCGCCCTCAGACTAAAAGGAGGTTGTCGAAGATGAGGATAACGATAAAAACCATGGTAGCCTTAATGGTCATGGCAGTTGGTTTAATTGGTTCTGCCAATATGGTTCGGGCCTGGAGCGAGGATTCGGTTTCAACCAATAGGGAACCAAGAGACGTAAACAATGGTAATAACAGCCGGTCGACCGCCTCTTCGGATAGCGAGCTTACCTCCTTGCCAAATTCGGGCACCGGATATCTGTACGGGAGTGACGAGGATTGGTATGATATCGGGAGCAAGTCTTCGTCCAGTCATGAGTTCCTTAAAATCACCATCTCCGGAGTTTCGGGTGGAGGGGTGGAGATCCAGTTATACACATACGACACCAGCCTGCACTATCAAGGTGCAACCCATAACGAGCGGCCGATCTACTATCTTATTCCAGAATCCGCAAAAAACTTATACCTTTATGTGAGGGGGTCGGAAAATACCGACTATGCCATTGATATGGAGCTGGTAAATTCCGACCTGATAGCCGGCCAGGTTAATTTACTGAATGTCGGTAGTTCCGGCGCGGATAATGTCGGCCTCGGAGCGTGTGATTTTGACGGAAATCAAGTTTCCTGGGGCGGAACCACAAACACGGCAGGGTGTTATGAAATATATTTTCCCGAAGGTGTGTCAATTTGTAGTTTGTCTGCCGAGCGGGGTTATGACTGGTATGGCGGGCCGCCGCCGCCGGACTGGGCCTATGGAAAGACCAGGCATTTTTTAAGTTCGCCAATTTCAGGCGACAGCTTCGGCAATGATTTTGATGTTTATCCCGAAGCGGTCATTAGCGGAACCATTAGCAGCACTGGAACTAATTATGATTTAACCCTTAGAAAGTATTATAACCGCGAAAGGGTGGAGAGTATTTCCGATACGCATACGGCGTATGTTTTCCATAATGTTCTGCCGGGAACGTATGTTTTGGAGGCCAAACCCCGGAACGATGGTTATACCGCTTACCAGGCAGATAACATCCGGCCCGTGGATGGACAGACTCTTACCCATAATATAGTTATAGGTTTGGGTCATACTATTAACGTGACTATAGCTCCACTGCTGTCGCAGGATACCAGGCTGCGCTTAAAGTGGAGAAACCAGGGAGGACAGATCGGCGGTGGTGAGGCTTATGATGGATATTATAATGAAGACCTGGCAGGCGGAGCAACAACTTATGACATGGAACATGTTCCCAATGGCGAGTACGAGTTGATCATGGGGGATGCCGGCCCGTCATCCTACCCGGTTGTATTTGTAACCGTAAATAATGGAAACGTGCCTGCGAATTTCATTACTAATTTTACTGCCAATATCAGCGGAATGATTACTGACAATACGGGCGGCTCTTTTTACGGGGTAACCCTGGCGGCGATGGCCATGGCCCGAGGTTCGACCTCGGTCGAATATACGCCGATTTATATGGGCGTCGGCTTTACGGATACTGGTTTTACTATGGCAGTACCGGATACAAATTTATATTATGATATGTTGCTTTGTACCGGAATGGACAGCAGCGGCACGCCCCTGGTAGTGGGGCGCGCTTATGACTGCGTGACTAATACTGCGGATACCAATATTACTATTGAGCCTAATGGAAACTCGGTTTATGGTTCGGTCGCACATAGCAGTAATCATTCCCTGGCAGGATTGATAGACAACCAGATTTTTTTCGCTATTACCCGGGTGCTAGGCGGAATGGATCGTTTTTACGATATGGCAATGCCGTCGGCGGGATACTCCACCGCGCCGCATATGGACGGCATTCCGAATACTCCCTACGCCATCAGTATTTCCGGCTCGGCTGCCTATCTGCTGGATAATAACGCCGCCCGAACCATGACCGGAAGTAATGAACAAGTGAATTTTATTTTTAATACGGATAATGCCCAGGATCCGGCCAGTGTATCAATATATAATCTGGAACCGGTGCCGCAAAGCGTATCCCTGGATCTTCGCCCGGTTATTCAGGCCAGACTTTGGGATAATTATATGGGCTCCGGAGTGGATAGCGGAAGCATAAGTGTAAGACTGGATGGCTCCGTGGTAACTCATCAGATTAATATGGGGCCGGAGAATGAATACACTGTGAGTTTCCAGCCGGCATCGGATCTTTCGCCGGGAAGTAATCCTCACGTGGTAATTATTACGGCTAACGACCAATCCACTACCTCGCCGGCTTTGCCCACGGCCGTGGTAACCTGGGAATTCGATGTGCCAACCTATACTCCAACCATGACGCCTACTTGCACGCCGACTCAGACGCTGACTTCTACGCAGACTCCGGTTTACTCGCCTACGAATTCACCTACCATAACGCCGACCCCAACCATTACTCTGACTTTGACCAATTCCGCAACCTATACCGCGACGCCGACTGTGACGCCAACCCTGACCAATTCCGCGACCTATACCGTGACGCCGACCGTGACGCCGTCTCCGACTAATTCACCGACCGGAACGTTTACCTCGACGAGTACGGTCACGTCGACCTTTACCAGTTCGCCGACCATAACCGTAACCTCGACCATAACTCCGACTTCCACCATAACCCCGACTTATACCGTCTCGCCGACCCGGTCAGCCACCGCTACTATTACGCCGACTTCCACACCGCGTACTTTTACTGAATCCGTAGTGGATCGCAACTGGTTTAACCCTGATCAGGGCGGTGTCTTGAGTCTGCATCTGGGACAAATTCCGGAAGGGGAGCAGGTAACTATCAAGGCATATAATTCCGCCGGCGTACTGGTTAGAACACTGGCAAGCAATCAAGCCAGACCGGAAGTTGTTTCCTGGGACGGTAAGAATTCCAGAGGCCAAACCGTGGCATCCGGAGTTTATTATATCCGGGTGGAATCCAGTTCCATGCATAAAACTTTTAGAATAGCTATAATCCGCTAAAGGAGGCAAGGAACATGAAACGATTAATTATCTTTGCAATCAGTTTAATATGCTGCCTAATACCAATGAGAGGCTTGAGGGCGGATTCCGGGACCACGGCCCTGCCGTTTTTAAATTCTCCGGTCGGTGCCCGGGCCATGGCACTCTCCGGCGCGACCGACGCTCTGGTTGACGGGGCCTATGGTATTTTCGGGAATCCGGCCGGCCTGGCTCTTTTGGATAAGGGATATGGCAGCTTTACCCACCAGGCCGGAATCGCGGAAGTAAGCGCGGAAGTCATAGGCCTGGCTTATCCCCTGCCCGAAGTAATAACACTGGGACTGGGAGTGATCTATCGCGGCCAGGCGGACATTGATAATAATGTTCCAGGGCATGACCCTTTAAAAGTCCATGATTTAATGGTATGCCTGGCTGCGGGTAAAAATTATCAAAAAATCATCTCTTTCGGCGGTGCTCTTAAAATTATTAATTCCACGCTGGGTGAATACTCGGCCAATGCTCTGGCCGTTGATATCGGGGTGCAGTATCACGCTCATTCCATGCTTGATATAGGATTAAACCTGAAGAATGTCGGCGGAGGTATAAAATATATAGAGCATACCGATGCCTTACCCACTGTTCTGAGCGCTTCGGCCGGCGTACAGACCGAGATCCAAACCGGGCATACTTTGGCCGGCGGGCTGGATCTTAATTACGGGCTTAATGACTCGGCTTTTCTGACTGAAATCGGGGCGGAATACACCTATCAAAAAACTGCCAGCCTGCGCCTGGGATACTCTCTGGGAGAGGAAAGCCTTAACGCTATTACCGTGGGCGCCGGCATTGGTTTGGAAATTAACGGCTTGAATTACCGGTTGGATTATGCCCTGGCGCCCAAACTCTGGGACGGACTGGCCCAGAGCGAGGCTGAGCATACCATTACTCTGGGGATTGCGTTTTAAAGGTATTTCTCAGAAAGTGTAACTAGTTTCTGTTGCGGAAAGAGTAAATTCTCCTACCTCAGGATTTGTCTGATTAGAGGAGATTACTATATGGCGAAAAAGATGATTAAACATGAAAACAAGCGTTCGGCCAAAAAGACGCCTATGAAAAAACCGGACATTCTTATTAAAGATATCCGTCAGATGATTGAAGAAGCGCGGCGCGCTGTTGCTGTCACGGTTAACGTCGCGCTGACCATACTTTACTGGCAGATCGGCAAGCGGATTAAGGATGAAATACTGCAAGGGAATCGAGCGGAATACGGTCAAGAAATTGTTGCGACACTGTCGGCACAATTAACCAGAGATTATGGTAAAGGTTTCACGCGGTTTAATCTTGCGCGAATGTTACAGTTTGCGGAGTATTTTCCAGATAAGAAGATTGTTGCGACGTTGTCGCAACAATTAAGTTGGAGTCATTTTGTCGAAATTTTTCCAATAAAGGACCAACTTGCCCGTGATTTCTATTCTGAGATGTGTCGCATAGAGCGATGGAGTGTTCGGACATTGCGCAAAAAAATCGAAACCATGCTGTTTGAACGGACAGCGCTTTCCAAAAAACCTGATTCACTTATTAAATTGGAATTAAAAAAGTTGCGCGAGGAAGATAAACTCACGCCTGATCTTGTGTTCAGAGACCCATATTTTCTGGATTTCCTTGGACTTGAGGGCGCATATCAGGAAAAAGACCTGGAAGCGGCTATCTTGCGTGAATTAGAAGCTTTTATTTTGGAATTAGGTGTTGGCTTTACCTTTGTTGAACGACAAAAGCGCATGATTATCGACGGAGAGGATTTTTATCTTGATTTGCTGTTTTATCACCGTAATTTGCGCCGACTTATTGCCATTGAATTGAAACTGGGAAATTTCAAGCCGGATTATAAGGGGCAGATGGAGTTATATTTACGCTGGCTTAATAAGTATGAGCGCAAGCCGGGTGAAGACTGTCCGGTGGGGCTCATTTTATGCGCGGGAAAATCACATGAGCGGATTGAACTTCTGGAATTGGGCCGGGCCGGTATTCGTGTGGCTGAATATATGACTGAGCTTCTACCGAAAGATATTTTAAAGAAGAAATTTCACGAATCTATCCGGCGCGCCCGTCTGCGTTTTGAGAATAGGTAGCTTTGCCTGCGGCCAGCCGACAGGGTAAGCGGCTGATTCAGAAAGCGCAGCCGACATATATACCACCTCCGACTATATAGAGCAGTGCCAGCAGAGAAGAAGCGTCCGGAGCTTCCGCAAAAGCATAGCCGGCGTCTCCAAAGAGTCCGATGACAACCGCGTTGCCGATAATAAATTTATAACCTAGTTCCAGATGGGCTGTGCCCAGGGAAAGATTAGTGTCACACGGTTCCTCATTATGAGCACGGTCCTCATAAGTACCGTTAAAACCGATAAAATCAAATCTGGGACCAATATGCAAACCCCTGGGCGCATGCCCGAAAGGATAGAGCCGCGCCGAGATGCCGGCGCCGTAACCATTAACTTTGTAAATCCAGTCGTAATCATCTCCTGGTTCGTCGTTTTTTCCGCCTTTCCATTCCCAATCGAGCACCAGATTGGCTCTTATGCCCAATCCAAAATGATCGCTTAAAGCGATTTCATACTCAGGGCCGTAATTTCCACTGGCCAAACCCATGGCATTGAACATAATGGCATTTTGGGGGGAAGAGGCATGAATAGTAAAAGGTGAGCAAATAAGGAAAAAGACAAGAAAAATCAGGTTTTTTTTAGATGAGAAGAACGGGATACGCATTTTTACAAATACCTCCAAAAGAAAGAGAGTAAGTTAAATAACATTGTATACATTAGTATACATTATAATGTGCATTTTATTAAAAGCAAGTCCTAAATTAGCAATATTGCAACATGTCAGTTAAGGGTTAATTAGTATCTGCTGAGGAAAGGTTGTTTTATAGAAGGGATGTCATACCCGAATGATTGTTATATTTCGGTAAGGGCGGGTTTTAAACCCGCCCTTACAATTAATTCTTTGGAAATCAAAGCCGCTGGATTCCGGCTAAAATCATGCCGGAATGACAAAACATAAATTCAAAGTATTTTTAAAACACGATACTGGTAAATTACCTGAATTAATGGATTTTTTTATATTACTTCCTCTTGACAGCCAGGTTTTCAGGGTGTATATTCACCACAATATATAGTAGTGATAAATACGAGCAAATACCAGGGAGATGATAAAGTGTATTCCTCCTTGACCGTGAATCCGGCATTACCGCGATTGTTGGTCATAATGACTGTGGTAAAAAATCAAATGGATGTTAATTTATGAAATCTAACTTAAATATTGCCAGACAATTTGATTTGAAAGAAAAAATAGTTCTTTTTAATGGTGATTGCATAGATTTAATGCGGCAAATACCGGATAAATCGATTCAATTAGTGGTTACTTCTCCGCCTTATAATATTGGTAAAGAATATGAAAAAAAATCTAATCTCGATAAATATATTGAGCTGCAAGCACGAGTTATTAAAGAATGTGAGCGGGTTTTAACCGATGACGGCAGCATCTGCTGGCAGGTCGGTAATTTTATTAATAATAGTTCAATCATTCCGCTTGATATAATGTTATATCCGATATTTAGTGATTTGAATTTAGTAATGAGAAATCGGATTATCTGGCATTTTGAGCATGGATTGCATTGTAAAAAAAGATTTTCCGGAAGATACGAAATAATAATATGGTTGACCAGGAAAACTAATAATTATATTTTTAAATTGGATAGTGTTAGAGTGCCCCAAAAATATCCTGCGAAGAAATATTTTAAAGGGCCTAAAGCCGGCCAATATTCGTGTCATCCGCTTGGGAAAAATCCCGGAGATATTTGGGATATCCCTAATGTAAAAAACAATCATGTTGAAAAAACCGGTCATCCTTGTCAATTTCCGGTGGAATTAATTGAAAGACTTATTTTATCTATGACTAATGAAAATGACAGGGTTTTAGATCCATTTTTAGGGACAGGTACAACCATAATCGCTGCCATACTTAATAATCGACGCGGAATCGGCGCTGAAATTGAAAAAAAATATGTAGAAATAGCAAAACAAAGAATAGAAAAAGCCATTGCCGGAAATTTAAAAACCCGGCCGATGAATAAACCGATTTATGATCCGGTATTGGCTAAAAACAAATTGGAACCGACTGGTTATTATAATCATAGGAAATCTCAATTAAAATTGCTTGAAAAAAATGGGGAATATAACCGTGCGAATAGTTGAGCAATATTCACACTTAAATGGTTTGGAGTTTATTCTGGTACATAAAAAAAAATTATGGAAAGAAATTAATGATGTAATAGAAAAAGTCGACGGAAATGATTGTAAGACAAAGGTATCAAAGGAAAAAACGATGCCGGGGCGTAAACTTTCGCCAAAGCCATTTCCAGCTATAATCAAACAGACTTTGTTAAAGATAGATTGGCAATAGAGGTTCAATTTGGCAAATATTCATTTGTGGCTTATGATTTATTTGTTAAACATCTGGCTTTTTTTATTGGAGATCAAATTGATGTTGGAATTGAAATACTGCCCATGAAATCATTACAGGAACATATGAGTTCGGGTGTTGCTTATTATGAAGGCGAACTATACAATGTTATTCGCCAGGGTAGGGGAGTTCCTGCGGTTCCCCTGGTGATTATAGGTATCGATGTTTGAGTTACATTAAAGTATTGGCTAGGAGCCTGTCGGACTTAGGCACAAAATCGGATTTTGAGCACTCTTCCCCCTTTGAAAAAGGGGGATTGAGGGGGATTTTGCATATGAAAGCGGGCGTTTTATTGATTAAATCCCCCTGCCCCCTTTACAAAAGGGGGAGAATGACTCAAGTCCGACAGGCTCCTAGTTATAAATACGAGCAAATACCAGGGAGATGATAAAGTGTATTTTAAACGTTTAGAAATCCAGGGATTCAAGTCTTTTGTTGATCACACCTCCCTCGACTTTGAATCAGGCATTACCGCGATTGTCGGACCTAATGGCTGCGGAAAATCCAATATTGTAGATGCTCTTCGCTGGGTCCTGGGCGAGCAGAGTGCCAAGGCCTTGCGGGGAAACCGTATGGAAGACGTTATCTTTAACGGTACGGATACCCGTAAAGCCGTGGGTATGGCTGAAGTTTCCTTAACCATTAATAATTATGATAAGCAGCTTGCCACGGAACATGAGGAAATTACCATTACCCGGAGAAATTACCGTTCCGGAGAGAGCGAGTACCTGCTTAACAAAACAGCTTGCCGGCTGCGGGATATTCAGGAGCTTTTTCTGGATACCGGAATCGGCAGAAATGCCTATTCTATTCTGGAACAAGGCAAGATCGATTTGGTGATTTCTTCGCGTCCGGCTGACCGCCGCTATGTATTTGAGGAAGCAGCCGGTATTTCAAAATATAAGTCCAGAAAAGAAGAATCCTTGAGAAAACTGGAAGCTACGGAACAGAATTTTCTGCGTGTGAATGATATTGCGGTTGAGGTTAAACGCCAAATCGGCTCGCTGGAACGTCAAGCCCATAAGGCACGTCGCTATCAGGATTTAAAACAGGAATTAACCACGCTGGAGGTTTCCCGGGGCCGCCGCGAGTTGTGCAGTAAGCGCCGCAATCTGAGGAAGCTGGAACGTATCTGGGAGGAGCAGCGGCTGTGCATCAAGGAGTCGGAAAACCTTCTGAAAGCTTCGGAAGATAAATTAACCCTGCTGGGAAATGAAGTGATGGAGAACGAGTCGGGTTTATCCCAGGCGCTGGAGTTTTTGCATCAGGTGCAGGAAGAAATCATTAAGACCGAGGATTTTATCAAAGCCTCTGAACTGCGGCATCAGGATTTAACCCTTGGGCTCACGCGTCTGGAAGCCGAATTTGAGGAGTTGGGCGCCAAGGAAGAGCAATTGTGCTTGCAGAGAGGGCATGTCCTGGAACTGCGGGGGCATAAAGAGCAGGCGCTGGCTGACGCGAAAATAGAAATGACGGCGGAAGAAGAACGGTTGAATAATCTGGAACAAGAGTTGAAGGAAAAGGCGGTGTACGTTCAGGATCAACAAAAGCGTCTGCTGGAGATTGTGGATCAAATGTCAGGATTCCGGGAAACCCTGAAAAATCTTGAGATTCGCCGTGCCGAGCATGAACAGCAAATCGAAAATCTGGCCCAAAGGATGGCAATATTAAGTGGTCAGAAACAGGAAACGCTTAAAGGAAAAAACTCACTCGCAGAGGATTTGCAAAATTCGCGGCAAACGATGGAGACGCTCCGGGCGCAGCAAGATGTTCTGGCCCGGGAGAAAGAGAAACTGGAACATACGCTGGCAACTCTCACTGCCATGCTTGACAACTTCAACCAAACCATTACCCAGCTTAATTCCCGGCTTACCTGGATAGAGGAGTTGAAAAATGGTTTGGATGGCTATGAACTGGGTGCCAAGACCATCCTTATGGAGCATAACGCCAACCCGGAAAGGTTTCCGGGTTTACTGGGACCAGTGGTTAATTTTATACGCACCGACCGGAAATATGAGTTTGCCTTTGAAGCGCTTTTAGGCCATAAACTGCAATATATTATGATTGAAACCGAAGATCAGGCCCGGGCGGCCATGGATTATCTGGCCGAAGGAAATCGGGGACGCGCGACTTTTATTCCCCAGGAACATTGCCGGAATATTAATGAAGACCACCGGTTTTCCGGGGAGGATCAACCGGCCATAAACCAGCCGGGAATTCTGGGACGGGCTGAAGATTTGGCGCGGATAGATGAACGCTTTCGCGGCTTTTTTCAAAGTATTTTAAAAGATGTTTTTATTGTAACCGATGCCGCGGCGGCTCATCAGGCACGGAAAGCCGGAGTCCCGGGCACCTTGGTTACCTTAAACGGAGAATTGGATACTTCGGAGCGTTGGCTCACGGGCGGAAGTCCTGATATTATGGAACGCGGCCTGCTGGGACGGGAACGCGAGATAGAGGAACTTAAAGCCGAATTGTCGGTGTTGGAAATAAATTTATCCGACGCTCTGCGCGAGGCGGAAAGCACTAAAAATCGCCGGGAAGAAATCACCGGCCGCCTGGAGGTCAATACCTCGAAATTACATGAACTCGAAGTGCGCAGCGCCGGGATGGAAAAGTCTCTGGAAGGCGTAACCCTGCAGATGGAAGAAATTAACCGGCAGGATGCGTCCCTGCAAACGGAAAATGAGCAGGCCGTGCAGACCTTGAATCAAACCGTGCATGATCAGGAACTTACCACCCGCAACCTTCTGGAAGTGGAGCTGATTGACCGCCAAACCCAGCAGGGACTTTCCGGGCAGCAGGAGGAGATCGAGGAACGGCGCCGGGAATACGATAAGCGGTTATCGCGCGCCGGCGAGCTAAGAGTGGCGGCTACGGCTTGGGAGCAGCAACTCGGTGGGCTTAATGCGGATGTTGAGCGCGTAGCCGGAGAACTGACCGAGGTCCTCGGCCGGAAGCAGGAGAAGGAAAGAAATGTCGGGATGGACCGGAAGCGGTTGACGGGCCTGGCAGAGGAGGTCAACCGGAAGCATGAATTGCGCTTGCGGTTTTTGGAGGATAAGCTGGCCCGGGAGCGGAATTTGGAGAATTTCCGGCAGGGCCGGGAGGATATAGCCGTCCGGAAGGAAAAACAGGAAAAAGAAGTGAGAGATCACCGGACGTCACGGGAAAAATCCCAACAAGATATTCATCAAATAGAACTGGAGAAAACCCAGTTGGAGATGAATTTGAAATCCCTGGAAAATTATTTGCAGGAAGAATACAAATTTAATTTAGCGCTGGAAGAGGAAAAGGAGACGGAAGAAGGCCCGGCCGCGCTTCCGGCTGAAGCGGAAGAGACCCCGCTTCGCATTGAGGAATTGAAAACCAAACTAGGCACCATGGGATCGGTTAACCTGGTTGCGATGGAAGAATATGATGATTTGCAGCAACGATATGAGTTTCTTTCCAAACAGCTCGCGGACCTGAAATCGGCCCGGGAGCACCTGCAGCGTTTGATTACCCGGATCAACCATGAGAGCCGGGTTCGTTTTGAGGAAACCTTTTCACAAGTTAGGGTGCAATTCCGGGAGGTTTTTCGCCGGCTTTTTAATGGCGGAGACGCCGACCTGGTCTTAATGGATGAGACCAATTTACTGGAAACGGGGATAGAGATTGTGGCCCGGCCGCCCGGCAAGCACCCCCAAAATATTTCCCTGCTTTCCGGAGGCGAGAAAGCTTTGACGGCGATTGCTTTGTTATTCGCCATCTTTTTAGTGAAACCCAGTCCTTTTTGTGTTTTCGACGAGATGGACGCGCCGCTGGATGATAACAATACTATCCGTTTTTGTCGTATCCTTCAGGAATTCGCCAAAAAATCGCAGTTTATTATTATTACGCATAATAAACTTACGATGGAGAAAGCCGGGGTTTTATACGGAATTACCATGCCGGAGGCGGGTATTTCCCGGATTATTTCCGTCAAATTTAAAGAAGAAGAGAAATCTAAGCCTGTAAAGAAGATTCCACCGACGGCGGAACAAGCTGTGCTAAATTAGTTCCCGGGAATCTAATATTGAATTTAAAATTTCCCCCTTTACAGAAAAAGGGGGAAAAAGGGGATTTGCTGAAAACGTAGCTATACTTAATACGCCCCCCTTCTCCCCCTTTTTTCTGTAAAGGGGGGGGACAAGATGTGACCCTGGTTGGTTAAATTTTCATAAAGCGTAAAATAACCAATTTACCCTGCCAGTGAGCTCTTTTTTTCTCTTTTTAACTATTCAATTTAGATTCTAGGGTCAACCATGATCCACCATCAAAAAAATAATAGGGTTAAAAATCAAGGGGAATGAAGAAAAAAGGTATAGCGCCAAAGAGGGTGTAAAAAGAAAAACCTCGTTGATTCCTTTAAAAAAGGAAGATATTATGTTTGTGGAAACAAAAAAACATCATCAACGAGGTGAGATTATTATGGCACAAGGAGTTCTTCCTTACCAGTACGAAATGGAAAAAAACGCGAGTGATATGACAGCGCGAGCCGGTCTTTTAATTTATCTGGATTTGATGAAAGCGATGGGATTGTCGCGTCAGATTGAGCGCGAGGTGCAGGCGCGAAAAGATGGTCAAGGCTGGACGGACGCGCAGATAATAGAAGCGTTGATCTTGCTTAATCAGGCGGGAGGCGAATGCGTAGAAGATATTGACCAACTTGAGTGCGACCAGGGATTTGTGCGTGTGCTGGAAAAACTCTATACGCATGGGATGAAACGGCGTAAGCGACGAGAACTAACCAGACGCTGGCGAAAGGAAAAGAAGCGTATGCTGCCGTCGCGGAGCGCGGTGTTTCGCTATTTGTCAGCCTATCATAACGAGGAAGAAGAAGGAGAGAGGAAGCCGCATAGGGCATTTATTCCGGCGGCAAATGAGCCGTTAAAGGGATTACAGAAAGTAATTGAAGTACCGGTAAATTTCGTACAACGTCATAAAGTGGAAAAACAAGCGACGCTGGACCAGGATGCTACGTTGGTGGAAACGTATAAGGAAGAATCGCTGGCGTGCTATAAAGGCTATAAAGCGT
>CBDUZI010000019.1:0-38158 GCA_965371665.1 uncultured bacterium
ATTTATTGATGCATGGATACATGGCCGGAATTTTATCATAAACCGAAACATTATTGGCGTTGTTTAAAGGGGGGGGACTTTATTTGAGCACAAAGGGGGTATTTTATCTAAGCGCTAAAGCTGGATATATTGAAGTATTTAAAGATGACCTTGATAGTGGCAAAGGAAAATTCGAAAAAAACAGCGGTTTTTTTGTTTTTGTACACAAAAGAAGAGTGAACGTGGATGATCCCGGTTTTGGAATAGAACGAAATCTTCTGCGACACGGTACTTTCTCCAGAATTAGAATGATCGTCCATGTCGATAGCTTAGACAAGGTGCTTAGATCTTCACGAGAGTCATTGCAACAGAGCGATTTATATGATGCAGTTCAGGATTTTCTTCGTGCGGGTTTTAATTTTGCCCGTAATAAGCTTGTTGAACACGATCTGACACAAACTCCATCTGCCCGAATCTCTGCTCGCATCTCTTCAGCTCCTGGTAGCATGTTTCGAAAACCATTGCTATCGCTCGCGCGGCTTGTTATGGAAAATAAGGCGACGCCATTTTACCTGCGTTTTCCTTCTGGTCTTTCTGGTGTGGATCAGAAAAATTTTCTTGATACTTTAGAAGCTTGTGAAGAAACGACCGATGACTTACTTCGAGCTACGGAAATAGTGGTTTTGGACTCCAAAGAAGGTCTTGCGGTATTTGATGTCCAAGAAGGCAAATTACTCATCAATTCTACTCATCCGTTTTTTGCCGCTTTTCAAGAGATGTTTACCAATGCAAAGCAAAGCCTTCCGCTTGAAATGATTGTGATGTCCGAAATTTTAATGGAAGCGCATTATTATCATATGAGTATTGAAGAGAATGTAATTCGCGATATCCTTGCCAGACGCGATGAATTGCTGCGATTATTTGTAAGGTCATCCGCTCGTCGGACAGCTGGAATGATTGCCGGAACACTTGTCGAAGCTCGTAATGATAAAGATAAACTAGAAGAAGAAATGAGGGCTGCATTTGAGGCAATAGGTTTTGCTAATGTAATTCACATTGGTGGAAAAGGCAATCCTGATGGTACTGCGGAGGCTTATCTTGCAGCATCGGAAGACGGAATCAAACAACGCTATAAGGTAGGACTTGAGGCGAAAAGCAGAAGTGTAGTGTCTGTACATCGTTTAGACATAGCAGCAATCAGGAGACATATGAGGAAGTATGACTGTGATCATCATCTGGTAATTGGAAATGGTTTTGCGACATCACAAGGAGACGATTCTGCTACAGTGGAATCAATTCTGGAGTATCGCGAAGATACAAAGAATGGTGCAAAAAAAGGGGAAGGGAAAGAAAAAACTATCACATTGATGTATATTGACGATTTAGCACGGTTGATTCGGATTGCTTCGTCGAGGCGCGTTGGAGGTCTTAGCCGCATTCGTAAGCTTTTTAAAAATTGTGTCACTCCAGAGCAAAGCAAAGAATGGGTGGATGGGATCGCGTCTGAAACTCCGGAAAGTTGGCCCTATAAAGAGATTCTCGAGACTGTGTGGGCTCTTGCGCAAAAGCAACCAAATGAAGTCGTTGAATACGCAGCTGTAATAGCAGAACTTCGGCATCGCGATACGCCAGTCGAAATGAGGAAGGTAGATCTTATTGACTGTTGTAAAGCTATGCAAGTCATGGCGCGCGGAGTTGTCTACGCTCGTGATAACACCGTTGAAATTGATAGAAGGCCGGACTTGATACTTGAAGATATACGAGCAGCAGTTGGAGAGCTGCCCGAAGACGAAAGGAAGGGTATCAATATATGATTTCTGCAACACAAAAAGCTCATATTCGTCCTGTTCATCCGTTTCCAGCTCGAATGGCACCATCCATTGTATGGGATTGTCTCCCTCCAACCGACAAGCCATTAAAAATTCTTGATCCAATGTCTGGATCGGGAACAACGCTCGTGTGTGCTAGAAAAAAGGGACACCATGCAATTGGCTTCGATACAGACCCATTGGCATTGCTTATTGCCAAGGTTTGGTGTTCAGATGTCGACCTTTATCCACTAAAACAACGTGCTATTATTGTGCTGGACAGAGCAAAACAAATGGTAAAGCAAATAGACTATGATAATGCATATCCCAATGGGGCAGACGACGAGACTCGGCAATTTATAGACTTCTGGTTTGATAATGAGAATCGGCGTCAATTATCCGCGCTCTCTAGATGTATTGCACGAGTAAGCTCAGAAAGCGAAAGAATATTACTTTGGTGTGCTTTCTCACGCCTGATTATTACCAAATCCGTTGGTGTTTCACTCGCTAAGGATGTGTCACATAGCCGTCCACACAAAACTTATGAAATAGCGCCCGTTCTACCGTTTGAAAAGTATCTTAAAGCGGTAGAATACATAATTAAAATATCGCCATTTCATATTAACGAAAATAAAAAAAAATATCCTCGTGTGAATATTCAGATGGGTGATGCAAGAAGATTGCCTATTCGGTCCAAAAGTATTGATATGGTAATTACATCGCCTCCATATCTCAATGCTATTGACTATTTACGTGGACATAAACTTTCTCTTGTGTGGATGGGACATTGTATTGCTGAAATCAGACATCTTCGTTCTGAAAACATAGGTTCTGAGACATCAAATTATTTGCAAATAGATTTGGAAATTTCTAATGCGAGAAAGATGATGGGTGAGTGCAGTAATTTGGATAACCGCAGAAACCGAATGCTGAGTCGTTACACACATGATATGAACGAAGTTTTAGGTGAATGCGCTAGAGTTCTCAAGAAAAATGGGCGTGCTATCTTTGTTGTTGGCGATTCAACTTTGCAAGGAACATTCATAAAAAATTCTGCTGGAATTACAAAACTTGCAGAAAATCAAGGATTAGTTTTGATTTCAAGAAAAGTACGACCAATAGAGAAAAACAGAAGATATCTGCCTCCGCCGAACTCGCAGCAATCTGGCAGGAAATTACAAAGGCGTATGCGCGAAGAAATCATCCTAGAATTTGTCGCTAATTAAGAGAAATGGAGAGTATGAAAAAATATGTTACGAAGCTACTCAATAAAAAATGATGTGGCTATGTATATGCCGAGCTGGAGCTCGGCGGTCCCAGAAGTTCCAGATTTAACGGTACCAGGGAGATAGCCAATGACCACCAAACTCCCAATAAACCTCGAAGACCTTCTCCGCCAGCGAACGGTTGAGGGCGAGCGGATTGAATACAAGGCAGGCTGGAATCCGGATGCAATCATTAGAACGCTTTGTGCCTTTGCCAATGATTTCGAAAATCTGGGCGGTGGATACGTGGTTGTCGGGCAGGGCTGCGATGCTAACGGCCGGCCTGTTTTTCCGCCTGCTGGCTTAAAGGACAATCAGCTCGACAAGATTCAGCGCGAGCTGCTCCAAGCCTGCAATTTGATTGAGCCGCCCTATTTCCCGGTACTGAGCGTAGATAGCTTTAAGAGGAAAAATATTATTGTGCTCTGGGCGCCGGGTGGCCAGAATCGGCCCTACAAAGCACCAAAAGCTGTCACGGCCAAAACTAAGGATTACCGCTACTACATTCGCCGCTATTCAAGCACAATTGAGGCGCGTAGCCAGGATGAGCGCGAACTGCTGAGTTTGGCCGCCAATGTTCCTTTTGACGACCGTTACCATCAAGCGGCAAAGCCGGATGACCTGTCACCACGGCTGATGCAGGAATTTTTGCGTGAAGTAGGCAGCGGTCTGGCGGATGAGGCAATAAATCTCTCGACCGTTGACCTGGGCCGGCAGATGAATGTCGTAGGCGGCCCTGCGGAAGCCTCTTTTCCGAAAAATGTCGGTTTGCTGTTTTTTAACGAACAGCCGTACAAATATTTTCCAGCAACGCAGATCGATGTAGTGTGGTTTCCGGAAGGTGCGGGCGGCGACCGTTTTGACGAGAAAAGCTTCAAAGGGCCTCTGGCCCGCATAACCCGTGAGGCGCTCGACTATATCCAGCGCAATTACCTCAGGGAGACAGTCATCAAGCATTCGGACCGGGCCGAGGCAGAACGCTTCTGGAACTTCCCTTACGCTGCTATTGAAGAAGCTGTGGTCAATGCCGTTTACCATCGTTCCTATGAGGAACGGGAGCCCATTGAGGTGCGGATTACTCCGGATAACCTGGTGGTTTTGAGTTTTCCCGGGCCGGACCGCTCAATCCGGATGAAAGACTTGCGCATTGGAAAAGCAATCAGCCGCCGCTATCGCAATCGCCGTATTGGCGAATTCCTCAAAGAATTGGATCTTACTGAAGGACGTTCCACCGGTATTCCCAAGGTTTTAAAAGGCATGAAAAAAAACGGTTCTCCTGCACCTGAATTCGAGAGCGATGAAGATCGCACGTACTTTCTTATCCGTTTGCCTGTTCATGTAAGGGCGGCTGGTCAAGCAGAAAGTGCGGTTCAATCAGGGGCCCAGTCAAGGGCCCAGTCAGGGGCCCGGTCGGATCAGGTTATGACTGCGCTTATACAGGCTCCTTTATCCATGAATGAATTGGTGGCGGCTTTGCAGTTAAAAAGCAAAACCGGCGCCTTGAAAAGAACAGTAAACGAATTACTTACAAAGGGACTCATTGAGTATACCATTCCTGATAAAACAAGCAGCCGTCTTCAGAAATACCGATTGACGAATAAGGGGAGGGAAATGGCTGATGATTGCCGAGCTGGAGCTTGGTGGTCCCGGAAAGGTAAAACCCAAGGGACTTCATGAGCGAATACCTCCACGCCGAAAAGCCTTTTTCAGACCAGATCGCAGCGCTGGGATGGAAGGTAATTGACCAGGGAGAAGGCTTTATCCCCACTGACCCGGCGAAGAATCTGAGAACCAGTTTCCGTGAGTGGTTTTTTTCGGATGTCTTCAGCCATGTACGCGGTTATACAGGGAGGATGGGAAGAGAAGCCTCCAGATCTTAAAAAATAAAAAGAGGATAAAACATGCCTATAACCTTAACCAGATCATTATTAGTGATTCTCATCCCCGGCGGGATTTCCATGATTCCCTGGCTGATTACAGTTGCCATTATTTCTGAAAAAAACCTCTCTTTTTATACGTCTTATTCACTGCTTTTCAACATTCTTGGATTTGCCATGGCAGTGATTGTGGGGATGTTTTTTGAAGGCTTCAATACGTTCATAGAATGCCGATGGGATAAAGAGCGGGAAGAGAAATATTTGGTAAATAAAAACTGGTATGATTATTTATCGTTTAAATACGAAAAAGAGCCGGTGGGATTTCGCTACCTCAGCAATCGAGTGACTACCATGTATTTTGAAATGGCCATGGTGTGGACCAGTTTGATATTTTCAACGGGATTAATTTTTTTGATATACATCATTAATAGCAAAAGCAAAATTGTGTATTTGATGGTAATAGTTGTTTTGGCCTTTATTTCCATTAGCTATTTTTATAGGCAAGCCAAGAATACCCATGAAGTATTATGCAAAACCCGGATGGAAATTAACCGACGCTTGGCGGCTAAAAGGAGTTAAGCATGCGTCTTATGGGTAATTTTCTGTGGTTTATCTTGTTGGCAAAGAAGCCATCGGCCGGCAAGAACTTAAACAAAAAGATGATATTGGCACTGGCGCTTTAGGTTTAGTTGGGAGTATATTGTGTCAAATTATACTTTACAAATAGCTCTACTATATGTATATTAGCAATATGATAATTCAACGGGATATATATGAACAAATAAAACCGGTTATTCCTGCTCCGGAAGCGATTATTATTACCGGTATGCGGCGGGTTGGGAAAACTACATTGCTGAAGTATATTATGGAAAACCTGCCTTCCCGCAATGTACTGTACCTGGACTTGGAAAATCCCCTTAATCGAAAATATTTTGAAGAAGAAAATTTTGATAAAATAATGGATAGCTTTCGCATGCTGGGTCTGGATACGCGCGAGCAGAGTTATATTTTCCTGGATGAAATCCAGTTCATCCGGACCATTCCTTCTGTGGTTAAATATCTCATTGATAACCACGGCATTAAGTTTTTCCTCAGCGGCTCTGCGAGCTTTTATTTAAAGAATCTGTTTACTGAATCACTGTCAGGAAGAAAATATATTTTTGAGCTTTATCCGTTTAGTTTTCACGAATATATGCGTGTAAAGGATCCCAAAATACGCCTGCCCCGGGAAGGCTGTAAAATATCCTCGGCGGTTTATGGGCATTTAAGCCGGTATTATGAAGAGTATTTAATCTACGGCGGATTTCCGGGTATTGCGATGAAGGACTCAGCGCAGGAGAAAACGATGGCGCTTTCGGATATCTTTACCTCCTATTTTCAGCTGGAAGTGGAGCAATTGAGCGATTTTCGCAAGACTAATGCGGTCAGAGACTTGATACTACTGCTTATGGAGAGGATAGGATCGAAGCTGGATGTGCAAAAATTGTCCAAGGAACTGGGTATTTCACGCATCACGCTTAACGAGTATCTTTCCTTTTTGGAACATACCTATTTTCTTCACTTAATTAAACCCTTCAGCCGGAAAAAGGATATTGAAATCCGGAGCGCTCCCAAGGTTTATTTCTGTGATACCGGCTTGCTGAACCAGATGGCCGGAGTCAATGAGGGAGCATTGTTGGAAAATGCTGTCTTCCTGGCCTTGCAGCGCAAGGGCAGAGTGAATTATTACCAAAAAAAGAGCGGGGTGGAAATAGATTTTATATTGGACAGTTGCCGGGCATTTGAAGTAAAGAGCATGCCTTACCAGTCGGATATCAACAAACTTGCAGGCCTGACCCGGGAGCTGCGGCTGGAAACCTTTCGGATCGTTTCTAAAAAGTATGTTTCCTTACCGCAAACGAGTTATGGTTTTTGCCTGTGACATCGGTAACGCCCCCAATTCGACGGAGGTTATTATGGTACTGAAAAAATATGGAGTACTTAAAGGCAAAGCGATCGACAGCAGAAATGGAGAGGGAAGTAGTCCTCATTTCCAGATATTGGTCGTGGATGATGAATGGCGGCACCGCATTGCGGTTAATGTCAAATCAAAGGCAGAGCCGTCGGAGCTGTTATATTATGTGGATGAGGATTTCAACCATCCCATAATATCGGATATTCAGTCCCTGGCTTATGGTTTTCATGAGTTGGAATCAAAACCAGGCCGGACAGCGCTGGATTTTATCCGGGGGAATTTGTTTGATACTTCCGGGATGAAGCCCCTGCCGCATAACCTTCCCGGTCCGGACAACGATTTGAACGAAATTATTCATAAATACATCGCCAGAGCTATGGCTATGGAAACCAGCGAAATATATGCGTTTGGTGAAAAATGGGGGCCGGAAAGCAAAAGGGACAAATATTTCGGCTTTTTGCCGGGAAACGGCATTCATGATATTCATATGAACCAGGGAAATTCTAAGCAGTGGAAAAAAGATGACGGAGTGTATCAGGACGGCGGACTCATTATCCATCTTCCGGACGAAGAGAGGTGGGTGGCTATTTTCCTGGCATTTCAGTCCCAGTGCTTCCATACCGACGATTCTACCGGGCACCGCATTTCTGAGGCATGTGATGGAACGCAAACTTTAAATCAGGATAATACTGTGCGGATTATTGCCGCGCTGGTAAATCCCCAAGGACACGATTACGGGCTGGAAAGTGTGATGCTGCTTAATACCACGCCCCGGCCAATCGAGCTTGCCGGCTGGGCGCTGGCCGATAAGAAAAAAAAGCAAGCTCCTTTAGAGGGCAGTATCGGAGCAGGGGAGGTTATGCAGATTAATTTAACCGGAAAGGATATGCAGCTCTCGAACCAGGGCGGTATTATTACCTTGCTTGACGGAAAGGGAATAAAGATAAACGGGGTTAGTTATTCAAAAAAAGCGGCTTCCCGGCCGGGATGGACAATGGTTTTTTAATACGGCATGAATACATTCGGGCCGCCACAGGGGGCGGCCCCTACATGGTGTGAATTATAGAGATGTGGTTGCCGAGCCGGGACCTGTAAAACTGTTAAATCTTGAGGTTTAACGTGCCGATAATAGGTTTATGGATTGACGAGACTTGGAAGGCTTTTGAGGTGCAGGCTTGATGCCCGGTTTTGCCGGGGGAAGGCATTAAAATTATTATGCAACCATGGCGCATGGTTGGTGTTATTCTGGTAGGGGTGAATAAAATGAAATATCACAGTAAGATTAAAGTATGGGCAGCAAGCGCAATATGTTGTTTGGTCTTAACCGGAGGAGTGAGAGCCGAGGAAAGACCGGAGGCTCCGGGACCGGATCATGTATGGATGGATTCCTTTGACCTGGAAGCCGGGATAGTAGTCCCGGGTTTTTGGCGTCCCCGGATCCGGGCCGGATTTACTTGGGTAATGGGATATGAGGATGAGGAGGGACGCTACCTTCCAGGGCATTGGAGGCCGGTTAAAATAAGAAGAGCCGGTTATGCCTGGGTTCCCGGATATTGGGCCGGCGGGTATTGGCATTCCGGCAAGTGGCGCAGAGTTAAAAGAAAAGGTTTTGCTTGGGTTCGGGGCCATTGGAACCGGCACGGGGCGTGGGTCTATGGGTTCTGGAGGCCTCGCGGGCCGGTACTAGCCGGCAAGGTTTGGGTTCCGGGCCATTGGAACCGCCGCGGCGTATGGTTTTCCGGACATTGGCGCATCAGGACCAGAACCGGGAGGCTCTGGATTCCCGGTTATTACAACCACCGGGGAGTATGGAAACAAGGACATTGGAAACGTGTGCGCAAAGGAAAAGTCTGGTCACCCGGCCATTGGAATGCCCGGGGAAGGTGGATAGCCGGGCATTGGAGGCCGAAGGTTAAGGGTGGTTTTGCCTGGCGGCCCGGCCGCTATAACCGTTACGGGGTCTGGGTTCCGGGTAAGTGGAGAAAAGGCCGGGTTTCGCCCCCGCCTCCAGCGCGTTCCCGCTATAAGCGGTCCAAACCAGCCAAGAAATATAAGAAGATTAAAGTATATAAGCAGCCTCAAGAATATGAGACGTACAAGCGGCCCAAGCCGCCCGAGGAAAATAAACCGCCTAAGCGCTCCAAGCGTAATAATCGTAGAAGATAGGAACTGCATGAAGCAGGAAGGGACTCTGTCCCTTCCTGCCACTCCCTGCTTTTTTGACATACCTTCCGGGAATTGGATATTCATTGACGCTCTAAATCTGATTTTGTTATGATGTTTCGGGAAATAATATCAGTCATATCAGGAGGCGAAATGCCACGGGATAAGAAAATTCGTTTGAGGCTAACCGGGGCCTTAATTTTATTATTTGCAAGCTGTGCGGCAATTACGGGTTATGCTTCCCCGGGCGTAACCAACCCGCAAGTCGGAAAGATAAAATATGTACCGGGGGAAATACTGGTGAAATACCGGCCCGGGGTTCCTCAGGCCGGCATAAAAGCGTTTAACCGATCGCAGCGTACGCAAGTATTGCAGGAACTGCCGAGGCTTAAGGCCATGCGCCTTAAGCTGCCTTCAGGAATGGATGTAAGCCGGGCGGCGGAAAATTATGGCCGGAACCCGGACATCGAATATGCCGAGCCGAATTATATTTACCATCCGTATGCGTCTCCCAATGATGATATGTACAGTGAACAGTGGGCGTTGGAAAAAATTAATATGGAATCAGCCTGGGATCTGGAAAAAGGCAATACCGGCGTGGTCATTGCCATTGTTGATACCGGGGTCCACTATGATCATGAAGATCTGTCCGGTAAAATATGGGAAAACAGCGCTGAGCTTGGCGGCATCCCTGGGACGGATGATGATAACAACGGATATATTGATGATGTAAGGGGCTGGGATACGGCTGACGCGGATAATGATCCGGACGATGAATATGGGCACGGAACGCATTGCGCGGGCATTGCTGCGGCCCAGACAGATAACACTATAGGGATTTCCGGAGTGGCCTGGAACTGCCGGATTATGCCGGTTAAAATAGACAGTATGGTTTGGGAAAGGGCTTTTACCGCAGCGGCCTGCGCCGAAGCTATTGCTTATGCGGCGGATAATGGTGCACAAATTATCAGTATGTCCTGGGGCGGTCCTGCTGATTCTTCTGCGATTCGATCCGCTCTGGAACAGGCCTATTCCCAAGGCGTTGTGCTCATCGCCGCTGCGGGCAACAGTAATGACGATTTCTCGGGCTACCCGGCAGCTTATCATAATGTGATCAGTGTCTCAGCCACTAATTGCAATGACAATAAAGTGTATTTCTCGACCTATGGAGTTTTTGTTGATATTGCGGCGCCCGGCGCGGATATTTACAGCACTTATACCGGCAGTTCATACGCTTCATTCAGCGGCACATCCATGGCGGCTCCGCACGCAGCGGGTCTGGCAGCCCTGCTTATTTCGCATAATGGCGCTCTTAATAATGAACAAATCAGGCAGATTCTGCATAATTCCAGCGAGGATAAAGGGGACCCCGGGTGGGATGTTTATTACGGCTATGGAAGAATAAACGCCGCCCAAGCCCTTCAGCAGGCCGGAAGTTCCCAGGCTCCGCTCGCGGCCTGGATTGCCTCTCCGGGTACGTATGATATGGTAAAGGGAGTAATTGAGATTAGAGGAAAGGCCTCTGGTTCCGGGTTTTCAAGTTACGAGATAAGCCTAGGCCGGGGATCAGCTCCCGGGTCATGGGAAACCAGCGGTATTTCCCTGACCGGCGGGGAAGTCGGGGATGGGGTTCTGGGGCAATGGGATACCACCCAGGTGGGAGATGGGCAATACTTAATCCGGCTCCGGGTTTTTGATACCACGGGCGGAGTCTATGAAGACAGGATTTCAGTAATCGTGGAGCAGGACGGAAAAGCGATTAAAACTTCCTCCATGTTGTTATCTTCTCCTCTGGTAAGCGATCTGGATGGGAATGGAACCATGGAGATAATTCAAATATCAACCGACTGGGATGAGCAGTTGCTTAATATCTATAAGCACGATGGGACCCAGTTAAATAGTAATTGGCCGAAGCAGGACAGTAATTTTTGGTACGGATGGTACGGAGTATTGCCGGCAGCCGCGGATATTAACCAGGACGGGGAATCGGAAATACTGGCGCTGGGACAGGGAGGCACGGATTTATGCGTCTGGAAACTTGATGGAGACGCCCTGCCCGGTTTTCCCTTAAGCTATTCTTCCGGCGTGCAGATATGGGGATCGCCGAGCATCGGGGATATTAATAGGGACGGCCAAATGGAAATAGTTTTTATTTGCCGTAATACAAGTTCGTATACCTATTGGCTCTATGTAGTGAATAGTCAGGGAAACCTCTTATCCGGCTGGCCTCAGGAAGTGAAGGGCTATTATACTTCTACTGATATGACGCCGGCATTGGGGGATATTACTAGTGATGGATTTTTGGAGATGGTAGTGACTACGATGGAAGGTGAAGTTGTTGCTTATAAATATGACGGGTCTGTGGTTCCCGGATGGCCCCAGGCGATGACGGATACAGGCTACTCTCAAGTTGCGTTGGGCGATGTGGATGGCGACGGCAAGATTGAAGTAATTACAGTTTGTCCGGGAGCTTACTACCAAAAGTACATGGTTTATGCCTGGAAGGGAGATGGTTCCCTCATGCCGGGCTGGCCCCAAAGAGTGGGGGGAAGGCCGACTTTTCCGGCCTTGGGAAATCTGGATGGGATTGGCGGGCTTGAGATCGTGGCAGGCTCGGCGGATCACAGGGTTTATGCCTGGCATTATGATGGAAGCCTGGTCCCGGGCTGGCCGCAGGAGATAGGGGATGGGATGTCATATGCTTCCTCGCCCGTTATCGGGGATATTGACGGCGATGGCAGTATGGAAGTGATAGTGAGCGGGAATCGTGATAATAAAATATATGCCTGGCATAGCGATGGGTCATCCGTCGAAGGGTGGCCGAAAGAAACCGGTAGTTATAATATAACCTCTCCGGCCTTGGGCGATGTGGACAACGACGGCCGGATGGATGTGATAGCAGCCTCGGCTGATGGTCGGCTTTATATCTGGCATTGCTCGGGAAGATATTCTCCCGAGGCCGTGGCCTGGGCGATGCGTGCGCATGATGAAAGAAATACCAGTTGCGCGGCTTATCATTACCTGCCGACCGGCGAACTTTTGTCCCGGGCGAGAGTCTTGAGCTATCCCAACCCGGCTAAGGGAAAAAGCACTACGTTTAGATATTATGTTGATCAAGATGCCGTGGTTACCATCAGGATTTATAATATGGCCGGAGAGTTGATCGCGCAACTGAAGGGCAGCGGCATAGGCGGGCGGCAAGATAATGAGATAGTATGGAATATGGGGAATGTAGCCAGCGGGGTGTATATTTATCAGTTGCGGGCCCAAGCCCCGGGGGAAACCAGTTTTATTACCAAGAAGTTGGCGATAGTTAAATGAGCGTCAAGCAATAAAGAGAAGGGGACGAGGTGATTTCCTCCCGGAAACGTAGGGGCGGACTTCCATGTCCGCCCTATGCCTGCCCTGGCGGAATATTCCAGCTTTCGCGGGACAGAAAAAAACATGAGATATTTACGCGCGGACAAGCGAAAGGCTAATATGTTACCAAATTTAGCCGTGGTATAAACTTAGGCTTCAAACATGGGTTGACATTATCTTTTGATAAACCTAAAATAATCCGGCATAATCAAGGGGATAAACGATTCAGGCTTTAGGCCGTAGTTTACATAGAAAAAGGCGGAGAAAATGAGCAAAACGACCAGATCAGAGATGTTTACGCCGGAGGAGATTTCTATAATTCAGACCCGTCAGCTTCGTAAAACTCTCCATTATGTATATGATCGTTCCCCCTTTTACCGGGATTTAATGGACCGGGAAGGATTGCTGCCGGCGGAAATTAAAACGCTCCAGGATTTACATTTTTTCCCAACGACTTCTATAAATGATCTGATCCGCGAAGGGGATCGTTTTCTTTGCGTACGGCCGGAAGAAGTTGCCGATATTATGATGACTTCCGGGACCGGGGACACGTCGCTGGTTATTAAAACCACGGCTCAAGATATGTCGCGCCTGGCCTATAACCAGCAGCTGGTTTTTTTAAACGCCGAGGTTCAGGAAAAAGATATAGTGGCCCTGGCGGTGACTATGGATAATTGTTCTATGCCGGGGATGGCTTATTATCTCGGTCTGCGCCGAATTGGAGCCGCGGGCTTGCGCTTGGGACCAATATCGCCGGATAGGTTTTTCCGGATATTGGAACAGACCGGGATATCCGTGGTGGTGGCGGCTACGACTTTTTTAAAGAGCGTCATAACCCAGGCTGAAAAGGAGGATATTAATCTCCGTCGTACCACGGTAAAAAAGCTCATCTGCATAGGAGAACCGGTCCGGCAGGCTGATTTTACTTTAAATTCCCTGGGGGCCCTGCTGGCCCGTACCTGGGATGCCCGGGTTTTTTCATCTTACAGTACTACCGATCTTTCTACTACGCTCTGTGAATGCGAGGAGGGATGCGGCGGTCATCTGCATCCGGAACTGATGCATTTAGAAATTGTGGATGAACGGGGACATGCAATTCCGGACGGCGAAGTAGGCGAGATATGCGTGACGCCCTTTGGAATAACCGGGGCGCCGGTTATTCGCTGCCGGACCGGTGATTATTCATTTATTCGCGAGGAACAATGTAACTGCGGCCGTTCTACTTCCCGCTTAGGGCCTGTTTCCGGGCCGCGTTAAGGAATAAATGAGACGTTTTCAGGCTGGGATAGTTTTTCCTCTTCTAATAATTGCCCTTTTAGCCGTGTGTCTTACTTGGGGATTAGATCTGCTTTTTGCGCCCCGGCTTCCGGCCCTTAAAATCCCGCCGGCCATATTAGAAACTCCCGTGATCAGGCATCCAGTAGGTATTTATCAATTAGCTTCATGCTATCGGTATGAACGTGAAGGCCTGAAGGCTTGCAGTTTAGCCGGACCGCCGGAAGTCCGGGGAGCAGCTCTGGGCAGGTTTTATCCCGGAAAGATAGCTGAGCTGGAAACCTCCCTGATAAATACTTTCAGCTGTGGCCTCTCTGGTTTTGTTTTGCGCTGGGCCTGGGCGCGTTACGTGACAATTTACAACCGCGGGTTAAGGGCTTTTATCCCGGAAGAGATAAAGCATGAACTTTGCGGCTTGGCGTCTGCCACTAAAGACCAGTATCCCCAATACGGCCCATACTATAGCCGTCTCTTGAATTACCTGATAATGCCTGAACTTTGTTATGCCCTGCGGAACAAAGCTTTGACCCAAGGCACGACCTTTGGGATAAGCGCGCAGTTGACAGAGCAGGGCCATCCGATTATGGGGCGCAGTTTTTACCTGGCCGCCGGCGAGAAGTTTGACCGGCATAAATTGGTTATGTTTATCCAGCCGGAAAAGGGCTATAACTTTATTTCCATAGCCTGGCCGGGAATGCTTGGAGTAATGTCCGGCATGAATGAAGCCGGACTGGCCGTAGCCGTATTGGCCGGGCGCTCCCGCGACCGGGGCAAGATGGGAACTCCGGTTTATATTGTGGCCCGCCAGGTTTTGACCAGGGCGGGAACTCTGGCAGAAGCCGAACAAATCATCCGGGATGCGGAAATATTTTCAGCGGCCGCTTTTCTCATCGGTTCGGGCCCGGAGGACCGTTTTATAGTAGTAGAAAAAACTTCCGCGCAGACTGCGATAAGGGAAATGAAAAAAGGGATAGCTTTAGCCACTAACCATTTCATGACGCCGGAGCTGGGTCCTGACCAGGCCAACCAGGATTACCAACGCGAAAGCACCTCGGTTTCACGTCTGCACCGCCTGGCGGAACTAATCCATAAAGAAAAGGGGAAATTGACTATTGCCGGCGCTGTACGGATACTGCGGGATCGCCGGGGACTATCCGGCCGAAAGCTGGGATTAGGTAACCGGTCCGTGCTTAATTCCCTGACGGCTACGCATGCCGTAGTTTTTGACCTGGCCGACAAGATTGCCTGGGTCTCAACCTATCCCCATCAGTTAGGGGCGTTTGTGCCCTTTTCAGTGAGTGATTTCCTGCCGCTTCAGGGGAAAAAAATTATTGCGGCAGATTCACTGCTAACCTCCGGTCAATATAATGAGTACCTGGTTTATAAACACGGCTTGCGGGAGGCGGAACAATGCCTTAAAAAGCGTAAATACCAGGAAGCCTTGTCCTGGATACTGGAAGTGCGGCCGCTCAATCCTGATGATTACCTTACTTTTTTATTGGCCGGCAAGGCCTTGCAAGCCATGGGACGAAGGGATGCGGCCAAGTATAATTTTCGTAAAGCCCGGCAGCTGCATCCCGCTTTTTTTCGGGAGCGAATAGAAATAGAAGGCCGCCTGCGTGAGCTGAATAGGTGAAAATTGCCGGCGTCCTGTTCCGGCCCGGGCGGTTGCGCCCGGACCGGTGGGAGCGGTTTATCACGATCATTGCCGGGTAGCGGGAGGAGAGATAGTATGAGAGGTTCTAATGGCGATTGAAAATATCCTGGTCAAAGGCGCGCGCGAGCATAATCTTAAAAATATCGACGTGGCTATTCCCCGCAACCGCCTGGTGGTAATTACCGGGCTTTCCGGGTCTGGGAAATCCTCCCTGGCGTTTGATACTATCTATGCCGAGGGACAGCGTCGTTATGTTGAGTCGCTTTCCGCCTATGCCCGCCAGTTTCTCGGGCAGATGGAAAAACCGGACGTGGACTCGATTGAGGGACTCTCGCCCGCCATTGCCATCCAGCAAAAAAGCGGGTCCAAAAATCCCCGCTCCACCCTGGCAACCGTAACCGAGATTTACGACCACTTGCGCCTGCTCTACGCGCGCGTCGGCCGGCCGCATTGCCACCAGTGCGGCCGGCCGATTCAGCGCCAAACCGTGCAGGAGATCGTTGACCTCATCGCCGGCCTGCCGGCCGGGGAGCGCCTGCTCTTGCTGGCGCCGGTGGTGATGGCGCGCAAAGGCGAGTACCGGAAGCTGTTGGAAAGCCTGAAGCGCGAGGGTTATGTGAGAGTGCGGGTGGACGGCCGGATTTATGATCTGGATGAGCCGATTCCGCTGGATAAGAAGAAAAAACATGATGTGGAAGTCGTGGTCGACCGGCTGGTAGTGAATAAAGATATGGTTCGTCGCCTGGCTGATTCTTTGGAAACCGCCTTGAAGCGGGGAGAAGGCACAGTGCTTATCCACCGTCTGGACAGGGCCGCGGAAGAAGCAAAACCAAGAAGCCATACCCGCGCCGGCCGGGATCAGGCCACTCTGGTTTTCTCCGAAAAATACGCCTGTGCCCATTGCGGCATTTCCTTTGAAGAACTCGAACCGCGGATGTTTTCCTTCAATTCCCCGCAGGGAGCCTGTCCGGCCTGCACCGGTCTGGGAGTGAAAACCGAGGTGGAGCCGGACCTGGTGGTTGATCCCGATCTTAGCCTGCGCAAAGGCGCGATTCTGCCCTGGAATTCACAGACCGCCTATGTTTACCTCTCCATGTTAAGTTCCGTGGCCCGGTATTATGGTTTTTCCCTGGATACGCCCTGGCATAAGCTAAAGGCCGAATACCGGCGAATTGTTTTATACGGCTCGGGAGAAACCCGTATTCCCTTGCAGTTTAAGAGTGCGGAATCTTCTTATAATTATGTTGGCATTTTTGAAGGGGTTATACCGCGTACCCAGCGTATTTACCGGGAAACTGAATCCGAGTATATGCGCCAGGAAATTTCCGGCCGGTATATGCGGATCAAAGCCTGCCAGGCTTGCGGCGGGCAAAGGCTGAAGCCGGAAAGCCTGGCAGTATCTCTGAACCATAAAAACATTATAGAGGTAACGCGGCTTTGCGTAGGCGGGGCCCGGGATTTTTTCGCGCGGCTTAAACTCAGCCCGCGGGAGAAGACCATTGCCCGCCAAATTATCAAGGAAATCCAGGCCCGGTTGAAATTTTTATCCAATGTAGGTCTGGACTATCTGACCCTGGACCGTACTACGGGCTCGCTCTCCGGCGGGGAAGCGCAGCGTATTCATCTTGCCACCCAAATAGGATCCTCCCTGGTGGGAGTGCTCTATATTTTGGACGAGCCTTCCATAGGCTTGCACCAGCGGGACAACCAGCGCCTGCTGGATACCCTGAAGCATCTCCGGGATCTGGGCAATACCGTGGTAGTGGTGGAACATGACGAGGAAACCATGCGCCAGTCCGACCATCTGATTGACATGGGGCCGGGCGCCGGAATCCACGGTGGAGAGATCGTAGCGCAGGGAACGCCGCAGACCGTGATGGCTTCGCCGCAGTCCCTTACCGGCCGTTATCTGAGCAAAACCCTGCAAGTGCCGGTTCCCAAGCAGCGGCGCGAACCCGTGGGAGCGGACCTGGTACTTAGCGGGATCACCACGAATAATCTCCGGAATATGGAAGTCCGGCTGCCCCTGGAAACATTTATCTGCATAACCGGGGTTTCCGGCTCGGGCAAAAGCTCGCTTATCCAGGAAACCCTGGAACCGGCTCTACGCTACATTATTTACCGCGGCCGGATTAAGCCGTTGGGGTATAAAAAAATCACCGGAGCCGAACATCTGGATAAAGTCATTAATATTGATCAATCGCCCATCGGGCGAACACCGCGCTCCAACCCGGCTACCTATACCGGCATGTTTAATGAAATCCGCGAGCTTTTTGCCCATACCCCGGAAGCCCGCCTGCGGGGATATAAACCGGGCCGTTTCTCCTTCAATGTAAAAGGCGGGCGCTGCGCGGCTTGTGACGGCGACGGCATCATAAAGATCGAAATGCACTTTCTGCCGGATGTATATGTTACTTGCGAAGTCTGCCAGGGCCGGCGCTACAACCGGGAAACTCTGGAAGTGCGCTATAAAGGCAAGACCATTGCCGAGGTACTGGATATGATCGTGGATGAAGCCCTGGAGTTTTTCTCCCCGGTCCCGAAATTAAAACGGATTCTGCAGACAGTCTCGGACGTGGGATTGGGGTATATCAAGCTTGGCCAGTCCGCGACCACGCTTTCCGGGGGAGAAGCCCAACGCCTTAAGTTGTCCGCCGAATTGGGCAAACGCTCCACCGGGCGGACTTTTTATATCCTGGATGAGCCCACCACGGGGCTCCATTTCGCGGATGTCCAGCGTCTCCTGGATGTTCTCTCGCGCCTGGTGGATGCCGGCAATACCGTAGTAGTAGTGGAGCACAATCTGGATGTGGTCAAGGGCGCGGATTTCGTATTGGATTTGGGGCCCGAAGGCGGTGACGCCGGCGGACAGGTAGTAGCTTTCGGCCGGCCGGAGGAGATCGTTAAGGTCAAAGATTCCTATACCGGGTACTACTTGGGTAAAGTTTTGGCCGGGAAGAAGTAGGGACCGGGCCGGACAGGCGAAGTGACTGAGGAATCTCTTTTAGGATTTCCGGTTGAAAGTTTTTAGCACTGTGTTATACTCGGCTGGGTTAATTATTGAGGCGCGGAGGCCGTAGTGAAGATAGACCAGGATGTTGAAAAATTTATCGGTGAGGTGGTTAATTCACTGGTAGTGTGGGAATTGCTGGTTTTTTTATGGAAAAACCCCGGTCTCGCGGACAATACGGAAGGCGTTGCCGGACGCATCGGGCGGCGCTCCATGGATCTGGCCGGGCCGCTGGAAATCCTGGTCAAACGCCGGGTTCTGAATAAATGGGGCGATAATGCTGATCCGGTATATGCCTACAGTCCATCGCCTAAACTGGCCAAGACTATAGAGAAATTTGTAAGCTTAAATAATGATAAGGAAGGAAAACTGGTTATCTGGAGCCAGCTTTTAAAAAAGGGAGTTCGTTAAACCTGGTTAAACAGCCGATAGGCTGTTTGCAATAGTCCATTCCTACTCAAGTTGTTCTTTCAAAAATACCCGCGTTGAGTTAAAATAAAGTAAAATTAAGAAATATTAGGTTGGCTGACCGATAAACGTCCGTATAAAATTCTCTTGCCAATTAACTGAAAACCTGCGATTGGGATTTGCGGTTAAGAACATCGGCCCCAAAATTACGTATGAAGAAGAGCCTGATCCCTTGCCAGCCGCCTTTGTTCTCGGTCTGGCCTATGCTTGGAATTACCGGCCCGGACATAAATTAAACTTTATGCTGGATTTCGTAAAACCTTTGGAATTGGATATTAAAGGACATGTTGGAGCCGAGTACTGGTATCATAAAGTAATAGCGCTTCGCGCCGGTTATAAGTATGGTTATGACCTGTTCGGGCTTACCTGCGGATGCGGATTTGCCTGGAAGTTTATGCAAGTTGATTATGCCATGGCATTGATGGGGGATTTGGGCACTAATCATCTGGTTTCAATGACATTTGGTTTTTAGATGGGTTCTATTGCAGAAAAAGGAAGAAACATGAAACACTATAAAAATATATTTTTCTGGAGCCAAAAAGGAGGGCAATGTGGACGGGGTGATATATCATGATTTGCGTTTGTGTCAATTATTTGATATGGAGAAGGATTTAATCAACCGGCAGCTTAAAGAGCAGAATATACCCATGCTGACCCTGCATACGGATTACGGCCAAGAGGATATTGAACAGTTGAAAAACCGGATTGAGCCCTTTCTGGAGATGATCCGATGATTACGGCCGGCGTGGATATCGGTTCAGTCGCCACCAAGGCCCTGATCTTAAATGACCAAAAAATTGCGGCAATGGTTGTACTGCCAACCGGCAGCCGGTCCAAGGTGGCGGCCCAATCCGCGCTGGACCAGGCCCTGGCCGCCGCAGGTGTGGACAGGAAAAGTGTGCGGCATGTGGTCTCGACCGGCTACGGCCGGAGGGTAGTGGATTTTGGGGAGAAGACTATTACTGAAATCTCGGCCTGCGCGCAGGGGATGAAATTCCTGGGCAGTGAGCGTGGTCCGGTAAGAACGCTTATCGATTTGGGAGGACAGGACATCAAGGTTATAGCTGTGGATGAAAAAGGGAATACGAGCGATTTTATGATGAATGATAAATGCGCGGCCGGAACCGGCCGGTTCCTGGAGGTCATTGCCCGTGCCCTGGAGGTAAAGCTGGAAGAGCTGGGTGACCTGGCGCTAAAGTCGACTAAAACCATAACCATCAACGCCACCTGTACGGTATTTGCCGAGAGCGAGGTTATTTCACTGCTGGCGCAATCAGTAACCAAGGAGGATATCATTGCCGGGATTCATAATTCCATAGCGGAAAGAATTTTCGCCATGGTCAAGAAAATAAGCTTAAAGGAAATTGTAACCTTTAACGGCGGGGGCGCCAAGAATAAAGGATTATGCCGTGTCCTGGAACAGAAACTTAATACCAGCTTGTATATCCCCGAGATCCCACAATTCGTGAATGCCCTGGGTTCGGCGGTTGTGGGAAAAACCCTGGGGTAAGTCATAGCAAATCAGGTTGGAGGGGGATAAGCCGGCAATGTGCGGAATTGCGGGATATTTTCAATTAGAGGGAAGAACACAGCCGGACAAGGAACTGCTGGTCTCCATGGTAACCATGCTCCAGCACCGCGGCCCGGATGAATTCGGCGCCTATTTTGATAATATGTGCGCGCTGGGACATGCCCGGTTATCAATTATCGATCTGGCCGCCGGTTCGCAGCCGCTGGGCAATGAAGACCATTCAATCTGGATAACCTTTAATGGAGAAATATTTAATTATCTCGAGCTGCGGCCGGAGCTGGAAAAACTGGGGCATGTTTTCCGCACGCGTTCCGACACCGAGGTAATTGTACACGCTTACGAGGAATGGGGACGCGGTTGCCTGAACCGGTTCAACGGACAGTTCGCGTTCGCGGTTTATGACCGGAAAAAAGAGACACTGTTTGTGGCCCGTGACCGGATGGGCATCCGGCCGGTTTTTTATGCCGTGCACCAGGGCCGCTTCTATTTTGCTTCCGAGCTGAAAGCCATTTTCTGTGACCCGAGCTTTCCCCGTCGGCCGGATTTTCCGGGTTTGGATGAGATATTCACCTGGTGGACCACGGCTCCTCCCCGGACCGCTTTTGAAGGCATCAATGAACTCGCGGCCGGAACCTGCCTGGAGATCAAAAACCAAAAGATAAATATCAGCCGGTACTGGCAGATAAGCTTTCCGGAGGAATTCGACCGGAAGCGTTCCGTAGATTCCTGGGCCGAAGAATTACATGAAATGCTGGTGGATGCGGTCCGTCTCAGGCTCCGGGCCGATGTTCCGGTCGGAGGATACTTATCGGGCGGACTTGACTCCTCGGCCACCACGGCCCTGATAAAGAATTTTACGGATACGCCTATCGAAACTTTTTCCATAACTTTTCAGGACCAGGTCTATGACGAGTCAAAATACCAGAAGCAAATGGCTGATTTCCTGGGCACCCGGCATCACCAGGTTTGCTGCGGCGGCCGGGATATTGCGGAAAATTTTCCCCGGGTAATCTGGCATACCGAGAGGCCCATAGTCCGGACCGCTCCGGCGCCGCTGTACATGCTCTCCCGGCTGGTAAACCAGAACCACTTTAAAGTTGTTCTCACCGGGGAGGGAGCGGACGAGGTTCTGGGCGGGTATGATATTTTTAAGGAGGTACTGATAAGGAGTTTCTGGGCGAAGAACCCGGACTCTGCCTGCCGGCCGTTGTTGCTGAAAAAACTGTATCCCACCCTGCCGCTCTCGCCCGCTCGGGCCAAATATTATCTGGAGCATTTCTACAAGGCCGGGTTGTCGCAGACCGATGCTTTTTATTTCTCGCATATGCAGAGGATAAGCACTACCAGCCGGATCAAGGAGTATTTCAGCGACGAAGTTCGGACGCGAACCGAAAAGTACGATTCCATAGGCGTCTATGGCCAAGATCTTCCGGAAAGCTATTTCAAGTGGCATCATTTACTGCGCGCCCAGTATTTGGAAATGAAAGCGCTGATGGCAGGATACCTGCTTTCCTCGCAAGGCGACCGGGTCAGCGCGGCCCACGCGGTTGAGGGGAGGTTCTCGTTTCTGGATCATCGCCTGGTCGAGTTTGCCGCCCGTATTCCGTCAAGATATAAGATTTCCGGGCTCCGGGAAAAACATGTCCTTAAAAAAGCTTTGCGCCGGGAATTGCCCCCGGAAATACTGGCGCGGGTTAAGCAGCCATATATGGCGCCGGATGCCGGCAGCTTTGTTCAGCCGGGTGCACCGGAATATATAGACGAGATACTCTCTGAGAAAGCTATCCGGCAGACCAATATTTTCAATCCCCGGGCCGTATCAAGCCTGCACCGGAAATGCAAGCATCAGTCCCAAGGCCGCCTGTCCTTTAAGGATAACATGTCATTTATAAGTATTTTATCTACCCAGCTTCTATTTCAACAGTACGGAGATGATTTCCAAGTCCCGATGCCCTTACCCCGGGATAAATTTACGGTTTGGCAGGATAATACCGGTTAAATCGGCGGATTTTAGTCATTCTCCCCCTTTTGTATACCCTCTTTTTCAAAGGAGGAAGAGTACAAAAATCTGATTTTGTACTTAAGTCCGACAGGCTCCTGGAACGCATGGTTTCAAAAAGACGGTTGAATTATTTTTTAACGGCGATTTTACCGGTTTGGATTTTCCGGCCGGATTGATCGACTTTATAAATATAAACACCCGGGGCTAATTTATGAGCATCAAGTTCAATAGCTTGAGGGAACATATTTAATACTTCTGTTTTTTTAACCGCCAAATTGCCTTCCAGGTTAAATAAACCGATCTCAACCGGTGAGAATAAAGTCAGGGCCGGGGTTTTCATAAAATGAAAGACTATTTTTGAACTGGCAGGATTAGGGGAGACTAAAATATTATTTTGGCGGTGAGTTGAAGCGGCGGGTGGATCGGAGCCGGGGTGGTCTTCGGGCAAACCGTCCCAGATTTCAATGTCATCCAGCTGAACGCCTAAAGAATATTGAGGAATGAAAAAATCGGGTTTCAGCCCTTGGCTGGGGTTATTTTCTACATGCAGCCGCAGCCAGCGGTAACCTCCGTCTAGAATAAACCCCCAACGATTAGACCATTGTTCAGACGTCAGGGCGGTCCAGGGAATGGTTCCATCCTGAGCAAGAGTATTTTCGCCTACCGTTGTGCCGTCCTGTAAATTGTCAACTTCCTGCCAGTCGCTCCCGTTCCAGTATTCAACAATTAATTGCCCGGTGCCTTGAGCATAATGCCCGTCAGTTTGTTCGCCAATACCCGTCGTTTCTCTCGATTGATTTGTTTTTTACAGCGATCATATTGGTCTCTCCTCTCCACCCTCTACACTAATATACCATGGGGGAGGTGTCTCACCTATATTGACACAGAGGGCCGTGCAGGATGTAAATTATAAAGATTTAACTGCTTTGTATAAGATGGCAAAAAATTTAAGCTATGAGTTTGCTACCGCGACTTTGCATAATTCGCATTATTTCCATAAGCTAAATAATAAAATAGAGGATAAAGAGAAAGTTATCGCTGAATTTGAGAATTTAATAAAATTATTACTAAAATCGAAAAGGATAAAAGACTGGTTTAGAGCGTATTTTAACTACGGCCTGATTAATTACATTCAGGGTAATAAAAGATTATTGCCATGTGAGATGGGCCAAGACGGCTTTTTCCTTGACCCTTGGGGAGATGTGCTGGCTTGTAATGGAATGGATGAAAAACAATCCATGGGTAATTTAAATGAAAAAAAATGGGATGAAATTTGGAATAGCCGGAGGGCGAAAGAAGTTCGTCGAGAGGTTGGGAATTGTCCGAAAAATTGCTGGATGATAGGGAGTGTTGCTCCAGCCATGCTGCATCATCCGGTCAAACCGGTTTTATGGGTTTTGGGGAGGAAGTTAGGAGTTGGGTTGTGAAAGGCGACGTTCTTGGTACAAGAGGGTTTCCTGATATTCAAAGAGGAGTTGAGAAGCATTGTGAGAATGTTTATCCCCTTATAGCGAAGAAAGGGGTGGAGGTTGTGCCGGTTTCCTGTCCTAAGAATAAAACCCTTGAAGCGCGGAAGCGGATACGCTTGATTACGGAATATGCAGAAGAATGGGCAGGATTACTCCCAGAAACAAAACCAGCAGTATTGGCAGGCTGATCCATAATGCCAGCAGGGATTTGCTTTGGTCCCGAAAGGCGCATGCTTTCAATAGGGGCAGTACGCAAACCGCGCCGTTATACGATCCATGCACTATCACGGTTTGCCGGCCGGCTTCAATCACGGACGGTGATCCCAGATCGGCTCGCCAATATAGTATGCTGAGAGGAGTTCCCCGTTAGCGGCATTGACAACATAGAGGCGGTTATCCAGGCAGGCTGCGGTTACGGCGGGTTCTCCCTCCAGATGAAAAAAAGCCGGTGCCGAATAAATTTCTCCGCCCAGAGCCCGTGACCATAATTGCTCGCCGCTGCGCGCGTCAAAGGCATACAGCCGGTAGTCATGGGAGTCGACAAAAACCACGTTTTCCCCCCCGACTTGCCCGATACAGGCGGTATTATCAATCCAGTTGCCGGCCATGTGATGCCATTGCTTTTTTCTGCTGCGCGCATTCAGTGCGACCAGATTGCCGAATTTAGAACCCAGGAATAAAAACGGATTTTTTTTACCGGTTGCTCATCGGCAAAGAATTCCTGTATATTCGCTAACTGGACCGGGGAAAGAGGCCATGACGTGCTGCTCGTGGGCATGCTCCCAGGTAGAAACCATGAGGCCTATGCCACGGCCATTTTAGTCACCAAAATGAATTTTTATAATGCTTTAATATCGTATCGTCTTTTGTCAACAAGCGTGATCGTTTAATTGAAGCTTGAGCAACGATTAACCTGTCAAAGGGGTCTTGCGTCCAACTTTGCCTTATAGAGCTTGCGACGACATCCTGAAAATCGTGATTACATACAGCCAGACCTATGGCATGCGTCAAGCTTCGGGTTATTTCTGATGAAGGTTCCGAAATTCGCTTGATTTCGTATAAATACTGTAGTTCCAATACCACAATAGGTGAAATTAGCAATTCATTGGTTTGTATGGCGGTTGCCGCGGCCGGACTTAATAGTTCGATTTCTCCGGCATAAAGCCATATCAAGACGTGTGTATCCAGATAGATTATTTTTTCCATGTGTGATACCAGTCCATGTGAATATAAGTTTCCGGTTTGTACTTCATGATCTTTCGATTTTTGAGATTTTTTAATTTGTTCTCTGTTTTGGCCGGAATAATTTTCAGAGTTTCCCCTTTCCGGACAATGTCAACCGGTATGCCTTTTTGTATAACTTCATCCAAAATCCTGTAAATGTTCTGCCGTAAGGCCGAAGCCGAAATAGCCATGTTGATCACCTCCCGACATTACTAATAGCATATAGTACGTACGTTGTCAATCAAATATACGTACGGGAATATTCAGGGCAGATTGTAACTCATATTGCAACATAACTATTGATTAGCAGAAAGAGGTTTTATCCCTCTTTGAGAAGCTTTTTCAAAATACTGAAAACACAAAAGCTCGTCACCCCGGACTTGATCCCTGGACTAAATCATCCAGGACAGGCCGGGGCCCAGAAAATTCTTCGTTTGCAAGAATAAGTCCTGGATTCCGGCTAAAGGATTGCCGGAATGACGACCTAAAAAGACTCTAAAATCGGCTTTATGACGCAGTGTCTGTGATTAGGATTACTAACGACATAAAATGTTGCACTTCTGATTACAATTCACCAAACGGGTATTCATCCTTGACGGTTACAGTTCGAAAGGTATATACTTTGCGGCGGTTAGGCCGCTAAGTTGCCACGCAGCATCCGGCGGGAAAGCCCACGATAATTTCAAGGATAATATGGCGTGTTAAACCACGAAATACCTAAGCGAGAAAATATATCCCCAGACCGGAAATTAGGCGAGGAATGGACTGATTGGGATGGAAAATTGCATCAGGCCGATACGCAGGCTCCCGCCGGGATATTTTTGGGTTTGGCCGGACTTGCAGTTGCCGGTTATATTTTAGCCGGTGGAATTGCGGCCTGGCTGATTTTACCCCGCCTGGCAGCCATGGGTCTGGAGCGCCTGCTGTTTTGGGCGGTGGGAGTATGGTTTGGTTATCTGGTTATATGGTATCTGGCCTTGGTTATGGCGGCGCTGGGCATCAAGCCTTTAAGGCGGCTGGTGCGCTGGCTGGGTGGAATTCGTTGGATGGTTAATCCCAGCATTCAACTGGCAAGAATATGGGGTGTTTCCCGCGATCAGATTGGTCATGCTTTCGTACTGCTGCATAACCGTTTGGAGGTTATGCCATCCCGGGTAAAAGATCCCGCCCGGCTTTTAGTTTTAACCCCTCGTTGCCTGGGCCGCGAAAACATGCAAGGACTTCGGGCTTTAAAAGAAAAGTATGGTTTCTCGCAAATAACGGTTTTGGGAGGCACCGCGGCCCGGAAGGCGATCGATGAATATAAACCCCGGGGAATTGTGGCAATGGCTTGCGAGCGGGATCTATTAGTGGGAATCAAGGACCTGAAGGGAAGAATTCCAGTACTGGCTTTTTCCAATCAACGGCCCGAAGGCCCCTGTAAAAATACGGTGGTTGATTTACAAGCTATTGAGAATGCCGTAAAAGTGTTTCTTGGTGTGTAGGGCATGGCATCACCGGCCGTTGTAGGGGCGTTTAATTAAACGCCCCTACGTTCCGTGGGTGGTACTAAGCTAGTGGCATATATATAATTTACTAACCTTTACTAATAGTTTGTCACCCCGGTGAAAACCGGGGTCCCGGAAGTTGTTTTAAAATATACAAAATACAATCCTGGATACCGGCTTTCGCCGGTATGACGGCTTAATTAAGACGGTCTTTTATGTTATGTAAAGAAACGCAACAGAACTAACTAATAATCAAAGGAGGATAGAATTATGAAAATCAGTATTGATGAAACGTTATGTACGGGATGCAGTGTCTGCGTTACCGAGCTTCCGGAAGTTTTTGAGATGGGAGATGACGGGTTGGCTAAGGTAATCGCAGAGTCTCCGGAGGGAGACCTGGCGGATAAGGCCAAGGAAGTAGGGCCCATATGTCCGGCCAGTGCTATCAACATCGAGGACTAAGCGTCAGCCGGAATAAAGCCGGACTACCGTCCAAATTAGCAGAACGCTTGGCCGGAGGGGTATAACACTCGGAGAGAAGCAAGAGCAGGTTCAAATCCGGGGCGGATAGTATCAAAATGGAACAAACTGCTCTTTTCGTTCCTTGACAAATATATAAACCGTCTTTATAATCTGTTTCATCTTGCGGAAGTATATTTTCCTAAGATTATCATTTCGAGGAGCCGTCCTGGACTAAATCATCCCCCTGGAATAATTCATCCAGGACAGGCGGACAGGCCGAGAAATCTTCTAAAGTCCTTTTAAATTAAAAGTTTACTTGAAGATTCTTCGCCTGCCTGTCCCGAAGGTATTAGTTCAGGGGATGGTTTGATTCAGGGCGGCTCGGAATGATAAAGCGCGGGAAGTCAGCTAAAAATAGTTTTTGAAATAGAGGCAAATTAAAGAAAGGAAAATATTTTGGGGCAGGAGCTCGAACTTCGCATTACGCAAAAACTAGTAATGACTCCTATGCTGCAACATGCCCTTAAAATGCTGCAATTGCCTACGCTGGAACTTAATGATGTTATACAGCATGAAATAGCTGAAAATCCCATGTTGGAAGAGAAGGAACCGGAAGCAGAATCGGATACGGGAAATGAAGATATGGGAATGCAGGAAAACGGGGTACGCGAACCCGCGGCGGAGTATACCCAGGAAGTAAACGTCGATGAAGCAGGGATGGGACCAGAGGGATTTAATAAAGAAGAATGGGAACGCTATTTCTCGGACGATGATTACAGCATTCCCAAATATGATAGGGAAACAACCAGGGAAGTTATTGAACAGCAGATTGCTAAACCGCCGACGCAGGAAGAGCACCTGCTTTGGCAGCTGCGTCTGATCTGTACGGATGAAGAAGAATACCGTATCGGCGAATTAATTATCGGCAATCTGGACGATAGAGGTTTTTTGCCTTTATCTTTAGCTGAGATTGCCCGCCAGGCCGGTACGGATGAAGACCAAGTAGCTGATGTTTTAACTATGATTCAGGGGTTGGAACCCTTGGGCATAGCGGCTCGTAATGTAACGGAAAGTCTTTTAATCCAGTTGCGGAATAAAAGCGAACGTAACTCCGTGGCGGAAAGTATAGTGGAACGTCATTTTTCAGCGCTGGAACGGCGCCAATTTGACCAGATCGCACGGGCTGAAAAAATATCCCGTTCCCAAGTAGTAGCGGCTGCGCAGCTTATTGCCGGGCTGGATCCTTTTCCCGGGCGGCATCAGTTTTCGGAAGATGTTCAGTATGTTACGCCTGATGTGATAGTGGAAAAGCATGACGACGAATATATTATCATTGTGAATGACGGCGGCTTGCCGGAATTGAAAATCAGCCGTACCTACCGTCAACTTTTACGCCGGCAGTCGCAAGTTACGCCTGAAACCCGCAAGTATCTGGAGGAAAAACTCCAGCGGGCGATCTGGCTTATGCGGAGTATTGAACAGCGGCGGAGAACGCTATATCGCGTAGTAGAAAATATAGTGGAAATTCAACGTGACTTCTTTGAAAAAGGAGTTGCCTGCTTAAAACCTTTAACCTTGCGGGAAATCTCCGAGCGGGTGGAACTCCATGAGTCCACCATCTCCCGGGTGACCAGTAAAAAATACGTACAAACGTCGCGGGGCCTTTATGAGTTGAAATATTTTTTCAGCAGCCAGATTAAAACCATGGATGGAACCACTATTTCTTCCACCAGTGTGAAGGCTGCTTTGCGGGAATTGATCGAACGGGAAGATGCCCGGCGGCCGTTATCGGACCAGCGTTTGACCCGGCTGCTGGCTGAAAAAGGGTTTGAAATCGCCCGCCGGACGGTAGCCAAATACCGGGAGGAAATGAACCTGCTTCCGGCCGGCCGGAGAAAGCTTTGGGAATAAATAATTGGCAGAGAAAGATATGCATGCGTGGGATGGAGTTAAAATAATCAGCTAAGAAGGCGGAAGGGATTTCCGCCGGCATAAAGGAGGAAAAATTATTGAAATTCATAATTACCGGCCGCCACATGGAAGTAAGCAGAGGAATAAAGCTATACGTTCGGAAGCGTTTTAAAAAGTGGTCTATCTTTCTTGAAAATAACGCCGAGGTGCATGTTGTTCTCATGGAGGAAGGATACCGCCAGGGAGTGGAAGTGACAGCCAAAGCCGGACCTTACTCGGTAACCGGGCGGCAAATCACTAAAGACATGCGTCAATCCATTGATTTGCTGGCGGAAAAGATCGGGAGGCAGTTGGCGCGGAAACATGAAAAGCTAGTCGATAGTAAAATGTCAGGTTCCCGTGCCCGGCCCCTGAGAAAAAAAGCCGGGACGAAGACGCCGGGATCCAAGACAGGGGGGCGGGTGGTTGAAGTTATACCCCTGGAAGGAAAACCCATGACGCAGGCAGAAGCCGTGTTACAGCTGCAAGCGTTAAGCCAGACTTTTCTGCTTTACGAAGACGCTGAAACTGGACAAACCGCTGTTTTGCTTAAACGTCCGGACGGCAACTTCAAGTTGATAGTTAAGGAATAATTCACGAAGTTCTATAGATAAAAGGAGGCCTTGCAAGCAATGCGCATAATGGATTTTCTCTCGGAAAAAAATATTGTAGTTAATATGAAAGCCAGGAATAAGACCGAAGTTATAGAAGAATTAGGCAGTGTTTTAGTCGGCAGCGGGTGTGTCACGGATAAGAAGAAAATAGTCCAAATTTTGCTGGACCGGGAGGAATTAGGCAGTACGGGGATTGGACAGGGAATAGCTATTCCCCACGGCAAGGCCGAAACTGTGAAAGAACTGACCGCCGCTTTTGGACTATCAAAAACGGGTGTGTCTTTCGAAGCCCTGGACGGTGAACCGGTATATATTTTCTTTCTGCTGGTGGCTCCGGAAGGAACCGCCGGCGCTCATTTGAAAGCCCTGGCCCGGATATCAGGATTATTGAAAGATAAGTACATTAGAAAAAAACTCATGGCGGCGCAAAGTACGGCGGATGTGGTAAAAGTCGTACAGGAAGAAGAAAAAGCTACGCATTAGGGGCGCGGCTCCTAGTGAGAGACGGCCAGGGAAGCGGGATTATATTTTCAGGCGGTATAGGGCATGATCAATTTATTATTAGAAGAATTCTACTTGGAACAAAAAGAGAAATTGTCCCTGGAACTGGTGACGGGACAGGAAGGCCTTTCCAATAGAATCACAGTAGCGGATATCAACCGGCCCGGGCTGGCCTTGGCCGGATATTATGATTATTTTGCGTTTGAGCGGATCCAGGTTTTGGGGCGGACGGAAATCTCTTTTCTTCAGGGCCTGGGAAAAGAGAAAGTCCAGCAGGTTTTCCGCAAGCTGCTGGAATGGGATGTTTGCTGTTTTATCATCACTCAGGGGTATGAACCACCCGTAGAACTTTTACGCGCCATGGAGGGCAAGCACGTTCCGCTCTTTAAATCTAATCTGGCTACCACCAAGCTTATCGCTGAATTAACCATTTATTTGGAAGACCAACTGGCGCCGGAAACTTCCATGCATGGAACCCTGGTCGATGTCTACGGGGTGGGAGTGCTGATTCTCGGTAAAAGCGGCATCGGTAAAAGCGAGTGCGCTCTGGATCTGGTGGAGCGCGGTCATCGTCTGGTAGCCGATGATCTGGTGGATATACGGCGCTCAGCCGATCGTATTCTAATGGGCTCCGGACCGGAATTGATACGGCATCATATGGAAATCCGGGGATTGGGAATCATCAATATCAAAAATCTTTTTGGAATCGGAGCCATCCGCGATCGCAAGCGGGTGGAATTGGTAACGACTATCGAGGAATGGGATGAAAATAAGGAATACGACCGCTTAGGCTTGGATGAGTTGACGTATAGCATTTTAGATATAGAACTGCCGCGGATTATTATTCCGGTTCGGCCGGGACGCAATCTTTCAATTATTATCGAGGTGGCGGCCATGAACCAGAGACTAAAAAAAAGCGGTTATCACACGGCGCGGGAGTTCAATAAAACCCTGATCACCTGGATGCAAAATGGCGAGAAAAAAAACACTGCATGATTCAGGACGGGCTGGGTCTAAACCTTTAGCGCGGCGCGGCCGACAGCCAAGAAGCTACTGGAACCGGCGTCGTCTGGCGTGGCGATGGCTGTATCCGGGCGTGCGCTTAAAACGCTGGCTTTTTCTTCTGGTATTGTCAGTGATTGTTTTTAGTTTCGGGCTTTCCGGTATGTTAGGGCATGTTTTTGGCAATTTTGAGCTTAAGGTTATTGACGTGCGCCCTCTGGCCAGACAAATTCAGAGTTTGCGGACCATAGATTTCCTGCTCTTGGCGGCCGGCATTGCCGGCGTGATACTGGCGTTTCGCAGAAGCCTCTATTCCGTGCTGACCGTGCTTATGCCGGCGCGGGAACAAGAATATGCTACCGTAGCTCTCAAGCGTCTGCGCATGAAACGGGGGCCGCGATTAGTGGCTATCGGCGGCGGCACCGGGCTGCCGGTTCTGCTTTCCGGATTAAAAAAATATACCTCCAACCTCTCAGCCATAGTGACGATGGCGGATGACGGCGGCAGTTCCGGACGGCTGCGCCGGGAATATCAGGCTTTGCCGCCCGGGGATCTCCGGAATTGCCTGATTGCCATGGCGGAAACCAGTCCGCTCATGAGCCGGCTTTTTCAACACCGGTTTCGCGGACGCGGCGGCGGGATAGAAGGGCATGCCTTCGGGAATTTATTTATTACTGCGCTGGGAGAAATAACCGGTGATTTTGCCGCCGGGGTCAAGGCCGCCAGCCAGGTATTGGCAGTTAGCGGACAGGTACTGCCGGTTACGGTGGATCCGGTGGTCTTAGAAGCGGAAATGAAAGACGGGAGCACGGTTTGCGGGGAATCCCAGATTAGCCAAGGCCATGGTCCGATCAAACGGATTCGCCTGGAGCCGGGGAATGTACGGCCCGCGCCCGAGACCCGCGAAGCGCTGGCCAAGGCGGATGCCATTATTCTGGGGCCGGGCAGTTTATATACCAGTATTCTGCCGAATCTGCTGGTTTCCGGAATCGCGGATGAAATTGCCGCCTCTCCGGCCGTGAAAATTTATGTCTGCAATGTCATGACCCAGCCCGGGGAAACGGATGGTATGAGTTTGGCCGAGCATGTTCGGGTGATTAAGGAACATACCCGGCCGGATCTGATTCAATACGCGCTGGTTAATACCGAGGAGCCCAGCAAAGAAATGCTTAAGCGCTACCGGGAGATGAACGCGGCTCCGGTGCTGGCCGAATCGGCCGATATAGAGCAATTGGATAAAGACAACATAACCCTTATCCGGACCCGGCTGGCCGGGGGGGATGATTTTTTTCGCCACGATCCCGGCCGGCTGGCCAGGGCGATTCTTAAGTTGATAGTTATTTGAAGCGGGGCTGAGCCTATGATTCAAATTTTAGTTACCACCCACGGCGCCTTAGCACAGGAATTAGTCAAGACCACTGCCTTGATTATGGGGGACCAGCCGGAGCTGGAGTATATAAGTTTGGAAGTGCATGAAGGCATCGAAGATCTGCAGCGAAAAATAACGGCCATGCTCAACCCGGAGGGATGCCTGATGTTGGTTGACATGTTCGGCGGAACACCGAGTAATGTTGCCTTGGCGCTTTCGCAGCAATATCCTATCCGGGTTTTAGCAGGAGCGAATCTGCCTATGCTGATTGAGGCGCTTACGCATCGCGCACTTATGGACATTGATCAACTCGCCCGGTTTGTGGAAGAGAAGGGAAAAAAAAGTATTTTTTATGCCAATCAAATACTCTTGAATTGCAACTGCGAAAAGGAAAAGGACAAATGACTTCCCAGCTGAGGTTAGTGCGAATTGATGACCGCCTGATTCATGGCCAGGTGGCCGTAGGGTGGGTTAAAACCATACAATCTCAGCATTTAGTAGTGGCCGATGATGCGGTAGCGGCAGATCCCATGCAGATATGCCTGATGGAAATGGCCGCGCCGCCGGGTTTGGGAGTTACTATTTGCCCGGTAGCCAAAGCCGGTTCGGTTGGCAGCCGGGAGGAGGTTAATGGAAAACGCATTTTAATGCTTTTTTCGTCATCCGGGGATGTATGCCGGGCCGTGGAAAACGGACTTTTCCTGGAAGAATTAAATGTCGGGGGCTTGCGTTATAGTCCGGGTAAAAAGCAGATAACCAAAGCAGTGGCGATTGACGAGCAGGATGCTGAAAATTTCCGAAAACTGCTGAGTTATAAAGTGAAAATCCAAATTCAAATGCTGCCGACCGATGAACCGGTAGATATTCGTAAGTATCTTTAGGGAGGTTGGTATTGGATCATATAGTATGGCTTGCCGCCCTGGGTGCGGTTCTGGCATTGGATTATGCCATGGTGGGACAGTTTATGATTTCCCAGCCCCTGGTATTAGGCGGTATTTTCGGAGCGCTGCTGGGGGATATGTCCACAGGAGTTTTAATCGGTGCTTTAATCCAATTGATCTGGATCAGTATAATGCCGGTAGGGGCTTATGTCCCGCCTGATTATACAGTAACCGGCGGGGTGACCGTGATCTTGACGCTGACGCTGGTACGTCAGTACGGATTCCCTTTAGGCACCAGCATGGTATTAGCCCTGGGGATGTCTATCCCGGCCGGAATATTATCCGGCAAGCTGGATATTGCAGCCCGGCGCTTTAATATCCGTTTAGTCCAAAGTGCGGAAAGTCTGGCAGGCAAATATGGTTTAACCGGCATCGCGTGGGCAAATTTAGCCGGGCTGGGTCCGGCGTTTTTGAGAAATTTCATAATTTATCTCCTCTGGCTGGGACCGGGATTCTGGCTGGCAGTTAAGCTCTCCGGAAGTTTGCCTCCCCAGGTCGTCAAAGGATTAGAGTTGGTTTATTGGATTATACCGGCCCTGGCTTTTTCCGTGGTTCTGGAAATAATCGCTAAAAATCGGGTGCACTGGTGGATCGCGGCGGCTTTTTTTTCGGTCGGTGTGTGTCTCCTGATTTGGCCCGGGGAAAGAATACTCGTACTGGCGGCGGCCCTGGCCGGAGCGACGGCCGTGGTCTGCTGGAGGAAAAAAGCATGAATACTCCATCCTTCCGGCTTTCAAAAAGGGTCTTGACAGGTGTAGTCTGGCGGTCTTTTTTCTTACAGGCCTGCTGGAATTTCCAGCGTATGCAGAATATAGGATTTTGCTTCGCGATTAGTCCGGTGATTAAAGCCCTGTACCCGGCTCCGGCGGCCCGGCAAAAGGCCATTAAAAGACACCTGGAGTTTTTTAATACTCATCCCTACTGTGCCTCGATTATTTTAGGAGTGGTGGCTAAACTAGAAGAGCAGGCTGCGCAGGCGGGAGATGACGAGGCCCGGGAAGCCGTCCGGGTTAAAATTGGAATGATGGGACCATTGGCTGCCATGGGAGATGTCATCTACTGGGTCATGCTCCGGCCGGCTTTGGCGCTGGTCGGCGTGAGCCTGGTGCTGTTCGGGTCTTTGGAGCAGTCCTGGTTAGTCATACTCGGTTCCTTATGCTTTATAGGCCTCTATTCGATAGCTCATTTGGGCTTGCGCATCGGCGGGGTATTTTTAGGCTATAATTGGGGAGTTGAGATTGTCAAGGAGTTGCGTCGTTTAAATCCGCAAAATATCTCCCGTTGCCTGAGTCTTTTTATGGCAGTAATGCTGGGCATGGCGATGTCGGCTTATCCACTTTTATATGGATGGCGGATTTTTAACTCCCGGATCCTCGGCGTGGGTCTCATGGCTCTCTTGGTAGGAATAATGTATTTCGGTCTGCGCCGGGGCATATCCGCTGCCTGGTTGTTTTACGGGATGGTATTGCTGGCAATTCTGGCGGCTTATGCCGGAGTGGTATAGTGGATTGTTCTTGTTGTGGAGGCGTGTTTTCTCAAGGTTGTCATTCCGAACGTAGTGAGGAATCTCCCAGCAAACGCCTGAATCATCAGGTCTCCTGGAGATTCTTCGCCTTTGGCTCAGAATGACAAAACGCGGGGAGCCAGCTAAAAATGCATTTCCGCTACAGGAAATAATTAACCGGAAAATGAGTGGGAGAGAAACCGGATGGTTGAGCAGGAAGTAACTATTCAAAATAAATTGGGTCTGCACTTGCGTGCGGCGGCGGTGTTTATTGAGACAGCCAATAAATTTTCCTGTCAGGTTTTTCTTCGCAAAGCAGGGCAGGAGAAAGTTAACGCCAAAAGTATTATGGGAATTATGACTCTGGGAGCGGCGTGCGGTTCTGCGGTGACGGTTGTGACCGACGGCGGAGACGAGCTCGAGGCGCTGGAAAAATTGACGGCCTTGATTAAAAATCGTTTTGGGGAAAAGGAATAAACAGCATTATGGAAAACAGATATCAAGGAATTGCGGTTTCACCCGGGATTACCATCGGCACCGCTTATCTGGTGGGATTCCCTGAATTCCAGGTTCGCAAGCACCGGATAGCCGAGGCCGAGATAAATAAAGAGTTAAATCGTTGGCAAGCCGCTATAGATGCCACGCGGCAGGAAATTGAGAGTATTAAGCGCCGGGTGGCCCAGGAGGTGGGCTTCAAGGAGGCGGAAATATTCAATGCTTACATGCATGTCCTGCAGGATCCCTTACTGGTTAAAGCTGTTATGGAGCGGATACAGAGGCAGCACTGCAATGCCGAGTATGCTTTACAGGAGATAGCTTCCGGCCTGGTTCGCCAATTCACCGAGGCAAAAGACGAATATCTGCGGGAACGTGCTTCCGATATCAACGACGTAGTTTTGCGATTGATGCGCAGCCTGACCGGCCGGTCCAAGCGGCTGCTCACGGGCGATGAGCAGGATATCATAATGGTGGCGAAAGACCTGGCTCCGGCGCAAACCGCCTCCATGCGGCGTGAGCGCGTGGTAGGTTTTGCCACGGATATCGGCGGCAAGACCTCGCATGCGGCCATTATGGCCCGCTCGCTCGAAATTCCGGCCGTGGTGGGCCTGAAAAATATCACGGACAAAGTTGCCACCGGAGATACTTTAATACTGGATGGGTCGGCCGGCATAGTGATTGTCAACGCGGACACCAAGATAGTGACGCAGTATCGTCAGGCGCAGCAAAAAAATATTCAGGCTTCCCGCAAGCTTCGTAAACTTAAGGGCATCACGGCCGTAAGCCGGGATGGATACCGGTTAAACGTAGCGGCCAATATTGAAATGCCTGAGGATGTCCGCAAGGCCCGCAAGTATGGAGCTGAAGGCGTAGGGCTTTTTCGCACCGAATTTTTATATCTGAATCGGCGTGATCTCCCCAGCGAGGACGAGCAATTCGAAGCCTACCGTCAGGTGGCCCGTCAGAGTCTGCCTTACAGCACTATTATCCGGACCATGGATCTGGGCGGGGATAAATTTCTTTCCCGTCTGGGAACCTCGGTCGACACAAATCCCTTTCTGGGACTTCGGGCTATCCGGCTTAGCCTGGCGTATGTTGAGCTGTTTAAAACCCAATTAAGGGCTATTCTGCGTGCTTCCCATTTCGGTAAAATTAAAATCATGTTTCCCTTGATCTCGGATGTGGAAGAATTACGCCAGGCCAAGGCGGTTCTAAATGACGTCCGGCAGGAGCTGAGCCGGCGGCGGATAGCTTTTGATAAACATATGGAAACCGGTTTAATGATTGAACTGCCGTCCGCCGCTTTGACGGCTGATGTCTTGGCCCGGGAAGCTGATTTTTTTTCCATCGGGACTAATGACCTTATTCAATATACGGTGGCGGTCGACCGGATTAATGAAAAAGTCGCCTATCTTTACAATCCTCTGCATCCGGCTATTCTACGGCTGATTAAACAAACTATCGAGGCCGGGCATAAGGAACGCATCTGGGTGGGCATGTGCGGCGAAATGGCGGCTGATCCCCACTTGACAGCTTTACTGTTTGGAATGGGATTGGATGAATTTTCCACGGGGCCGTCATTTATTCCTCAGATAAAAAAAGTTATCCGTGAAATTTACTTGGCCCGGAGCCGCGAACTGGCGGAAGAGGTTTTAGCTTGTGCTACGACCCAAGAGATAGAAAATTGTTTGCAGGCACAAAGGCAGGAGATGGAGGGGGTGCAATGAAAAAGCGGATAATTAAATCCAAGTCACCGGTCGGCGGCCGATTCCCGTTAAAATTAATAACCAAGGCTGTGGTGCCGGCGGCCGGTTTGGGAACGCGCTTTCTTCCGGCGACCAAAGCTCAACCTAAAGAAATGCTTCCGATATACGATAAACCGGCCATCCAGTACGTAATTGAAGAAGCCGTGGCCGCCGGGATCCGTGATGTCCTGGTCGTGACCGGCCGGGGAAAACAGGCCATTGAAAATCACTTTGACCGTTCCATCGAGCTCGAGGAAAATCTTAAGGCCCAGGGAAATCGGGCGGGCCTGGAAAAGGTTCGCAAAATTTCGGATATGGTCAATTTGCATTATGTCCGCCAGAAAGAAGCCCGGGGTTTGGGGCATGCGGTTCTTTGCGCCAAGAGTTTTATCGGCAACGAACCATTCGCGGTTTTTCTGGGGGATGATATCATAGACCATCCCCGTCCGGCGATAATGCAGCTGATGGAAATCTGGAAAAAATATCAGGCTCCGGTGCTGGCCGTAGAAGAGATTCCGCGGGCCCGGACCCAGGCCTATGGCATTATTAAACCTCAGGCCATATCCGACCGGCTTTATAAGGTTCAAGATCTTGTAGAGAAACCCCGGCCCTCCCAGGCGCCTTCCTGTCTGGGAATTGTCGGCCGGTATATTTTAACCCCGGATATTTTCGAGTTGCTGGAAAAAACCCGTCCGGGAGCGTCCGGTGAAATCCAATTGACTGATGCCCTCCGCCGTTTGAACCGTTGCCGTCCGGTTTACGCCTGGCAGTTTGAAGGCCGGCGTCATGATATCGGGAACAAGCTGGAATTTGTTAAAGCCACCCTGGCCTATGCCCTGAAAGATAAGGAAGCCCGGCAGCCGCTGTTGAATTACATGCGGGAGATTACGGGGGATTAAAAGCCGGGCTTAATGAATATACAGGAGTCGGTCGGACTTTAAGCTCAAAGCATTTTTTTTCGTAGCTTCCCCCTTTGAAAAAGGGGGAATGAGGGGGATTTTACATATGAAAGCGGGCGTTTTATTGATTAAATCCCCCCTGCC
>CBDUZI010000020.1:0-37350 GCA_965371665.1 uncultured bacterium
AATTTAATACGCAGATTAGCTTTTTCAACGTTGTTAAGTCCGACAAGCTCCTAGGGGGATTTGCTAAAAACAATTGAAAACGTTAAAAAAATCCCCCTGACACCCTTTATGAAAAAGGGGGGGGGACATTTTAATTTGGACAGCTATGATATTATAATAAACATGAAATGAATCCATTAATATATATAACCGCTTTTGGGGAATTAGTCTTGCAACTATTAATGTTGCATAGGTTTTATAATTACGCCTGATGATAATTGGCAGACAATGTCAAAAAAACTTGAAAACATAAGAAAACAAGAGCTAATGCCCATAAACGCCCAAAATACCCGATATTTGGCTAAATGGCAACGTATCATGTACTTGTTATTTTGGTGGAATAATTATATAACCCATCTTCCATTAGCAGTCTAGGACTGAGAGTGCTAAATAATTTATTTTTCAAGGAGGTAAGTTATGAAATTAAAACCACTGGGTGATCGAGTCCTGGTGAAGGCCGAGGAAGAGACAGAGGTCAACAAGGGCGGAATAATTATTCCGGATACTGCCAAGGAGAAGCCTCAGGAAGGCACGATAATCGCCGTGGGCCCGGGCAAGCTGGATGACAAGGGCCAGCGTGTGGCCATGAACATCAAAGCCGGAGACCGTGTTCTCTATGGCAAGTATTCCGGCAGTGAGGTTAAGCTGGATGACCAGGAATACATGATAATGCATGAAGAAGATATTTACGGTGTTATAGAGAAGTAATTTGTATAGCTGCAGCATTCCCGCCTTGCAAGGCGGGAATGCTGCGGTGACGTATTAAAAAATAATTAAATTCTACAGGAGGTTTAATAGTACTATGGCTAAAATGCTGCTTTTTAATGAAGAGAGCCGCCGGGCTTTGCAACGGGGCGTAAACAAACTGGCGGACGCAGTCCGTGTAACTTTGGGGCCCAAGGGCCGGAACGTAGTGCTGGACAAGAAATTCGGGGCGCCGACTATTACCAATGACGGCGTAACTATTGCCAAGGAGATCGATATAGAAGATCCATATGAAAATATGGGAGTTCAGCTGGTCAAAGAAGTGGCGACCAAGACTCACGATGTAGCTGGAGACGGCACTACCAGCGGAACAGTACTGGCCCAGGCCATGATCCGCGAGGGCCTGAAGAACGTAACTTCCGGAGCCAGCCCCATGTATATTAAGCGCGGCATCGAGTTAGCGGTGGCAGCGGTGGTGGAAGAGTTGAAGAAAAATTCCACGCCGATTAAGGGCAAGGAAGAGATTGCCAGTGTAGCTACCATCTCGGCTAACAATGATAAGGTGATAGGCGATTTGATCGCCGAGGCCATGGAAAAAGTCGGCCGTGACGGCGTGATTACAGTAGAAGAAGCCAAGAGCATGGATACCACCCTGGAAGTAGTGGAGGGCATGCAGTTCGACCGCGGTTATATCTCCCCCTATTTTGTTACTAATTCCGAACGCATGGAAACCGTGCTCGAAGACGCTTATATCCTGATTTACGATAAGAAAATCACTTCCATGAAGGATCTGCTGCCCCTGCTGGAGAAAGTAGTGCAGATGGGCAAGCCCCTGATGATTATTGCCGAAGATATCGAGGGCGAAGCCCTGGCAACCTTGGTAGTGAATAAACTGCGTGGAACGCTGAATATCTGCGGAGTAAAAGCTCCCGGATTCGGAGACCGGCGCAAAGCTATGTTGGAGGATATTGCGATTCTTACCGGCGGTCAGGTAATTTCCGAGGAGCTCGGATTCAAGCTGGAAAACGTGGATGTTAAAATGCTGGGCCGGGCCAAGCGCATCACAGTGGATAAGGATGATACCACTATCGTGGAAGGCACCGGACATAAGCAGGAAATTGACAAACGCGTAGTCCAAATCCGCAAGCAGGTAGATGGTACGGACTCGGATTACGACCGGGAAAAATTGCAGGAGCGGTTAGCCAAGCTGGTGGGCGGAGTCGCGATCATCAATGTAGGCGCTGCGACCGAGGTCGAGATGAAGGAGAAGAAACTGCGCGTGGAAGATTCCTTGGCTGCGACCCGTTCGGCCGTAGAAGAGGGTATTGTAGTCGGCGGAGGCGTGGCCCTGCTACGGACCATCGATGTGCTCAAAGCCCTTAAGCAGGAAGGGGATATCCAGGTCGGAATAGAGATCGTAAGGCGCTCGGTGGAGGAACCGATACGCCAGATTTCCGAGAATGCCGGCCATGAGGGATCGGTAGTAGTCAACCATGTGATCAAGGAAGCGAAAAATATTGGTCTGAACGCTGCCAACGGCAAATACGAGGATTTGATAAAGGCCGGGATTGTGGATCCCACCAAGGTAGTGCGATCGGCGATTCAGAACGCGGCCTCGATTGCCAGTCTGTTGCTTACCACCGAGTGTCTGATAACCGACAAGCCTGAGAAGAAAGACGCTCCGGCCGGTGGCGGTGGAATGCCTCCCGGTATGGGCGGCATGGGTGGCGGTATGGAAGGTATGTACTAAGCTGTATTTGGTTTTTCCGGGCCGGGTTGGTTTGCCAACCCGGCCTTTTTTTTTGAAAATTTCCCGCCAATTCACTAAAATCTAAATTGGATTTAAAATTTCCCCCTTTGGCCTGTCCTGGATGGTTTTGTCCAGGGAAAAGGGGGATGGGGGATTTGCTGAAAACGTAGCTATACTTAAAAAATCCCCCATCCCCCCCCCTTTTTTTCTGTAAAGGGGGGTAAAACATAATGTGTTCCTGGCTGGTTAAATATTCACAAAGCGTAAAATAACCAATTTACCCTGCCAGTGAGCTCTTTTTTCTCTTTTTAACTATTTCAATTTAAATTCCCCGCCAATTTGCATATGAGGTTTTTGAATGATGCAATATAGTAGAAAGAATCTATACGTATTAATTTTGTGGTTTTTCTGTGAAATTACCGGGAAAACCAGCAAAAATATTATATCGGGAAAAGCCTATGAAGTGCATATCAAAATCAACAACATTTTTATCCTTTACGCTTTGGCGCACATCAAAAGCCAGGGTCTGGACCAAAAGCATTGCCCTGATTATCAGCCTGGCTTTTCTCCTGCCATGCCTGAGCTGGGCTTTTGATGGCAGTACCTATTTAGCGCCCCCGCCCTTGACTATGGTTCAGCATCTGGGCAAGGCACTGCGGCTTCCGGAAAAATTTGGAAGAATCAAGCAGGACTTTCAGGGCAATGGCAAGCTGATAGTGCATATCCAGGATCTGCATTGCAATTACGAGGTGCAGATGAATATCGCCCGCACTATCCATCATCTGGCCGCAAAGTACGGACTTCGCCTGGTTGGGGGAAGGTGCTTTTCATACTGTGAATACCGCCAAAATCAGCGCCTTTCCGCTGAAGAAGGTACGGGAAGAAGTTGGGGATTATTTTGTCAAGCAGGGAAAACTGACCGGCGCGGAATATTATGCCGGTACGGGAGAATATCCCATCCATTTGGAAGGCATTGAGACCCCGGCTTTGTACCATGCCAGCATGGAGGCGGTTCACTCCTTTCTGAACTACGAAAGCCAGGGTTATTGCTATGACCTGCGCGAGACCCTGGATGAGATGAAAACCTCGGTTTACACTCCCTTGCTCAAGGAATTTGACGTCCAACGTATGGCCTATCGCGAAGGCGATCTGGAACTGCTTAAATACTGTGCGCATTTGCATACTACGGCCCGCGCACATTTAAATCCCCCCTTTGAAAAAGGGGGGATTGGGGGGATTTTTTCCGCTTACTCCAAACCTACGCCAAGATCAAAAATATCAAGATAAGCCATGGACATGAAAGCAGGTTCATTGACGCTGACATCCTCAAGCCGGGTCAGCTTGAAAAAATCGCGGACCGGGTTATCTTGAAACCTTTCACTTCGGAATGGAGAGGATGGATCCAAAATATCCGGGGAATGCTTTTTGGATATTCACGGATATGGATTAACGAGGAAGGGAAAATGGAGATACATCTGGCAAGGCGTATCCTGGCCTCTTTGGATTTGACCGAAGAACAAGAAGACCAGGAGTCTAAATACGGCTTAGAAGCACGGATGGCAAAGCTAGCTGAGACTCAGTTAAAAAGGATTATTGAGCACCAGACCGCAGCGTATGTCAAACGCATTAAGGCCGGCAGAGCACGGCAGGCGGATGGGTTTGATCTTTTTGATGAGGTGCTCCTAAATACTATGGAGGAGAATCCCAAAAAAGAAGTTATTTTAAACCAAGGCCCGAGCATGCGTGAAGCCTTGGAGCAGCAGAAGATAATAGTGGGCCCGCAGGCCGTGCCATTGATTTTCATGAATTTTATGAACCGTTTGCCGTACCGCGGCCGCAGGCCCAAAAATATATTCAATAGCAAAAACTTGCAGGAGCAACTCAGTCTGGACATGGCGGAAAACCAGGATGAGCTGAGAAAGCAAGCCCAAGCCGGGGAAGAGGATCCGCTGGACTCTCACCCATTCTGGGCGATTATGCCAGGTATTGAAAAATTGTTAAAAGTGTCCAACGTGTTGGAGTCACCTCTTGGCACCTTTCTGCAGGAGTTCAGGCAGGTAGATAACCAGGATATCCAAAGGTTAGCGGAAGTGGGCGCGATGGAAATAGCGGCAAGAGAAGGGAGCGATCTTAACTGGATGCAGCAATCCGGGGATGAGGCAGGTGTTTCCGAGTTGACTACCTTGGCTTGTCCTGAGACTGCCAAGCTTATGTTAGAGGAACTTAATAAAATTGACGCGGCGGCTCTGGATCAGGGAATGCAGGAAACTCTTGAAGCCATGAAAACAACCCTGAAGGCTATGACGGAATCTAAAACTGGAGATATAGTATATATTTATGGAGAAACCGGCCGGATTTTAGCCAGGGAACTTGCCGGACAGTACACCGATACTCCGGCAGGAGCGTCCAGTGCGGCAGTAATGGAAATTGGCAGAAAAGGAGTGGATAAAAAGCAGAAAGTCTATGCTCTGGTAACCTCAGGGGTGCAAACCAACAGTGTGGAGATAAACGGCCGGACCCTGGAATTTGCCATGCCAGAGGTCGCGGAAGTAACCAGCGAAGAAGACGTTGGAACAGTGGCTGAGCAGGCAGCAACCGGCACATTGCCAGGAAGAGTGTTCCGAGGCAGAACCCGTCCGATATTGTCCCCGGAAAGCGATCCGGAAGAAAAGATGGGCTTTCTGGTATTGCCAATATTACAGGCGGCGGATAAATTACCGCTAAGAAGCAAGTATGGAATTCATGTCCGGGCGCAGCGCTCTGATCCGATCGGCTACTTGAATTATCTCAAGAGCCTGTTCACCACGGAAGTCCGGGCATCGGATCTTTATAAGGAACTCTTTAAGCCGGGAAGCCAATTCCGGGAGTTGTACCGCATATGGGCAGCCACTGACCCAGGGGACCGGAAAGCCTGGTATTATGCCCAGAGCGAGATGATAAATTATATGCGTCTGTATATGCGGACTTATTATGAAATCTATGGCCTGCCTTCTAAAGAAGGAAGAGTCCAATATATCTATGAAACGCATAAAGAGGCAAATATGCTTAATCTGAGATTTTTTAATGAGCTGGTTACTGACATGGGTTCGATTATTGAGGTAAATGATTTCGCGGAAATGGAATTTAAAGAAGCAACCGATCACCACGCTCCGGAAAAGATATCCATGGCAGCGGTTTTAATGGGCCAGGGACATCGCGGGGCCCTGGGCGGGTTTACCAAGTTTCTGGAAGAGCATGGTTATGCGATAAGCCAGGAGGTTGAGGATTTATTCAACCGCAAGCGGATACGCATGTCGCATGTTTCATCAGTGTGATGAATTACTGATATTTTAGTCATACCTGAAGCAGATGTTCCGCTTTACTAAAAATTATAGGTATATTCCGCGTTCAGGCGGATAATCCTGGTTCCCGAAACACGCTGGTCATGCAAGGGATCATAAACGATATAATTCTCGAAAAGATTAAATATGGTAAAGGTTAATCCCAGCCCGTGATATTTATCTCCCAGGCTTAAATCATATTGGCTTAGCCAGCTGATATTAACCGGCGGCTTGGAAGTGGTTTGAATAGTTAAACCGGGCGCCTTAGGGCTGCGGCCGATATGCGCGTAAAAATTAGCGAAAAAGATGTTCTCGTAATTAAATCCCAGTATGCTGTTGAAAATATCAGCGTGGCCTTCGGCCCAGGTGGGATTATTGGGGCGCTGCCTGGAATATAATTGAAACCCGCTGTAATTCAGTCTCAGTTTAAAATATGAGGAGAACCGGATGCTACTCTGGATTTCCAAGCCATGTCCGATGCGGCTGTTGCGGTTGGCCCAGGTAACCAGGGAGGGCACAATATTTAAAGCCTGGGTGTGATATAATCCCGGCGCCGCGGGCAGTGCCGGATTAACCAGACTCATATCCGGAAAATGAAGATAGAGAGGGGAACAAGTGTAGTCATTCTGGATTTCATCCCGGGTTTGCCAGTAAAAATACCCTCCCTTGATATGAAACCATTTTCCTATTTCATATTCAATACTAGCCTCACTCTGCTCAATTTTTTCCGGGATTAAATCGGCTTTGCCCTAACCTCGTAAATCCCGAAGTCTCCCAGGCTGTGAAGTTCCATCATGGCCGGGGAACGGAAAGCCTGGCCGTATAAGGTCTTCAGGCGCAGGTTGGAAAGCAGGGAATAAATCAGGCTGCCGCGGGGACTGAGACTGCCGCCGTATTGCGTATTGAAATCATAACGCAGCCCGCCGAGGAGAATCAAATTATCCCCCAGGTGATACTCATCCTGCAGGTAGACCGCGTAATTATGGTCGGAAACAGTTTCCGTGGAAAAATAGTTGCCCTGGAACCAATCATGGGTGAAACTTAAACCGAGGATAAGATAATTATGATTCGGCCAGGCCAGGTCATATTGGATTTCAGCCAGAGCTTCATTCGTGGAGCCGCCGGTAAATTTATCTTCGCCCGCCCCGCCCAAGGAAGCAATGTCAATATAATATCCGCCCAGTGCGTTTTCCGGCGGGGTGGGGGGAGTTCCGTTGTCGTAATAAATACCGGTAAGGCCCGGCGGGAAATCAGCCGGGGAATCAATTTTAATCCGGTTCAAATTGTAATTAATCTGCCGGAGCCATCGGCCAGGATAGTAAGTATCCTCGGCCCGGAAGCTCAGCTGGCATAGATCGTTTAGCGTCCAGGTATATTTCGCGTCTAAATATGCTATCTCCTGAAAGTTCTTGTTCCGGGGAGTGGGAGTGAAAAAATAGCCTGGGTAGGGGTCCTCCATTTTATGATAACCTCCGTGCAGCACCAGTGTCTGGTTATGAGTCAGAGACAAATCAATCCGCTGACCCTGATAAAGATTATTGGGCGTATTTCGGTTAATCACATCAATATCCCATTGGCGCCAGTAGCTGGTACTTACCATATAATCCGTCCCCCCTGATTTTTTTCCATAACTAAGCAGATAATATTGCGAAAGCTCTTCGGCTTCGGAGTTATATCCCGAGCTCAACTTGAGGTTAAGTCCGTTAAGGTCAACGCCTTGCTTGGTAATGATATTAATCACTCCGGCAAAAGCATTAGCGCCGTAAAGCGAGGAACCCGGTCCTTTGATAATCTCGATTTGCTTGATATTATCCAGATTGTGGCCGAAATGGTGGGCGTAATTGTTCCAGTCTACGGTATTTATTTTCCGGCCGTTTACCAAGACCAGGATTTTATTATTGTGGGTGGACTGTATTCCCCGAAAGCGTATGATTTCGTGGACGACCTCGTAGGCAAATTCCACAGCAGTGAAATTGGTTAGAATTTCTTTCAGGGTTAAACAGCCTTTTTCCTTGATTTCCTGCCCGGTAATAATAGTCACGCTGCCGGGTACTTCGGTGAGTTTCTGTAAACGTTTAGTAGCGGTTACCACTAAGTTTTCCTCGTCTAAAAACATTAATTCCAGGGAGGCTTCCGAAGCCGCAGGGGGGGCGGCCGGCTCTTCCTGGGCATGGATTGAACTCGCTCCAAGCAAAAAACCTATGAAAATGAAAGCGGTAAGGCTTAGGTTAGAACCTTGGTTTAACTGTTTGATTTTCACAAGCAGCCTCCTCTACAGGCGGATGAAAATTCCGCGCATTTTATTGAATAAACCGCACCTCGGGAAATACCCCCAGGTCATCTATTCCCAGTTGTCTTTGAGTTTTGGGATTCACGTAAATAATCAGCTTTCGGGAAAATTCCAAAACATCTTTATTTTTACCATCGAGTATTTTCTCCGCGAGTCGGATGGTTTGCTTTCCGATATCCTGGAAATCCACGTAAAAGGCGGCCAAGGCTCCGGCTTTCACATGACGGGGTGACAGGCCAAATAAAGGCAGACTCTCTTTTCGGGAATGCTGAAGCAGGAGATCAAAAGCGGCAGGGTGAGCCATGGTTTTATCAATGACCATCCAAATAATATCCACCCGGTCTTTGGTTAATTTTGTTAATACTTGAGGGATCTCTTCTAGTTTTTCAATCGCGATGGGAAGCAAAGTCAAGGCATACCGATCAATGCTCTGGCGGGCCTCTTTAATGCTCTCGCTGGAATAACGGGGATCGTAAATCACGCCGATGCGGTTTTTAGTTGGCAGTAATTTGTGAATGCGCTCTAATTGCGAATCTATCCCGGGTTTAATAAGTATTCCCGCCGCCTGACGATTGAGAGAATCAGGCGGATTTAAAACCATGGTACAGATCAGGGGGATAGAACGGTTTAGGATTTTAGCGGCGAACGCGGCTTCTGTTCCAACGGCCACTACCAGACTGGTATTGTCAGGCCGAAGACGCTGTATAATCCGGCGTCCCTTTTCCTGGTCACCTTCCATATTCAGGACGCGATACTTCCCGAAAGCAGCGGAGGTTTCGAATCCCTTCACCGCCGCGACATAGGCGGAGAGAGAGCGGCTCAATACTACAACTATTTTCTTGGCCTGACCCGGCCCGGGTAACAGCAAGACCAGCCCGCAGAAGATTATAAATACACGTAAGTTCATACAGCTTTATTCCTCCAACTAGTTCCTGTTGCGGAAAGAGCAAATTCCCCTCCCTTTGGAGATTGTGTCGTAACTCTGTTTTTGAGCAATTTCACGAAATTTGTCATTTCGAGGCGAAGCCGAGAAATCTCCAAACGTCCTTTTAAATTAAGCGTTTTCGTGGAGATTCCTCACTTCGTTCGGAATGACAAAGTAACACAAATGCCTCTAAAATTCAATTGCGACACAGCCTCTTGGAGACTGTGTCACAATAGCTTTTTAAGGTTGTCATCCCGGACTTGATCCGGGATCCAGGACGCATACTGCTTATATTACAATACTTTTCTGGATTCCGGCTTTCGCCGGAATGACAAGAAATTGCAAAAATCCGAGTTGCGACACAGTCTCTTGATGGGAGGGGATTAAGGGGAGGGTGAAATAACCTTTGAAAACACCCCCACCTAACCTTCCCCCTCAAGGGGGTGGAATTTATTTTGGCTTTCCGCAACAGGAACTAACTAAAAATTATAGGTATATTCCGCGTTCAGGCGGATAATCCGGTTTCCCGGAATGCGCTGGTCATGATAAGAATCATAAGCAATATAATTTTCGAAAAGATTAAATATGGTAAAAGTTAATCCCAGACCATGATATTTACCGCCCAGGCTTAAATCATATTGGCTGAGCCAGCTAAGATCAACTTGTGACGTATAGATGTTTACCTTAACCAACTTCGGGCTGCGACCGAGATGCGCGTAAAAATTAGCAAAGAAGATATTCTCGTAATTAAATCCCAGTTGGCCGTTAAAAATAGAGGCAAAACCTTCTGCCCAGGTAGGATGGAGGGGACGCAGCCGGGAATACAATCGGAAACCGGCATAATTCAGTTTCAGCTTGAAATAGGAGGAGAGACGGAGAGCGCTTTCGATTTCCAGGCCATGTCCGATGCGGCTGTTGTACTGGTTCCAAGTGAGAGAAGTGGGAATTATATTCATAGCCTGAGTCTGATAAAAACCCGGCAGGGCAGGCAGGGCCGGGTCAACCAGGCTCATATCCAAAAAGTAAAGATAGAGCGGGGAAGAAATGATAGCCGCCTGGATTTCTTCCCGGGTTTCCCAGTAAAAATATCCGCCCTTGACCTGGAGCCATTTTCCCATTTCGTATTCAATAAGGGCCTCGCTTTGTTCGATCTTTTCCGGAGCTAAACCGGCATTGCCCTGAGTCTTGTAAAATCCGTAGTCTTCCTGAGAGTGAAGTTCTATCATGGCCGGGGAGCGAAAAGCCTGGCCGTATAAGGTCTTAAAGCGCAGATTCGGCAGCAGGGAATAAATCAGGCTGCCGCGGGGGCTGAGACTGCCGCCGTATTGCGTATTGAAATCATAACGCACACCGCCGAGGAGAATGAGATTATCTCCTATATGATACTCGTCCTGCAGGTAGACCGCGTAATTATGGTCGGAAACAGTTTCGGTGGAAAAGCATTTGCCCTGGAACCAATCATGGGTAAAACTCAAACCAAACAGGAAATAATTATGATCCGGCCAGGATAAATCATACTGGATTTCGGCCAGGAATTCATTCATAGAACCGCCGGCGAGCTTTTCTCCTTCTACGCTGCCGAATGAAGTAATGTCGATATAATACCCCCCGATGGCGTCTTCCGGTGGGGCGGGCGATCGCCCATCGTCGTAATAAATGCCGGTGAGGCCGGGTGGTAAATCAGCCGGGGAATCAATTTTATTCTTTTTTACATTATAACTGGTCTGCCGCACAAAACGTCCGGGATAATAAGTGTCCTCGGACCGGAAGCTCAGTTGGGACAGCTCATCCAGCGTCCAGGTATACTTGGCGTCTAAATAAGTTGTCTCCTGAAAATGCTTGTTCAGGGGATAGGGAGTATAAAAATAGCCCGGGTAAGGCTCTTCCATTTTATGGTAACCGCCGTACAGTATCAGTGCCTGCTTATGGGTTAGGGAAAAATCAATCCGCCGGCCTTGGTATAGATTATTAGGCTGAGTCCGATTGACGGCATCAATATCCAGTTGGCGCCAATAGCTGGTACTTAATGTATAATCCGTCTCTCCGGCTTTTTTTCCATAACTAAGCAGGTAGTATTGCGAAAGCTCTTCGGCCTCGGAAGTGAGTCCCGGGCTCAGCTTGAAGTTGAGTCCGTTAAGCTCTGCGCCTTGCTTGGTAATGATATTGATTACTCCGGAAAAAGCATTGGCGCCGTAGAGTGAGGAACCCGGTCCTTTGACAATCTCGATCTGCTTGATATTGTCCAGGTTGAAACCGAAATGATGGGGGAAGTTATTCCAGTCCACGGTATTTATTTTCCGGCCGTTTATCAAAACCATAATTTTATTATTGGAGGTAGACTGTATTCCGCGAAAGCGTATGACTTCGGAGATGCCCTCGTAGGCGAATTCCGTGGCAGTGAAATTTATTAAAATTTCTTTAAGGGTTAAACAGCCTTTTTCCCTGATTTCCTGCCCGGTAATAATAGTCACGCTGCCGGGCACTTCGGTGAGTTTCTGCGAACGTTTAGTGGCGGTTACCACTAAGTTTTCCTCGTCTAAAAACATTAATTCCAGGGAGGCTTCCGAAGCCGCAGGGGGGGCGGCCGGCTCTTCCTGGGCATGGATTGAACTCGCTCCAAGCAAAAAACCTATGAAAATGAAAGCGGTAAGGCTTAGGTTAGAACCTTGGTTTAACTGTTTGATTTTCACAAGCAGCCTCCTCTACAGGCGGATGAAAATTCCGCGCATTTTATTGAATAAACCGCACCTCGGGAAATACCCCCAGGTCATCTATTCCCAGTTGTCTTTGAGTTTTGGGATTCACGTAAATAATCAGCTTTCGGGAAAATTCCAAAACATCTTTATTTTTACCATCGAGTATTTTCTCCGCGAGTCGGATGGTTTGCTTTCCGATATCCTGGAAATCCACGTAAAAGGCGGCCAAGGCTCCGGCTTTCACATGACGGGGTGACAGGCCAAATAAAGGCAGACTCTCTTTTCGGGAATGCTGAAGCAGGAGATCAAAAGCGGCAGGGTGAGCCATGGTTTTATCAATGACCATCCAAATAATATCCACCCGGTCTTTGGTTAATTTTGTTAATACTTGAGGGATCTCTTCTAGTTTTTCAATCGCGATGGGAAGCAAAGTCAAGGCATACCGATCAATGCTCTGGCGGGCCTCTTTAATGCTCTCGCTGGAATAACGGGGATCGTAAATCACGCCGATGCGGTTTTTAGTTGGCAGTAATTTGTGAATGCGCTCTAATTGCGAATCTATCCCGGGTTTAATAAGTATTCCCGCCGCCTGACGATTGAGAGAATCAGGCGGATTTAAAACCATGGTACAGATCAGGGGGATAGAACGGTTTAGGATTTTAGCGGCGAACGCGGCTTCTGTTCCAACGGCCACTACCAGACTGGTATTGTCAGGCCGAAGACGCTGTATAATCCGGCGTCCCTTTTCCTGGTCACCTTCCATATTCAGGACGCGATACTTCCCGAAAGCAGCGGAGGTTTCGAATCCCTTCACCGCCGCGACATAGGCGGAGAGAGAGCGGCTCAATACTACAACTATTTTCTTGGCCTGACCCGGCCCGGGTAACAGCAAGATCAGCCCGCAGAAGATTATAAATACACGTAAGTTCATACAGCTTTATTCCTCTAACTAGAAATTATGGGTATATTCCGCGTTCAGGCGGATAATCCTGGTTCCCGAAACACGCTGGTCACGCGAGGGATCATAAGCGATATAATTCTCAAAAAGATTCAATACCACAAAGGTTAGGCCCCAACCCTGATAATTGCCGCCCAGGCTTAAATCATATTGGCTTAGCCAACTGATATTAACCGGCGGCTTGGAAGTAGTTTGAATAGTTAAACCGACCGCCTGGGGGCTGCGGCCGATATGCGCGTAAAAATTAGCGAAAAAGATGTTCTCATAATTAAATCCCAGTATGCCGTTAAAAATATCGGCGTGGCCTTCGGCCCAGGCAGGATGATTGGGACGCTGCCTGGAATATAATTGAAAACCGGCGTAATTCAGTCGCAGTTTAAAATATGAGGAGAACCGGATACTACTCTCGATTTCCAAGCCATGTCCGATGCGGCTGTTGCGGTTGGCCCAGGTAATCAGGGAGGGCACAATATTTAAAGCCTGGGTGTGATATAATCCCGGCGCGTCGGGCAGTGCCGGATTAACCAGACTCATATCCGGAAAATAAAGATAGAGCGGGGAACAAGTGTAGGACAGCTGAATTTCATCCCGGGTTTGCCAGTAAAAATACCCGCCCTTGACCTGGAACCATTTTCCCGATTCATATTCGATACTGGCCTCGCTCTGCTCGATTTTTTCCGGGATTAAATTGGACTTGCCCCTAATCTCATAAATCCCGAAGTCTCCCAAGCTGTGAAGTTCCATCATGGCTGGGGAGCGAAAAGCCTGGCCGTATAAGGTTTTTAAACGTAGGTGGGGAAGCGGGGAATAAATCAGGCTGCCGCGGGGACTGAGACTGCCGCCGTATTGCGTGTTGAAATCATAACGCAGCCCGCCGAGGAGGATCAGATTATCCCCCAAATGATACTCGTCCTGCAGGTAGACCGCGTAATTATGGTCGGAAACAGTTTCCGTGGAAAAATAGTTGCCCTGGAACCAATCATGAGTAAAACTTGAACCGAGCATGAAATGATTGCGGTCCGGCCAGGATAAATCATACTGGATTTCGGCCAGAGCTTCATTCATGGACCCGCCGGAGAATATTTCTTCTTCCGCGCCGCCTAATGAACTAATGTCAATATAATATCCGCCCAGTGCGTTTTCCGGCGGGGCGGGGGGAGTTCCGTTGTCATAATAAATACCGGTGAGGCCGGGCGGGAAATCAGCCGGAGAGTCAATTTTAATCCGGCTTAAATTGTAATTAATCTGCCGGAGCCATCGGCCAGGATAGTACGTATCCTCGGCCCGGAAGCTTAGCTGGCATAGATCGTTTAGCGTCCAGGTATGTTTCGCGTCTAAATAAGCGGTCTCCTGCAAGTTCTTGTTCCGGGGAGTGGGAGTGAAAAAAAAGCCCTGGTAGGGGTCCTCCATTTTATGGTAACCCCCGTGCAGCACCAGTGCCTGGTTATGGGTCAGAGACAAATCAATCCGCTGACCCTGATAGAAATTATTGGGCGTATTCCGGTTAATCACATCAATATCCCATTGACGCCAGTAGCTGGTACTTACCATATAATCCGTCCCCCCTGATTTTGTTCCATAACTAAGCAGGTAATATTGCGAAAGCCCTTCGGATTCAGAGTTATACCCCGAGCTCAGCTTGAGGTTAAGTCCGTTAAGGTCAACGCCTTGCTTGGTAATGACATTGATCACTCCGGCAAAAGCATTGGCGCCGTAGAGCGAAGAACCCGGTCCTTTAACAATTTCAATCTGCTTAATATTATCCAGATTGTAGCCGAAATGGTGGGCGTAATTGTTCCAGTCTACGGTATTTATTTTCCGGCCGTTAAGCAAGACCAGTATTTTATTATTGTGGGTAGCCTGTATTCCCCGAAGGCGTATGTTTTCGGCGACACCATCGTAGGAAAATTCCGCGGCAGTGAAATTGGTTAGAACTTCTTTCAGGGTTAAACAACCCTTTTCCCTGATTTCCTGTCCGGTAATTATAGTTACGCTGCCGGGTACTTCGGTGAGTTTCTGCAAACGTTTAGTGGCGGTTACTACAAACATCTCCTGGCCTAAAAGCATTAAATCCATGGCGGCTTCCGGAGCCGCCATGGAGGAGGCCGGATTTTCCCGGGCCAGGATCGCAGTTCCTCCCAACCACCAAAGTAAAAGCGTTAAAACAGCTGGAACTGCGGTGGGGCACCGGTGATTTTTTATCATTGTGACGAGGCTCCTCCAGGTTCAGAAAATATTTAAGGCAATATAAAAATCATTATAAATGAAGCTTAATATAATAGCCATACATTTTCCGGCCGGGGAGGGTTGCCGGGGAAGTGCTGAGGCGGGTTTAAAACAAAAAGCAGGCAGGGAGGGAAGTCCCTGCCTGCTTTTTGTTGAGCAATCTTATGGGTTCCGGCTAAAACCATGCCGGAATGACATGCTTAATTTAACTAAAAATACAACTTTACGCCGCCCTTGATGATCAGGCCGCTGTAGTCGAGTTCCATGTTTACATCATTTCCATCCGCGTCCGTTACTTCTATAACCTCGCCATCCTCGTCATTGAGCTCGGTAATTTTAAGTATGCGGTAGCCGAGGTCAGCACCTACTGAGATCATGGGATTAACAAACATTTCTCCGCCGACTAAAATTTTAAATCCCATGCCTGAGCCGGTGAGCTTCTCTTCATCCGTAATAATTTCCGTGAGGAACGATTCAATCGTTGTTTCGCGCTTCATCGAGCCGGCTACTGAGGCGTAGTCCAACCCAATGCCGCCGGTCAGCAGCATGTTGCTGCCTATGGGCATGGCGTATTTAATCACCGGTCCGATTAGCAGAGCTCCGGCGCTGGCTTCTATGTCTGTAGTTGAGGTAAAGGGGAGAGTCGCTATGGTACCACTTCCTTCTGCTTTTCCCTTACTCGCGGCTGTTAAATAATCGATTTCCAGTCCTACCAAGAGGTTGGACATAACCCCGTACATGACGCCTCCGCCGAAAGTCAAACCGCCGTTAAGTTTATTAATACTTTCAGTTACAGCACCTGTAAAGTCAGTTGATCCTCGCAGAAAAGCTTCAAATGCCATAAGTGCTGGTATAGCTTCATTTTGAAGATCCACCTGTTCATTAAATTGCTCCATGGCATACATGCTGTAGCCTAAGTTGCCGAAAAGACTTACTTTTCCCGCGATCGAGTTGGCACTTGCCATCTGTACGACCAGCAAACTTCCTGCCATTAGCATAAACAATCCTGTAAAAATTCTTTTCATTTTTCCTCCTTGGAATAGTGAAATATTTGTTTTGTTCAACCTGCCTGCATTTGGTTTTTTAAGCGCTCACCCCCTTAAGATGTGTTGTGGCGGTTTATGACCGCCAGGTGTATGTTTAAAGAAACCTTGGGTGCATAGGACAAAAGGCTCCTTTGGTAATAGGGTGTCAGAAACCAGCTAATTTTAAAAAACATGATAAATCATAACAAAAATAAAATAGAAACGTCAATTAAAAAAAGGTAACCGTTCACGCATTTCCCCCTCCTCCGCTCGCGGAGACTGTGTCATAACGCAAATTTCGCTGTTTTTAATCGTCATACCGGCGAAAGCCGGTATCCAGTCTCATTGATTTTAAAGGCTTTTCTGGACCCCGGTTTTCACCGGGGGGACGAACACGTGCTAAAAACGACGTTGTGACACAGCCTCGCGGGGGAGGGGGAAATGCGTGAACGGTTACTAACAAAGGTTGTCATATCCGCCCCCCTTAGCTTGACTTTTTTCGGCGCATTTGCTATTATCCAGCTTTCTTCTGGAGTTCTCAGACGGGCTCCGGATACAGGTTAAGAGGAGGTTTTAGTCGTGCCCCCCGTATCCCGAAAAGTCTTGATTCCCGAAGGACTTACCTTTGACGATGTGCTTTTGAAGCCGGCCAAGTCCGAAGTCCTGCCCCGGCAGACCGAGGTGCGGACCCGGATTACCAAGCGTATTGAACTGAATATCCCGCTGCTTTCTGCCGCCATGGACACGGTTACCGAGGCACGCCTGGCTATTGCTCTGGCCCAGGAAGGCGGCATGGGCATTATTCATAAAAATATGACACCGGAACGCCAGGCGGAAGAGGTTGACAGGGTCAAGCGTTCCGAGAGCGGCATGATTCGCGATCCGATTACGCTGGGACCGGAAAACCGAATTGCCGAGGCGGTGGAAGCTATGGAGCATTACGGCATTTCCGGCGTGCCGATTACTCAGGAAGGCCGGCTGGTAGGAATTCTAACTAATCGTGATTTGCGGTTTCAGAAAAATTTTGACCGCAAAATCTCCGGGGTAATGACCAAAAAAAACCTGATAACCGCGCCCGTGGGCACCAGCCTTAAAACCGCGGGGGAAATCCTCTATCGCCATCGTATTGAGAAGCTGCCCGTAGTGGACGGTAAGGGCATGCTGCGGGGTTTGATCACCATCAAGGATATAGAGAAGCGCTTACGCTTTCCGCATGCCTGTAAAGATAAAGACGGCCGCTTGCGGGTCGGGGCAGCCGTGGGGCCGGGCGCTGATTTTGAGAAACGAGTGGAATTATTAATTCCTACCGGCGTGGATTTTATCTGCGTGGATACCGCGCACGGTCATTCCCGGAGCGTGCTGGAAGCAGTCAAGCGTCTGAAAAGCAAATACCCCGGACGGGAAGTAATGGCCGGCAATGTGGCTACGGCCCAGGCTACCCGCGACCTGATTTCCGCGGGAGCGGACGCGGTTAAGGTAGGTATTGGTCCGGGTTCAATCTGTACTACCCGGGTAGTAGCCGGCGTGGGGGTTCCCCAAATATCAGCGGTTATGGAATGCGCCCGGGCGGCTAAAGGCCGGGCGCGCATAATATCCGACGGCGGGGTTAAATTTTCCGGGGATATTACCAAAGCCATGGCCGCCGGGGCGGATGCCGTAATGATCGGCAATTTATTCGCCGGAACTGATGAAAGTCCGGGAGATATTGTTATTCTCGAGGGCCGCAACTTTAAAGTGTACCGGGGCATGGGCTCTCTGAGCTCAATGAAGCGGGGCAGCCGCGACCGGTATTTTCAGTATGAGGTCAAGGAAGAGAGCAAATTAGTGCCCGAAGGCATTGAAGGCCGGGTGCCATATCGCGGACCCTTGGCCGCCTCGGTTTATCAGATGATCGGCGGACTCCGGGCCGGTATGGGCTATTGCGGCTGCCAAACCCTGGCGGAATTAAAAACCCGGGCCGAATTCATACGCATAACCCAAGCGGCCCTGCGCGAGAGTCATCCGCATGATGTCATAATCACCAATGAGGCGCCGAACTACCGAATGCAGTAAAAACGGGAGGATGAACCGAAACGCCTGGCTGTTGATGTGCCGGAGAGTCGGATATTTTCAGGGGCGGCCCCGCGGGTCGCCCTTCTTTAATTTGATAGGAGCAGGACTTATGACTACGCCGCAGCAGGAAGAGTTTATTTTAATTCTTGACTTTGGGTCCCAGTACACCCAGTTGATAGCCCGGCGGGTCCGGGAACTAAATATCTACTGTGAAATTCATCCTTATCATCTCTCCAGCGAGAGGATCAAAGCCATGGCCCCGCGGGGAATTATTTTATCCGGCGGCCCGGCTTCGGTATATACGGATGAAGCGCCCATCATGGCGAATGAAATACTGGCCATGGGAATCCCGGTGCTCGGCATCTGTTACGGCATGCAATTGATCGGCCACCTGCTCGGCGGTAAGGTGGAACCATCCCGCCGGCGGGAGTATGGTTTTGCGGAATTGATGATTTCCCGGGACTGTGGCCTGTTTAAGGAAATGGCCGGGAAAACCAAGGTCTGGATGAGCCATGGAGACGGCCTGGCGGCTTTGCCGAGCGGTTTCCAGGCCGTAGCCCGCACCGCGAACGCCCCCCTGGCCGCGATAGCGGATGAGCAGCGGTCGATTTATGGTCTCCAGTTTCACCCCGAGGTCGAACATACCGCCGAAGGCATGACCCTTTTGCGAAATTTCTTCATGGATATCTGCGGCTGTCGCGGCAACTGGACCCCGGCTTCCTTTGTGGAGGAAACTGTCAAGCGGATTAGGCGGCAAGTAGGCACCGGCCGGGTGCTCTGCGGCTTGTCCGGGGGCGTGGATTCCGCTGTGGCCGCGGCCCTGATTCATAAAGCCGTGGGCGATCAACAAACCTGTATGCTGATCAATAACGGCGTACTGCGCGCGGGTGAGGCGGAAAAAGTCATCGAGGTTTTCAGCCGGAATTATAATATCCATTTAGAGTATATTGACGCTGCGGAGGAATTCTTAAAGGCCTTAAAGGGAGTAACTGATCCGGAGGAGAAGCGCAAGCGCATAGGCGCCAAGTTCATCGAGGTTTTCGAACGCGAATCAGCGAGGCTGGGGAATTTTGATTTCCTGGCCCAGGGAACTATTTACCCGGACGTAATAGAAAGCGTTTCCGTCAAGGGGCCTTCGGCTACGATTAAGTCTCATCATAATGTGGGCGGGCTGCCGGAGAAGATGAGCTTCCAACTGGTGGAGCCGTTGCGCGAACTTTTTAAGGACGAGGTGCGCCGGGTGGGCCTGGCCCTGAAAATGCCCGAGGACATGGTATGGCGTCAGCCTTTTCCCGGGCCTGGACTGGCCATCAGGGTTATCGGCGAGGTGACCCCGGAGAGCCTGGAAATTCTTCGCCAGGCGGATGCGATTTTTATTCAGGAAATCAAAACGGCCGGTTATTACCGGAAACTCTGGCAGTCCTTTGCCGTGCTTCTGCCGATAAAGACCGTGGGTGTGATGGGAGATAAACGCACCTATGAGGCGGTGGTTGCCTTGCGGGCTGTGACCAGCGTGGATGCCATGACCGCTGACTGGGCTGACCTGCCCCGGGAACTGCTGGGCCGGGTCTCCAACCGGATTATCAATGAAATTAAGGGCGTGAACCGGGTGGTGCTGGACATTTCCTCCAAGCCTCCGGCAACGATTGAGTGGGAGTAACTGATGGAAACCGGATGGCAGGTATTATCCCGGAAGATTGTACTGCAAGTGATGGGAAGATAGACATGCAGCATGCCATTTAAAAATTTCGTTCATCTTCATGTCCATACCGATTATTCGCTGCTGGACGGCGCCTGCCGTATAGATGCCCTGATTCAAAAAGCGCGTGAATTGAAAATGCCGGCCCTGGCCATTACCGATCATGGAGCAATGTACGGCGCGATTGAATTCTACCATGCCTGCTTAAAGCACGGCATCAAGCCCATTATCGGCATGGAAGCATATATGGCCCCGGGTTCCCGCCTGGATAAACGCAGTCATCACGGCATGAAGGACGCCGCCTACCATTTAACCCTGCTGGCCCGCGATTTAGAGGGTTACCGTAATCTGGTCGCGCTCTCCAGTATTGGTTTTCTCCAGGGATTCTACTACCGGCCCCGCATTGATAAAGAGGTTCTGGCCAAGCACAGCCGGGGTTTGATCGCTCTCTCGGCTTGTCTGCACGGCGAGATTCCCATGCTTATACAAAAAGGCGAACTTCCTCTGGCGCGCCAGAGCGCGGAGGAATATCAACAGATATTAGGCCGGGGCAATTTTTACCTGGAATTAATGGATCAAAACCTGACCGGACAGGGAGAGGTGAACCGCGGTCTGATTGATCTCTCCCGGGAATTGAACCTTCCCCTGGTGGCTACGAATGACGTTCATTACCTGCGCCGGGAAGATGCCCTGGCGCAAGAGGCGTTGTTATGCCTGCAGACCGGCACCAACCTGAGCGATGAGAAGCGCATGCGCCTGCCTACCCATGAATTTTATTTAAAATCAGGGCCGGAGATGGAATCCCTGTTTCATGAGATTCCGGAAGCAGGCAGTAATGCTATAGAAATTGCTAATAGGTGTAACCTGGAGATCCCGGCCGGCCGCGTACAACTGCCGCATTATCCCATTCCCTCAGAAATCCAACCCAAGTTGACGCAGATAATGGAGAAGGGCGCTCCCACTGAACTGGACGCGTATCTGGCATGGCTGTGCCAAGAGGGGTTGAAGCGGCGCTATGCCCAGCCTAATGAGGAGCAATGCCGGCGCATGGAGAGGGAATTGGCGGTTATTGGAAAAATGGGTTATGCGGCCTATTTCCTGATTGTCTGGGATTTTATCCAGTACGCCCGCGGTCAAGGGATACCGGTGGGGCCGGGCCGGGGATCAGTGGCCGGGTCGCTGGCAGCGTACCTTCTGGGGATAACCGAGATAGATCCTCTGCGTTATGGACTGATTTTTGAGCGGTTTTTAAATCCGGAACGCATCAGCATGCCGGATATTGACGTGGATTTTTCGGATATTGGACGCGACAAAGTAATCCGCTATGTGACGCAGAAATACGGCCAGGAAAACGTGGCGCAGATCATAACTTTCGGCACCATGGCAGCCCGCGCCGCGGTTCGGGATGTCGGCCGGGTTTTAAATTATTCCTATGGAGAAGTGGACCGCCTGGCCAAGCTTATTCCTCCGACCCTGGACATGAAGATTGCCAAAGCCCTGGATATGGTTCCGGAACTTAAAACTCAAATGAATGCGGATGAAAAAGTCCGGCGCCTGCTGGATATCGCGCAAGTCCTGGAAGGACAAGTGCGTCACGCCTCGACCCATGCCGCGGGAGTGGTGATTTCACGGGAACCGCTGCTGGAGATGGTTCCCTTATGCCAGACTAAAGCCCGGCGCGGTAAAGAAAAGGGGGAGGGGACGGATAAGAAATCAGCGGAGCCGAACAACGAAGATTTAGGCGTCACGCTCAGCACGCAATATGGCATGGAATCCCTGGAGCGCCTGGGCTTGTTGAAAATGGATTTTCTGGGATTGCGCACCCTTACCATTATTGCGGATGCCCTGGATGAAATTTCCTGGAGCAAGGGAAAAAGGCTGGAACTTGAGAGTCTTAATCTGGATGACGCAAAAACTTTTGACCTGCTGGGAGAGGGACAGACTATCGGAGTTTTTCAGTTGGAATCCATTGGTATGCGGGATTTACTCAGGCGGCTAAAACCCCGAAGCCTGAAAGAGATATGCGCGTTGATAGCGCTCTACCGCCCGGGGCCCATGGCCATGATTGACGATTATATCCAGCGCAAGCAGGGCCGCGTGCCGGTTAAGTATGTGCATCCCGAACTGGAAAGCATTTTAGGCGAGACTTTTGGAACCATTGTCTACCAGGAACAAGTTATGCAAATCGCGGTGCAGCTGGGAGGATTTACTTTCAGCCAGGCGGATATTCTGAGACGGGCCATGAGCAAAAAGAATCCCGAGATAATAGAACAACAACGGGACAATTTTATTCAGGGCGCCCGGGCCAAGGGGATTGACGCTGATACGGGAGATGTAATATTTAACCTCATGGCGCGCTTCGGCGAGTACGGATTTAATAAATCGCACAGCCTGGCCTATGCCTTGCTGGCCTATCAAACCGCCTGGTTAAAAGCCAATTATCCCATGGCTTACATGGCGGCCATGCTTTCCAATGAAATGCAGAATACCGATAAAGTGGTCTTATATATTTCCGAATGCCGGCGCATGGGGATCGCGGTTATTCTGCCGGAGGTTAATACCGGCTGGGAAAGATTTGGCGTGGATCAGGACCAAATTAGTTTTGGCTTGGCCGCTATCCGCCACGTGGGACAAAATGCCGCCAAGGCCATCCGGCAGGAGAGGGAGGCCAAGGGGAAGTATGCCACTCTAATGGATTTCTGCAACCGGATTGATCTTAGAATTGTGAACGCACGCGTAATCGAAAGCCTGATTAAAGCCGGCGCGCTGGACAGCCTGGGCCGATCCCGCCCCGGTATGCTGGCAATCCTGCCGCAATGCCTGGCTTCGGCCCAGAAATGGCAGGAAGAGAAAGAGCGGGGCCAGATTTCGATCTTCGGGGATGGGGGGGCGGATATTCCGGTCGCGCAGGAAGACGGCCGCGAGGAGCCGGAAAGAGTACGGCTGGCAAATGAGAAAGAGGTCCTGGGTTTTTATTTAACCGGTCATCCCCTGGCCGAGCACCGTGATTTACTGGAGACTTTCAGCACGGCTGCCACCGGCGATTTGCATAAACTGGAAGAGGGGAGACAGGTAGTGATCGGCGGAGAAGTAGTGGGAATCCGGCATAGCGCTACCAAGCGCCGGGAACCCATGCTGCGGTTCTCCCTGGAAGATGCCGAGGGCATGACCGAGGTTATTGTCTGGCCGGACCTGCTGGGAAGCCACAAAGACTATCTGGTCAAGGATGCCATGCTGTTTGTAGTGGGCAAAATGGATTGCAGCGGGGATGAAAACCGGATTATTGCCACGGATATTATTCCCTTATCCGAAGCTTTTACCCGGCTGGCCCGGCGGCTGCATCTGTACTTGCCCCTGGCTATGGGCGAGGAACAGCTAACCGGATTAAAAGAACTATTAGGCAGCCGTTCGGGCGCCACGCCGGTCTATCTGCATCTTCCCACCCGGAAGCATAATGAAGTTATCGCCAAACTGCCGGGCCGTTTTAACACGGCTCTGGACGCCGGGATGATGACCAAACTTAAAGAGATGGTAGGTCCGGACCGGGTGAAGATACAAGGGCCGGTGGGAGGGTGAGGATGCCGCCATTTCTCATTTTTTTTGCAGGAGAATAATAGAATGTTTGAACAAATTTTTAAAAATATCGATGACATACTCCACAAAGACGCGGGCTGCTCAAGCGAGCTGGATTATGTGGAGCAGACCTCATGGATTCTCTTCCTGAAATATCTGGACGATTTTGAGAAGGATAAAAAAACCGCGGCAACGCTGTCGGGCAAGACCTACTCAGACATTATCAAACCGGAGTATAAATGGGAAACCTGGGCTGTTCCCAAAGGCAAAAACGGAAAAATCGATCATCATAAAGCGCTTACCGGTGATGATCTGAAAGATTTTGTTGATCATAAACTGATTCCCCACCTTAAAAAGTTCAAAGCGAACGCTGTAAGTGCTGACACGATTGAATACAAAATCGGCGAGATTTTCCACGAGCTGAAAAACAAGATACAGAGCGGCTACAACCTGCGCGAAGTCATCAACCGGATTGATGAACTTCGCTTCCGCTCGCATAAAGAAAAGCACGAAATGTCCCACCTGTACGAAGACAAGATCAAGAACATGGGCAACGCCGGCAGAAACGGCGGCGAATACTACACGCCCCGTCCGCTTATCAAAACCATCGTAAAGGTGGTTGCACCGGACATTGGCAATAAGGTGTATGATGGCGCGGTCGGTTCGGCGGGCTTTTTGGCGGAAGCTTTTGAATACTTAAAAAAGAGCAAAAACCTGACTACTAAAGACGCGGAAACGCTCCAGAAAAAAACCTTCTACGGTAAGGAAAAGAAGTCTCTGGCCTACATCATTGGCACCATGAACATGATTTTGCACGGCATCGAAGCGCCCAATATTGTGCATACCAACACGCTGGCCGAAAACCTGGCTGATATACAGGAAAAAGACCGGTACGATATCATCCTTGCCAATCCTCCCTTTGGCGGCAAAGAACGCGCCGAGGTACAGCAGAACTTCCCGATCAAAACCGGCGAAACCGCGTTTCTGTTCCTCCAGCATTTCATCAAAATCCTCAAAGCAGGCGGACGGGCCGGGGTGGTGATTAAAAATACCTTCTTGTCCAATTCAGACAATGCCTCAGTATCCTTGCGGCGTATGCTTCTGGAAAGCTGCAATCTCCATACAGTGCTGGATCTGCCCGGCGGCGTCTTTACCGGCGCAGGAGTTAAGACCGTAGTACTCTTTTTTGAAAAAGGCACACCCACGCGCAAAGTCTGGTTTTATCAGCTCAATCTTGGCCGTAATTTGGGAAAGACCAACCCGCTCAATGAAAACGATCTGGCAGAGTTTGTCAAATTACAAAAAACCAAAGCCAATTCAGATAATTCATGGACAGTTAATGTTTCGGGTAAAGACTCAAAATTTTGCGTCTCGACGTATGATCTGTCCGTCAAAAATCCGAATAAAAAAGATGAGACAGTGCTGCGGGAGCCGAAGGTGATATTGGAAGAAATGAGGGAGTTGGATAAGGAAAGTGCGGAGATAATGAAAGCCATAAAGGAATTGGTGTAAATGTGTGGTAGAGACGCCCAAATTAGGCGTCTCTACGAATAATACGAATGCGAATAAATCATATTGGAAACCGTAGGGGCGTGATGAATCACGCTCCTACGAAACCATGTCCCTTTCAAGGAGACACATTTGATTTCGGAACGGCAAGGTGGGGTTGAGGTATGAAAAATAATTGGCAAACAAAAAAACTCGGCGAAGTGTGCGATTTTATTCGTGGTCCATTTGGCGGTAGTTTAAAAAAAAGCACATTTGTTAATGATGGCTTTGCTGTTTATGAACAGTCGCATGCAATTAATGATCAATTTAATAAAATTCGCTATTTTATTAATGAAGCTAAATTTAAAGAAATGCAACGATTTGAGGTAGAGCCAGGAAATCTTATAATGAGTTGTTCAGGAACGATGGGTAAGGTTGCGATTATTCCAAAAATAATAAAAAAAGGTATCATTAATCAGGCTTTATTACTTTTCATTCCAAAAAAACGATTATTGAATACTTTTTTAAAATTCTGGATAGAGAGCGAAAGTTTTCAAGATAGTTTAAAAGCTTATTCGCAAGGTGCAGCGATACAAAATGTCGCATCAGTCAAGATTTTAAAGGTGATGGCAATCCCCCTCCCCCCTCTCCCCGAACAACGCCGTATTGTCGCAATCCTCGATAAAGCTTTTACCGCCATCGCCAGGGCAAAAGAAACCGCCAAAAAGAATCTCGCCAATGCCCGCGAGCTTTTTGAGTCTTATTTACAGAGCGTTTTTGCCAATCCGGGCGATGGGTGGGAAAGAAAAAGATTTGATGAAATCTGTGTTCTTCAAAGAGGTTTTGATTTACCGGCTCATTCGCGGCACGAAGGAAATTATCCATTAGTAAGTTCCAATGGTATTACTGATAGAATTAACCTTTGGAAAGTAAAAGCACCCGGGGTGATAACAGGCCGAAGTGGTACAATTGGGAATGTTCACTTTGTTGAAGAAAATTATTGGCCTTTAAATACAGCACTTTACATAAAAGAATTTCACGGCAACCATGAAAGATATGTTTATTATTTTTTAAAACAATTTGGCCTAAGTAAATATAGCTCTGGTGCTGGTGTTCCTACATTGAATAGAAATAATGTTCATAGCGAAAGGGTTTGTTTGCCAAAAACCATCTCCGAGCAACATCGCATCGTTACCAAACTTGACTCTCTCTTCGCCGAAACAAAACGTCTTGAATTCATATATCAACAAAAATTATATAAAGTCGAAGAATTAAAGCAGTCGATTTTACAAAAAGCTTTTGAGGGGGAATTATAAATGGCCGAAACAAGTTATATTAAGGGAGTTGATATTTTATATGAGAGGGCTATAAAAAGTATTAAAAAATCAGACATAAAACTGCAACCAATTTATGAAGCTTTCACTAATTCTTTAGAGTCGCTGTTTGGAACTGGCGAAGACATAGTTGGTCCACAGATTATTATTAGACTATTTCATAAAATGTTGATAGAAGATGTATATGACTTTGATTATATGGAAATTGAAGATAATGGACCGGGTTTTAATGAAAATAATTTTAACCGTTTTAAAATGTGGTGTGATGATAGAAAAAGTTCGAGAAACAGAGGAGCTGGTAGAGTTCAATTTCTACATTATTTAGAATCATCAGAGTATTATAGTGTTTTCAAAAATGCTGATAGAGAATACATGGAACGGAAATTTTTGCTATCAAAATCAAACGTATTTCGTATAAAAAATGCAATTATTAAAAATTTAGGTATAAAAGATACTAAGGAGACTGAACGTAAAACGGTTCTTAAGCTAAGCGGGTTGTTAAATGAAAAAGACGAGAAATTTTATAATGGAATGACAACACCGAAGCTAAAAGAGGCCTTGATATCTCACTATTTACCATGGTTTTGCGCTCTAAGGAATAACCTGCCTTTTATAAAAATAGAACAGTATTACAATACTGAAATTAAAAATGAAGAATCACAATATATTATTCAGAAAGATATTCCGGAATTCGACAAAAAGAAGGAAATTATTCTTAATTATTCAAAGATTTCTGATGATGGAAAAAGTGTTGAAAAAAGTAGTGGAACTGAAAAAATATCACTTGAAGCTTTTAAAATACCAGAAAATCAATTGAAAGAGAATGCAATAAAATTAACAGTGAAATCAGAAATTGTAGAGGATAAAAATATTAAATTAGTAAATCTTTCAGCAAAAGATCAAATTAATGGCAGGCGTTATTTGTTTTTGCTTTCTGGTGATTATCTTGATGAGCTGGATGGAAATACAAGAGGAGATTTTTCCATTCCAACAATAGAAGAATTTAAGAAAAAGCACACAGAAAGTTCTTTGTTTGAAGTAGAGGAAATTCTATTAGACGTTATTGAGGAAGAAACTAATAGAAATATTGAATCTATGTATGAAGAAATTAATGAACAAGCCGACAAAAAACAGGGGGAGATAGAAAAACTCAAAAAGATGTTTTTGTTAAATGGAGATACTATTAAAGCACTGCATTTTAGTATAAGTGATTCTGAAGAAAAAATATTAGAAAAAGTTTATTCTTCTGATGCGAAAATTATAGCTAAAAGGGATGCCGAAATAAAAAAGAATATAGAGTCTTTATCAGAATTAAATCTAACTTCGGAAAATTATGATGATTCATTTAATTCAATAATATCAAAACTTGCAACAGCTATTCCGGTACAGAATAGAAATGCACTGACACATTATGTTGCTCGTCGTAAATTAGTTCTTGAATTATTTGATAGGATTTTAGAAAGGAATTTAGAAATACAAAAATCAAATTCAAGAAACATTGATGAAAAATTACTTCATAATCTCATTTTTCAACAAAGCACAGACAATCCTGAAAAAAGTGACCTTTGGATAGTAAATGAAGACTTCATCTATTTTAAAGGAACTTCTGAAGAAAAACTATCAAATATTAAAATTGACGGTGTTAAGGTTATCAAAGAAGGTCTCACTACTGAAGAAGATAAATATCGTTTAACTTTAGGGGAAGATAGATTAAAAAAGCGGCCAGATGTCCTGTTGTTCCCTGATGAGCAAAAATGTATCGTTATTGAGTTTAAAAATCCAGATGTTAATCTTTCTGAACATTTAACACAGCTTAATAATTATGCTTCCTTGATTATGAATCTTTCAAAACCCGAGTTTAAATTTACTACTTTTTATGGATATTTAATTGGTGAAAAAATCACCGCAGATGATGTCCGTGCGCATGATGCGGATTTTAAGCATGCATACCACTTTGATTATGTTTTTCGTCCTAATAAAACTATAGCAGGGATGTTTGGGAGAAATGATGGGGCGTTGTATACCGAAGTTATAAAATATTCGACATTGTTAGAAAGGGCCAAAAAACGGAATAAAATATTTATTAATAAAATAACTGATAATATGATGATTAAGAGTGAAATTAATGAACAAAACACAAATGATAGCAAAACTAGCTCGAAATATTCAGGAACATAGCCACCAATGCTTAGACAAAAAATGACCGACCTCGGCGAACTTAGAAAATCATTTTTAAACAAGGGTTTTTAGGGTGAGTTGTAATGTCATTGTATAAAAACACATACAGCGTTGAATCAACACGCCTCAGAAATTGGGATTATTCAGCCAATGGGTATTATTACCTGACAATTTGCACACAAAATCGTATAAAGTATTTCGGGGATGTTATTAGTGGTGGAATAATTTTATCGAAAATTAGCAAGATGACATATCAATATTGGCAGGAAATCCCCGGTTATTTACCATTCGCGCGATTGGATGAATTTGTTGTCATGCCAAATCATGTACATGGCATTGTCATAATTGAAAGATCCGAAACCGTTGTAGAGACGCAAGATATTGCGTCTCTACAACAAATGCCGTCACAACCAGGCACGAAATTTGGGCCTCAATCCAAAAATATTGCGTCAATTATTCGCGGTTTTGAAATTGGTGTTACCAAGCATGCGGCAAATAACAATATTCCTTTTAAATGGCAACCCCGCTTTTATGATCATATTATACGGGACGAATGGGGTCTTAACAGGATGCGTAAATATATGAAACGGGACGTGCTTGATTTAAGAACTTAAGCATTTAAATGCAATTGAAAATTGACAATGGATAATTGATAATGTAAGTCATTGCGCGTCAGGGAAGCTGACGGGGCAATCTTTAGGGGCATATAATAAAATTATTTCGCTACGTTCGCAATGACGAAATGTCAGGCAAGTAGAGTTTTAAGACAGAATTTCTGCAAGGGAATTTAAAAATTTTGATCTAAGTGTGTAGAACTATTATTCTACACAGGAGGAATAGGTAACGTGTCTAAAGGTTTAGCGATTTTTCAGGGTAAGGCGATCAGAAGGACCTATTATAACGATGAATGGTGGTTTTCGGTTGTGGATGTCTGTGGTGTTCTTACGGACAGTCCTAATGCAGGTGCTTATTGGAGGAAACTAAAGCAAAGATTGTCAGAAGAAGGAAGTGAGGTCGTGACATTTTGTCACGGACTGAAATTGGAAGCAGCGGATGGGAAGAGATATTCAACAGATTGTGCTAATACGGAAGGCATTTTCCGCATTATCCAGTCAATTCCATCTCCTAAAGCCGAGCCTTTCAAGCGCTGGTTGGCCAAAGTTGGCTATGAACGGGTGCAGGAAATCGAAAACCCCGAACTTGCGCAACAGCGGATGAAGGAAATTTATGAGAAAAAGGGGTATTCCAAGGATTGGATAGATAAACGGCTTCGGGGAATTGCCATACGGCAGAATCTTACTGATGAATGGAAAGAGCGTGGTATCAAAAAGCAGCAGGACTTTGCCATTTTAACCGCCGAGATTTCTAAAGCGACATTTGGAATGACGCCGGGTGAATATAAGGAGCATAAGAATCTACCTGGAAAATCAAAAGCCAATTTACGTGACCATATGGATGATTTGGAACTGATTTTTAATATGCTGGGCGAGCGTGTTACAACAGAGATTTCCGAAAAAGAGAAGCCGGATACCTTTACTCGAAATAAAAAGGTTGCCAGGCGCGGGGGTAAAGTTGCCGGAAATGCCAGAAAAGAGACCGAAAAAGAACTGGACAGAAGTGTTATTTCGAAACAGAATTATCTGGAAAAAGATGATAAATTGGAGCTGGAAGACTAATCATGAACGAAGCGGAGACCAGAGCGGAACTCATTGACCCCAAGCTGAAAGCCAGCGGCTGGGGCGTAATCGAAGGATCAAAAGTTCTGCGGGAATACCCTATTACTGCCGGTAAAATCCAGACCCGCGGCGGACGCGCCAAGCCGCTGATAGCTGATTATGTGCTGGTGTATCAGGGCCGTAAACTTGCTGTTGTCGAAGCCAAAAGCGATGAGCTTGGAGTGGGCGAAGGGGTGGCGCAGGCAAAAAACTACGCTGAAAAAATGCACATGGACACGACCTTTGCCAGTAATGGCAAAGAGGTTTATCAGATATGTATGAATACCGGCAATGAAGGTTTGATCGCCGCTTTTCCCACACCGGATGAACTCTGGAACAAGACTTTTGCCATTCAAAACCAGTGGCGGGAAGCTTTTGATCAGGTGCCGTTTGAGGATGTAGGCGGAACCAAGGAGGTGCGCTATTATCAGGAAATCGCGGTTAATAATACCATGTCCGCTATTGCCGGAGAAAAACAGCGCATTTTGCTCACCCTGGCGACCGGTACAGGTAAAACCTTTATTGCCTTTCAAATAGCCTGGAAACTTTTTCAGACCCGCTGGAACCTGAAGCGCGATGGTTCCCGCCGGCCGCGCATTTTGTTCTTAACAGATAGAAATATACTTGCAAATCAAGCGTTTAATGGGTTTTCAGCATTTCCGGAAGATGCGCTGGTCCGAATTAATCCTAGAGAAATCAGTAGAAATGGAAGTGTGCCAACCAATGGCAGCATTTTCTTTACCATCTTTCAGACCTTCATGAGCGGCCCGGATAATACGCCGTATTTTGGCGAATATCCTGCGGATTATTTTGATTTTATCATTATAGACGAGTGCCATCGCGGCGGCGCGAACGATGAGGGGAACTGGCGCGGTATTTTGGAATATTTTTCGCCGGCTGTTCAGCTTGGTTTGACCGCAACGCCCAAACGTAAGGAAAATATGGATACTTACCGCTATTTCGGCGAGCCGGTGTATATCTATTCACTCAAGGAGGGGATCAACGACGGTTTTCTGACGCCGTTCAAGGTAAAGCGGATCAAGACCACGATAGATGATTATATCTATACTTCGGATGACCAGATTATCGAGGGTGAAATAGAAGAAGGCAAAATTTACACAGAACCGGATTTTAATAGAATTATCGAGATCAAAGAACGTGAAGCCAAGCGGGTACGGATATTTCTCTCTGAAATCAATCAGAATGAAAAGGCTATTGTTTTCTGCGCCACCCAGGCTCATGCGCTGGCGGTGCGGGATTTAGTCAACCAATATAAAACCAGCCGGGAACCGAACTACTGCGTCCGCGTTACTGCCAACGACGGCGCGCTGGGCGAACAATATTTGCGGGAATTTCAGGATAATGAAAAAACCATCCCAACGATTCTCACTACCTCGCAAAAGCTCTCCACCGGCGTGGATGCGCGCAATATTCGCAGCATCGTACTGATGCGGCCGGTCAATAAAATAATCGAGTTCAAGCAGATCATTGGCCGAGGTACACGGCTGTTTGACGGCAAAGAGTATTTCACCCTCTATGATTTTGTCGATGCGTACCATCATTTTGTTGATCCGGAATGGGACGGCGAGCCTGTGGAGCCGTCTGAAAAAATATGCGAACCAAAAGTTTTTTCGTGGCAGGATGGTGGGAAAGAAGATGATGGGGATTATGATATCAAAGAAAAAAGAAGGAAGCTAAGAATTAAATTAGGCGATGGCAAAGAAAGAAAAATACAATATATGATTTCCACCTCTTTTTGGAGTGCTGACGGAAAACCGATTTCAGCAGAAGAATTTCTGCAAAATCTGTTTGGCGCACTGCCGGCTTTTTTTAAAAGCGAAGAAGAACTGCGCAAAATATGGTCTAACCCGATTACACGCCAGGCATTTCTTGAAAAACTCGCCGCTGCCGGGTACGGCCGGGACGAATTGGCTGCTTTGCAGAAATTGATCGACGCCGAAAAAAGCGACCTGTTTGATGTGCTTGAATACGTCTCTTTTGCGATGAAGCCAATTACCCGGGAAACGCGGGTAGCACAGGCACAAGCAAAAATATTTGCCGGGTTGGATAATAATCAGAAAGATTTTTTGGAATTTGTGCTTGGCAAATATATTGAAACCGGTGTCGAAGAGCTTGCCCAGGAAAAACTGCCCGGCCTGCTGACGCTGAAATACCAGGCCATCAGCGATGCCGAAGAAATTTTAGGCGGTGTTCAAAATATTCGCGCTACCTTTATTGATTTTCAAAAGTATTTATATGCCCGGCAAGCCGCGTAATTACATGGTATTTTGATATTGTGAGATATAGAGGCGCTGGATTCCGGCTTTCGCCGGAATGACGACCTAAAAATCGTTCTTCGCAACATCACTAATTACTTACATTGAAAATACTAATTAATAATCATCTGGCCGGGCAGGGGCCTAGAGCTTGATTTATAACGCTCGAGCATTTGCCGGGCCGGTCCGAAATCAGGCTTGAGTTCCAGGGCGCGCTGCCATTGCGGAATGGCCTGGACCGGGCCGAGGGTTTGAGCCAGAACTACGCCCAGATTAAAGTGAGCTTCCACGTAATCAGGATCAAGCTGCACGGCTTTTTCATAAAATTCCCGGGCTTTGACCAACTGACGGAAATTATAAAGATGATTACCGGCGTTAAAGACCAATTTCGCTCCGGCCTGGGAATCAAAGGCCGTCAGCCGCGCCAGTACTTCATGGAACCCGGATTCATCGCCATGGCTCAAGTATGTCATGGCGAGGTTTTGATAAAAAAGTATGGTTACCGGCGCATGTGCAATGGCTTTTTGAAAATAAGCGACGGCTTTTTCATAGTACTCGGACGAGGTGGGATTAAGATGAGCCGCAAATCCGTAAGCCCGGCCTAAGTTGCCCAGGTAGTACGCGTTGTGGGGATTCATGCGCACCCCATCCTGATATGCCAGGATGGCTTTATCGATATTCTTCTGCTGTTGGTCAGCAGGCACGATTTTGGCTTTTTCTTCAAAGGCCAGGCCTTTATAGACCGCGTACTTGACCTCTGTGGGAGCCAGCCGGGCGGCTTCGGAAAAGGCCTGGATACCCTGATCCCACATCCGGTGCATCCGGTAAAAAGCTCCGCGGTTAAAAGCATAATCCGCCAAAGCGGTTCTGGCGGCCAGCCAAGCCATCCACCCCGAACCCAGCAGCGTGAGCAGTATCACTACTCCCCGGATCCGGGAGAGGCGGACCAGCAGAAATCCCGGATGCGGGTTCGGGGTTTGTGAGAGCGCTCTCTCGGCTTGGGCTAAGGGGCCGCCTTGCAGCAGAACTACCACTGCCAGTATCAACCAGTAGAAAGTATCAATGCAGGCGACTCCGAAGGAAAAGATATTTTGAATCGAATAGGCGGTCCAGCTGCTTAGCAGGCCGACCAGGATCAAACGATCCTGCCAGCGATTCTGGTTTTGGGCAAAGGCTTTGTACCAATTTATAAGGAGCATAATGGTCAACCAGGTTACGATCACCAGCCCGATAAAACCCTGGGTGGCTAATACCTGGAGGATTTCGTTATGCGCGGTTCGCGAGGCGACATTGGCGCCGTCAATGGCTGCGAAATCCGGAGTGGCGTAACGCGGAAACACGGTTTTAAAAGTGTCCAGTCCCGTGCCGAGAAACGGATGTTGCTTGATTATATTAAGTGCCGGCCCCCAGATATGCAGGCGGGAGATTTGGATGGCCTTGGGTAAATGCATGATGGTATCGGCGAGACGGAGCATGTGGTTTCGTCCGAAAGTGGCCGAGATCGCCACCAGGATAGCCAGGATCAAACCGATCAGAACCAGCCAGGGCCGGTGCACGCGTCCGGCTTGAAACAGGCGGGTGCCGAGGCTGTGCTTCTGCTGTGGGGCCTGATTTTGCGAGCGCCGCCCAATTTGGTATATTCCGAAAGCCGCCAGGACCGCCAGGGCAAATACCAGGCCCAGGAAGCCGCCCCGGCTCCACGTCCCCATCAGAGCTGAAAACATGAGCACAAAACTAATCAAGAGCAGACCGCGCTTGAAGGTTGAGGGAGTTTCTATAAAAAAGACCACCAGGAGAGGCATTACCATGGCCAGGTAGGCGGCCAGAAAATTGGGATTGCCCAAGGTGGAAAAGTAGCGGCCCGGAGAAATAGAAGCAGGGTTCCAGGCGATAAAATCAATTCCGAAGAATTGGGCTACGCCGTAACCTGTCACGATCAGCCCGGCCAGCAGAATTGTAAACAGCAAGCGGTCAATCTGGGCGCGGGAGCGGATAAAATTAACCATCAGGTAATACAGCACCACATAGTTAAAAACCGTTAGCAGTCCGCGGAAATTTTCATACTCTCCGCGCCAGGAGATATAGGGGGAGACCGATAGCAGGGTGGTGGCAATCTGGAGAACGCACCAGGCCAGAATCGGCAGGTCCAGCGGAGTGGTCCGGAATTCCCAGCGCCGGGCCGCGATTATCCGGATCACCCAGACGCCCAGCATAGCGGCGGTAAGAATTCTCAGCAGAGTTAATTTGGGCAGTTCAAATTGATCCCGCGTCAGGATAATAAAAAAGACCGGGATGGAAAAAAAAACCAGGTACAATAACACTTCATTGATGCGGTCGCAGATTTTGATGATCCGCGTATCAATATTAAGAGCGTCGGCCGAAGTAGACACGTTTAAACTCCTTAAAGAATAATCACAAGTTGCTGGTAATAAATTAGCTTTTCCGCAGGTAAAAATCTTATGCTGTTTTTTAATCCTGAAAGCCGGAATATGTCACCACGGATGTAGGGGCGTTTAATTAAACGCCCCTACAAATGCCGATGAGGTTCTGGTAAATGGCTGATAGACAACAACCGGAAATGCCTTAACGAATGGCTAAAATATTACAGGTGCTTTGCGCTGCTACCACAGCACAAGGTTGATATAATAGGGCAGGCGGAAAAACCTGTCAATAGGTTGAATTTGATTTTATTATCCCCCCGGACGCCGGCCCCAATAATGCTTATCCAGCGCCCGGTATTGAATGGCTTCACCCACATGTGCTGGTTGGATATTTTCCTCGCCCTCCAGATCCGCGATCGTGCGGGCTACTTTTAAAATACGATGATAGGCCCGGGCGGATAAGCCCAGGCGGGTCATGGCGGCTTTTAAGAGGGCATGACCTTCCGGGCCTAAATGGCAGTAACTGCGGATCAGACGCGGACCAAGATGGGCATTGACGAATACCCCGGGATCATTCCGGTATCGTTGGCTTTGCCGCTGCCGTGTCGCCGTGATTCGCTCCCGGATAGAATGCGAAGTTTCCGAGGCACCCTGCCCGATTAGTTCCTGGTACTTGACTGCCGGGGCTTCGAGATGGATATCAAAACGGTCCAGCAGAGGGCCGGAGATTTTACCCAGATATTTATGGATCTGGGCCGGGTGGCAGGTGCATTCTCTGGAAGGATCTGTATAGTAACCGCAAGGACAGGGGTTCATGGCTGCCACCAGCATGAAGCGGGAAGGAAAAGTTACTGCCGCGGCGGCGCGGGAAATTGTAACCTGGCCATCTTCCAGGGGCTGCCTTAAAACCTCCAGGGCGTTTTTCGAAAATTCGGGAAGTTCATCCAGGAAAAGCACCCCATGGTGGGCCAGGGAAACCTCTCCGGGCCGGGGATAGGAACCGCCGCCGATTAATGCAATATCGCTAACCGTATGATGGGGAGCGCGAAAGGGACGGCAGTTGATTAAGGACTGGCCAGGTGAGAGCCGGCTGCTAATGCTGTAGATGCGTGTGGTTTCAAGCGATTCTTCCAGCGTCAGTTCCGGCAGAATGCTGGGAAGCCTTTGGCTCAGCATGCTTTTGCCGCTTCCCGGAGGGCCGATCATGAGAACATTATGCCCGCCCGCCGCAGCCACTGCCAGGGCCCGCTTGGCATGCTCCTGGCCTCGCACATCGGAAAAATCCACATTATGTATATGCGAAGATTTGAAAAATTGCTCAATATCGAGATGAAAAAGTTCGGGCGGGGTTTTTCCCGAGAAATAGTCGACCGCTTCCAATAAACTCTTCATAGGCAGAATCTCGCAATCGCGGATAGCCGCGGCTTCCATGGCGTTTTCGGCCGGGAGTACGATGCGCTTGATCTTGGCCGGCCGGGCGGCGGAAGCCAAAGATAGCGCACCGCGAACCGGACAGAGGCGGCCATCCAGCGAAAGTTCGCCGAAAACCAGATGTCCGGACAGGGCTTCGGGCTTCAGCTGGCCGGTTGCGGCTAAAATGGCGAGAGCTATGGGAAGATCGTATGCCGGTCCTTCTTTACGCAGATGAGCGGGCGCCAGATTAATGGTAATTCGGCGCGGCGGCAGGTCCAATTCGGAATTTTTCAAAGCGGCCACTACGCGGTCGCGGCTTTCTTTGACAGCCGCATCCGGAAGGCCTACCATACAAAATCCGGGTAATCCCAGACTGACGTCCACTTCCACATGTACCAGCTTGGACGAGATTCCCCAAAGGGCACTGCTCATGATCTGCGAAAACATATTATTCCTCCTTCTTATATTTAAAGAGTTAGACCGGGGATGAATATTTTTATTGCGAAAAAAATGTGTATATTGAAAAAAGCTCATTCTTGCCGCTTCCCTCGGAGGTTGTGTCACAACACGAATTTTCGCACTTTTTCGTCATTCCGGCGAAAGCCCGGGACTAAATCATCCAGGACAGGCCGGAATCCAGAAAAGCATTGTAATATAAGCAGTATGCGTCCTGGATTCCGGCTTTCGCCGGAATGACAACCTTAAAAAGCTATTATGACACAGCCTTTCGGAGACTGTGTCGCAATTGAATTTTAGACACATTTATGTCACTTTGTCATTCCGAATCCTTCGCATGTCATCCCGAGCCGTAGGCGAGGGATCTCTACGCATACTTGAAAATGTAGTCTATTGCTACATTCTAAAGTCGGCTCAGGACAGGCTCCGTGAGGAATCTTCACGAAAACGCTTAATTTAAAAGGAAGTTTGGAGATTTCTCGGCCCGTCCTGCCCGTCCTGGATGGTTTAGTCCAGGGGATGGTTTAGTCCAGGGCTATGCCTCGAAATGACAAACTTAGTGAAATTGCTCAAAAACAGAGTTGCGGCACAGCCTCTCGAGGGGGAGGAATTATTTATGTTAAAAGCAACTAATTGCTCAGGTTCCCAGAACAGGACATTATCATTTTGCTAGCAGCCTGTCGGACTTAACAACAAAAGGCAGTTTTTCTAAGTTTCCCCCTTTGACAAAGGGGGATAAAGGGGGATTTTGCATATGAAAGCGGGCGTTTTATTGATTAAATCCCCCCTGCCCCCTTTACAAAAGGGGGAGAATGACTAAAGTCCGACAGACTCCTAGAATAGGACATTAT
>CBDUZI010000021.1:0-36494 GCA_965371665.1 uncultured bacterium
ATTTAATCAATAAAACGCCCGCTTTCATATACAAAATCCCCCTCAATCCCCCTTTGCAGAGGCTGTGTCATAATTCGAATTTTTGCACTTTTCCGTCATTCCGGCGAAAGCCGGAATCCAGAAAAGCATTGTAATATAAACAGCCTGCAGCCTGCAGCCTGCAGCCTGGATTCCGGCTTTCGCCGGAATGACAACCTTAAAAAACTATTACGACACAACCTCTGCAAAGGGGGAAGAGTGCTCAAAATCCGATTTTGTGCCGAAGTCCGACAGACTCCTAGGATATCACCATTATTCTGCTTCAGTTCCGCTGTCCGGCGGTTTGATATAAGGCATTATAATAAATGGCAACTTTTCTTTCTTTTCCAGTTTTCCGGCGAAATTCTCGGCAAATTCCCGGCTGGTGTAACTGCCCACTCTTACTTGATAAAACTCCCCATTTTCTCCTTTTGTCTGGAGAGTGTAGGCATTATAGCCTTTTTTACGAAGTTTTTTTTCAAGTTTAGCGGCATACTCGGGCCGGGAAAAGGCTCCTACTTGTATAGTGATTTTTTTTATAACTTGGGATAACCGGGTGCGAGCCTGCCGGGCCTCGTAACTGTCCGAGTAGCGGGTGACCATCTCATGAATAACGCGGGCGGATTCGTCTGGCATATTCTGCTGCTCAAGGGCACGCGCTTTTTGCTGCAATACCATGGGAGACAAATCCCCTTCCGGAAATTCACGTAAATAGCGATTATAGGTTTTCAGAGACGCCGGGATATTTTTATTCCCCAGTTCAGCGTCGCCCAGGCCGGCTAAAGCTCTTCCCACCCAGGGACTTTGGGGATACTTTTCGATCAAGCCCGAAAACCAGGCATGGGCTTCCGGATATTTTTTTAAAGCTAGTTGGCACTGACCGGCCAGATATATAGCCGGCTCACACCAAGGGTTTTCATTTTCGGGTGTCACCTTAACCAGATGTTCCAGGGCTTCTTTATACCGGCCCAGCACGAAGAGGGAGCTTGCCAGCCCCCAACGCGCCTCCCTTTCCCACTCGCCGGGGTCGGCCTGAGCAAGAACTTCATTATACATTTTAAGGGCCTCGGCCGGGGTCGGCTCCAGGTCAGCTAATCGTAATTGGACCGCGAATTTCCAGCGTGAACTGGGATACTCCTTCTGGAATTCCCTTAAGGCCTTACGGGCTGATTCCACATTATGCTGGTTGAATAACTGGATCGCCTGACCATACTTGGCTTCTTCATTCAGGTGCATCTCGCTCTCGGCCTGACAGAAACCGGCTAGTAGACTAAAAATGAGGGCAAAGGTGATTATAATTAAGCGTTTCATTTTGTTTCCTTTTATGCTTTCTATATTGCTTTCCCCGTAAGTGACCAGTTCTGTGCCGAGGTAATCTCTACCTCTATTTCCTTGCTGATCCATTCCCGGGGTCCTTCCAGATTCACGATGTGATTGGTGCGCGTCCGGCCCTGAAGACACTGCTTGGTCCTGGGATCCGGCTTTTCTATCAACACCTTGTCCCGTTTTCCAACTAACGATGTCCTGATATTAAGTGCTGAACATTCTAATTTCTGCAACAACCGGGCCAGCCGGTTCTCCTTGACTTCCCGCGAAATTTGGTCCGGCAGGAGGGCTGCAACCGTACCTTTGCGGGCTGAGAATTTAAAGCAATAAGCCATATAAAATGAAATTTTTTCGGCGATATCAAGAGTAGCCTGGAAATCTTCTTCCGTCTCGCCTGGAAATCCAACAATAAAATCGGTTGAAATGGTAAGTCCGGGAATGGCCGCCTGGAGTTGTTGTACCAGTTCGGAATAATCGGCAACAGTATATCCCCTCTTCATAGCGCTTAAAATGGAGTCAGATCCAGCTTGCAGGGGCAGATGGATTGATTCGCATACTTGAGGTATTTCAGCCATGGCCCGGATTAAGCGCTGGTTAAAGGCCTTCGGATGTCCGGTAAGAAAACGAAGTCTTAATAAATCCGGTATATCAGCCGCCAAGCGAAGTAATTCTGCCAGATCAGTTTTATCCGGCTGATTATATCCATAGCGAGTGATATTTTGGCCTAATAAGGTTATTTCACTGGTTCCGGAAGCCACCCGGCGCCTGATTTCGGATAAAATATCCTGGCAAGGCCGGGAGAATTCCCTGCCCCGAGCCCGTGGTACTGCGCAATAAGCACAAAATTGGTCGCATCCTTCCATCGCGGCCACATAAGCCGTCACTGTACTTCCGTCATGCTTGGGATACCAGCCCTGGCCGAACTCACATACGCCGAATTCACTCACCGGCTTCCCGCGGCCGGCCTGCTTCGCTATTTTGGGTACTTGCGTAATGGCCCGGGGGCCGGCCATGAAATCTATAGCGGGCGCGCGTTTAAAACCCTGGTCCTGCAGATGCTGCGCCAGGCATCCTACCATGCCGATAACCAGGTCCGGCCGTTGCTCTTTAATTTTGGCCCAGCGTCCAATCAGGGAAAAGGCCTTTTCTTCAGCCAGTTTACGGACCGTACAAGTATTAACCAGAAGTAAATCCGCCGCTTCCGCTTCCTGTACCCTGGTCCAGCCATCCTCCAACAGGGATTGAGCCAGACGCTCGGAATCGTACTCGTTCATCTGGCAGCCGAATGTTTTGATATATACTTTCAATATTCAAGCAACCTTGGTTTCCAGGCGCACTACCCGTTTTTCCAATTTTTCGAACTCTGCATAGGAAACCTTGTTTTTCAGTTCTGATTTCAACTCCGCTTTGATCTCGGTTTGTCCCTCATGCAAAAGACCAATTTGTTCTTTCATAGAGCAAATATTCCCTTCCATCTTGTCCATATGGCCTTCCATAACAAACATATTCCCTTCCATCTTGCCCATCCGGCCTTCCAATCCATCCATTCGCCCATCCACGCGATCAAATCTATGGTTTACTACTTCAACTACCTTTCTTATGTCCGAGCGAAAATTTTCTACTACGGTATTAAATTCCGTCATGCTAATCCTTCCTTCTTCCACCATGGTACTACCTCCGTGAATTGTGAGCGATCCGGCGGAATCTGTCAATAGGGGATTAATCTTTCTCCCGCCTGATTATTTAGACCGAATTCAAGGAGAAATCATGCGAAGATTATGGTATTGCCGGTAAGTTGTAGGGGCGTTTAATTAAACGCCACTAGGAGTCTGTCGGACTTAAGTCATTCTCCCCCTTTTGTAAAGGGGGCAGGGGGGATTTAATCAATAAAACGCCCGCTTTCATATGCAAAATCCCCCTTAATCCCCCTTTTTGAAAAGAGGGAAAATGCTGTCGTTATATCATAAGTCAACAACTAAGTCCGACAGTCCCCTACATCCGTGGGTGACATTGTTAAGACGTTGTCTATTTTATCCAATCCAGTTTTACAGAATCATAATCATAGTAGATACGGTCTATCTGGCCCTGGGCGACTTTATTATCTCCTGAAAATATTTCCACCCACACATGCAGGTGTAAAAGCCGGCCGTGTTCCGGTTCTATGTAAAAATCGGCCTTGATTTTACTAAGGTGTCCGGGAAATAAAACACTAAAATCCTCACAGAGCAGATCGGTGTTTTCCGGGTTTTCATATTTCAAAACAGTTATTTTTTTGCCTTGGGGGCCTGGGATGTGGCTGATGGTTTTGGGATATTCACGGGCCATAAATTTCCGGACGTTCTCGGTACTGCATAAGGCCTGTACCTGCTTCCGGCGGACTTGATTTCGCACCTCCACCCAAGTTCCCTTCCGGCTGATATAACGGTATGATTTATCGTCTTGCATAAACCAAGTTTCGGTTCGTCCGGCATAAATATTTGAAAAAAAGCATTGGTCCGGACTGGAAAAAGCCGTATTTACCTGATGGAAGTAAACATCAGAACTCTCGGTCATAGGTAGAGGTTCAATATTCCAAAATTCGACGGTTCTTAGGCTTTTGGCCTGCGCCAGCGCTTGGCTGGAACGCTGCGGTATTCCTGCACCGCCGGCCGGGAGATGGCTCTGCGCCCGAAGCAATTTACGGCTAGGCGTTTTCTGATAGGCCCAGTAACCACGAAGCCGTTCAGCTTTAACGTCTTTAGCTTTTTCCAATTTTCTAATGGCCCCTGAGGTTCTCCCGGCGTGCAGTTCTAAAGCAGCTATCGCGCCTTGATAGTAGATTTGTTCTGGAGTTCCATCCCACAATTTATCCATCAAGGGAGCCAGACTTTGGGCGGTTTTGAAATTTTGCAAATCCAGTACCAAGGGAGCCAGTATGTTCAGGAGAATAATCTGGATTTCGGATTCAGAATGACGCCCTGCTTGCTCTGCCAATAATTCCCGTATCACAGGATGCGCGCGGGAACGTTTAGCCAGATTGCTGATAATATGTTTTCTCAGCCGGCGTTTACCGGGAGAAACTCCCTGAATTTTCTTGCCCGGAGATGTAAGTGAACAGATTTGACCGCGGCAGGTATGGGATAAAAAATCCAAGCTGGCATATACTACGCTGGTATTGCCTAAGGCGAAAAAACAAGCCCATTGTTCTTCCAGCCGGTTCCGATCCTGTATAGGCTGTTTCAAAATATCCCGGGGATTTCCTGAAGTTAGTGCGACCTTTTCAAGGCATATACGTTTTTCGTTATTCGGCTCGGCGCGAATCCAGGCAGATAAATGATTTTGCAGTTGTTCATCCCGGGAATGTTTAAAAATTTCCAGTAATACGGATTTCTGTCCCCAGGAAGCATTGGCAAATATCTTTTCGCCTTCGCGCCAGATACGTGGATGCCCGGCGGCCAGAACGGCGAAAAAGCGCGCCATAGCCATTTTATTAATTCGTTCTTCATGTTCGGATATATCAGAGTCATAAGTATTACAATAATATTTCAGGGCGGACTTAAGCAGTTGCGGCTTGGGAGACTGGTAATAATAGTAGTAAAAACGGCGAAATTGATCCTCGTTCATACCGGTTGCCTGTCCGGGAGAGGCAAGGATGAAAGAAAAGCATCCGGCTAAAAATAATGATAGGAGACGTTGCATGCCACCTCACTATTATAGCACCACGAAATGTAAGGGGCGGGTTTGAAACCCGCCCCTACAACTGCCGGCGATGCTCTAACGACTGGATTCCGCCCCGGATTCAGGCATTCCGGGGTGACGAACATGCCGGAATGACAACTAAGGTGTCACCCGGCAAAAGCTGGGGTCTAGGAGTCTGTCGGACTTTAGTCATTCTCCCCCTTTGTCAAAGGGGGAAACTTAGAAAAACTGCCTTTTGTTGTTAAGTCCGACAGGCTCCTAGGAAGACAATAACGACAAATTTATTTTTTTTGTTCCGGCGTATGGGCTTGACGCAGTCCGCCTATTGAGGATCGCTGGATCTCGATTTTAACATTCTCCGCCATCTTTAAATAAACCGTATTTTCCCTCTCGTTGAATCCCGCGATGGTTCCAAACATACCGCCGGAAGTAACCACTTCATCGCCTTTTTTAAGTAGACTAAGAGTTTCCTTCTGCTTTTTCTGTTGTTTCCTTTGGGGCAAAATAAAAAGCACATAAAACAATATAAAAATAAGTACTAAAGGCATGAGAGACATGAACCCTGCGCCCGGACTTCCTCCTTCTCCACCTTCTGCTCCGGCACCGGACTTGTTGGGGCCCGGGGCCATAGTATATTGCATTAAATTATTCATAAGTAAAAAACCTCCTTGAGTTTTATTATAAATTTGATGAAGCGAGGAGCCTAAGTATTTAGTCTGTTTTTTTGGTTGTCATTCCCGAATGCACTTATCCCTGGACTAAATCATCCAGGACAGGCGGGAATCCAGAGGCTTTGATTTTAAAGGAATTAAAAGTCACTGGATTCCGGCTAAAAGCATGCCGGAATGACAAACGTGGGAAGTCCGCTAAAACTCGCTTTCCGCAACAGATACTATCTAATAATTATTCCGGAACATCTCCGGATTTATATCTATCCATGAATTCCCGCCTGGTTTCTTCAAAATCACCGCTTAAAATGGCTTTCCGGATAAGGTCGGATAAATTTAGCATGAATGTCAGGTTGTGTAAAGTAGAAAGTCTCAAAGCGGTAATTTCATGAGTGTTGAACAGATGGCGCAAATAGGCGCGGCTGTGATTGGAACAAAGCGGACAGATGCATTGGGGATCCGGGGGGGACCAATCTCTGGCATAGGCTGCGTTTTTAATTACCAGGCGGCCCCGGGAAGTATATAAAGTGCCATTCCGCGCAATCCTGGTAGGCATAGCGCAATCAAACATATCCATTCCGCGCGCCACGGCATCCCAAAGATCCTGCGGAGTTCCGACCCCCATTAAGTAACGGGGTTTTTCTTCGGGAATAAGCGGGGCGAGGATATCCAGGACTTCATTCATAAGCATTGGCCCCTCACCTACTGATAAACCGCCGATTCCGTACCCAGGAAAATTCATAGCGGTTATTTCGCGGGTTGAAATTTCACGGTACGCCCGGATCACTCCTCCTTGTATAATACCGAAAAGAGCCTGCTTTCCGCCCAAGGCTTCATGTTTTTCTAAACAACGTCTGGCCCAAGCGGTGGTTAATTCAACAGACTTTATAATCTCATCGGCCGGCGAGGGATACGCCGCACAAACATCCAGGGCCATAATAATATCAGCGCCCAGGGTATGCTGTAATATCATATTCGACTCGGGTGTGAAAAGATGGCTCGAGCCGTCCAGATGAGATGTGAAGTGAATGCCTTCCGGCTTTAATTTGCGTAAACCGTAGAGTGAAAAGACCTGATATCCGCCTGAATCAGTGATCAGCCCGCCTTTCCAATTCATAAAATTGGGAAGTCCGCCGGCCTCGTCCACTATCTTCATCCCGGGCCTTAAGTAAAGATGATAGGCGTTGTTGAGTAATATTTTAACGCCCAGGGCATTTAAATCCCGGATTTCCAGGGTTTTTACCGTAGCCTGAGTACCGACCGGCATAAAAACCGGGGTGTCTATAATTCGTTTATCCGGCAGGGATAATTGTCCGGCTCGGGCGTGGCCCCAGGTCCTGATGATTTTAAAGTTTATGCTCAAGTCACTAAGGTTCCGGTTTTCCTGTCGGAACGAGTTAATTCCAAAGGAAGAATAAAGGTAAAAGCGCTTCCCTGGTCAGGCTTGGATTCAACCCAAAGTTTTCCGCCATGGGCCTCTACCAGGTAACGTACGATGGTAAGTCCTAATCCCGATCCGTCTTGGACATTAGTATATTCCGTTAGGCGAAAAAAAGGTTCGAAAATTTCTTCCAGCTTGTCGGCGGGAATACCCTTGCCTTCATCCTCCAGGCAGAAGGCTAGGGCGGGATACATCCCGGGAATATTCAGGTTAATATTGGAATGGTTCCATTTTTTCCGGAAATGCGGCCGGGCAACTTTTTTAACCGAAAGAGTAATTTTTCCGGTAGTATATTTAACCGCGTTGGATATTAGTTTATGAATGGCCTGATGCATTTTCTGCCGATCGGCGATCAGCCGCGGGAGTTTTTCTCCCAGTTGCAAATTGATTTCACGTTGGTATTGAATTCTCGCCTCCTTAACAATAGAGTTGACCAGTTCGCCGGCTTCCACGGTGATCAAATTCAGGGACATTTTCCCGGCTTCAATATTGGTAAGTTCCAGCATATCGTTCAAAATATGGGTTAATCGGAGGGATTCCCGGTAAATATTATTCAAGTATTTGCGCTGAGTCGATTCGGTCAGCTTTCTCTCGACTAATAAGCTGGAAAACCCCAGAATACTTGTCATGGGGTTGCGCATGCTATGGCTGGCGATCGCGACAAATTCCGATTTCATGCGGTTGACTTCTTTGGCATGGCTGATATCTTCGATGATTAATCCCCGGCCGATAAAGCGGTTTTCATGGTCTTTCACCGGAAACATGGTCAAACGAATATCCTTTACCTCGGGCCGATATAAAGTAAATTTCAATACAGGATGGTCTGAAATATTCGTCAAGGCCTGAAGATAGGAACTCTGCAAAACGCAGGAATCCTTGACGTTAGCCAGAAGACGTTCGGGTACTATGGAGGCGGACAATCCGGTTAATATGTGAACCGGTTCTTGCAGATAGCGGGCAGCCTGTTCGTTGATAAAAATGATTTCCTCATGAAAATTAAATAAAATCAGTCCATCAGAAATGGAGTTAATAATGGCATCCAGCTTGCCCTTTTCCTGGGTTAAGTTCTCGTAAAACTTGGCGTTTTCCAAAGCTACGGCGGTAATCCGCGCCAGAGTTTCAATTTGCTGGAGTTCCGTCTGGGAAAAACGGCGCATTTTCAAGTCATGAAGAGAAACCACACCGTAGGTTCCTTGACGTCCGATCAGGGGAGCATATAGAGAATGGCATTCCGGAGAATCGGCAGCCCGGCCAGGCTTGCGTCCCCGGGAATTATTCTCCGGAACGGGAATCGTTATATCCTCCCTGCGAAAAGGCGCATCAACCATTGCCAGTCCCCGGCCTTCTTTCAGGCAGCGCTGGATGGTACCCTGCAGCACCGACCAACGAGCTTTATGCTTAAAACGGGAGGATAAACCGGTGATATGTTGAGGATAAAGCTCTTTCTCCCGCTCGTCCATAAGGAAAATTCCGGATATTTTCACGTTATAAAACCGGCAGAGATAGTCCAGCAGGATTTTACAGAATTCCCGGATATTTAGATTATAAGAAACAGCTTCCACCAGCTTGAACAGCGACAAGAATTTATGTTTTAAAAAAGATTGCTGGACCAGGATAATATTATCCTGAAATTGCAGATAGGGATTGACCACTCCCAATTCTATCCGGTCGAAAAGCCGGCACATTTGAGTATCGAATTTTAACAATTGCCGGGTTGGAATATCCGGATGCTTCCGGCAGGCCTTCCGGATATAGCGGTAAATTACTTCCCTCGCCAATTGGAATATTCCAATCACTTGGGAAAGCGGATATCCCTGCCGGGCGCCCTGTTCGCCCAGGTCGGTTAAGGCCATATCCAGTTCTTGGTCATTGGGTTGCCGGCCTCGCAACGCCTGAAGAATTAATTTGATAGGCGGCTCCGCGGAACGCCGGATATTTATGAGTTCGACATTCTGGCGGTGCTTTTTAAAACGCAGGGGGAATTCCGCGAGGATATCCTCCAGAATATGTTCTAGGTTTTGTTCTAAAAAAGCCACCAACGCTTGCCGCACGCACGCTCACCCCCTCTAAGTCCGCTCGACCGGTAAAAGCACGGAAAACACCGTTTGCTTGCCTGGTTCGCTGAACGCCCAAACCCGGCCGCCATGGGCCTCTACTATACGTTTGACAATTGCCAAACCCAGCCCGGTGCCACGGATGGTATGAACCTCGGTTTCTACGCGGTGAAACGGAATGAAAATCATGGAAAGCTGATCCTGAGGGATGCCCTGACCGAAATCCGTCACTTTCAACTCTATGGCCGGTAGAATTATATCCAATTCCTCAATATTGATTCCCCATTCCGGATCCGCTTGCCGCCGGGCGATAACATCAATCAATACTTCCCTTCCGGCAGCGGAATATTTATCGGCATTGGAAAGGAGGTTCCATAAAACCTGGGTTATTTTATCTTGATCCGCGGTTACGCACTGAGGATTTCCGCTAATGCGTACATGCAGATCACGGCGGTCCTTAAGCTGCGCCCGGAAATTCTCAACTACCTCATTGACCAAATCCACAATCCGAATTTGTTTCTTTTCCAGAATACCTTCCCCGCTTTCCAGATAACTGATATCCAGCATGTCGTTAAGTATACGGGTTAAACGTTCCGCCTCGCTGTGGATTTGGGTGGTATACCGCTTCACAACATCCCCCGGCAGGTCTTTAAGCAGCATTAGTTCGGAAAAACCCAGAATGCTGGTCATGGGCGTTCGCAGTTCATGGCTGGCAATTGAAACGAACTCGGATTTAAGCCGTTCCACGGCCCGTTCATGCGTGATGTCTTCCAGTAATATTCCCCGGCCGGCATAGGCTCCGGAGAGATCCCGCACGGGAAAAAACTTCAAACGAATATCTATGCGTTTCGCCGCGGTCATAGTATATTCCAGTATGGAGGGACGAGTCGGGTTTAGTTCAGCATGCTCCAATTTCCGCCGCAGGATTTCCGAATTCTCGACCTTAGCCAGGATGTAATCATTAACCACGCTCAGGGGATGATTGAGCAGATCCTGGATACGCCTTCCCAAATACTGGGCGCCATGAGCGTTCAGATAGGCAATCTTGCCGTGGGGATCCACCAGCATCAATCCCTCGGTCATGGACTGTACAATGGCCTCAAAACGGCTTTTTTCTTCCATGATTTCTTTATCCAGCACGGTCTTTTCAATCACAATGGCTTTTAATTGCAATTCGCGCTGCAGCAGCAGGTTCCAGCCCAGCACAATAGTGGCAACCAGCAGCGAGGCGCCGACAAAGATCATTATCCAACGAATAAACCGGCGCGAAACGACTGGTTGTGAATGCCCGCCCTCTCCAAACCACTGATAGGAAATTCGCGCCTGTTTACCTGATTTCTCAAGTTCCCGGAACGCGTATTTTATTTGTTGGGCCAGTTTGCGCTGGTCCTTCCGGACCAACATTCCGAATCGGGATATAGCAACCTCAGTGCCGATAATTTTAAATCTTTCATTTAAACCACGTTTGCCCAGATAGCGAAGCCCGCTTAAGCGTTCACCGATATAGGCATCAACTTCCTCCTCCCAAAGCAGGCGGAAAGCTTCGGCGTAATGGTCCACGGTAAAGAAATAATGTTTTCCCAAGAGCCGTAAACGTTCATAGGCCGGATCGTCTTTTAGAATAACTATCTTTTTGCCTTCCAAATCTTCCAGGTTAGCCATATCATAACGCTCGCTTCTGACGAAAATCACCGAGGGGCTTTCAAGATAGATTGCGGCAAAAGTGAAATCCCGGGCCAGGTGGGAAGTATAACGGACAAAATGAAGACAATCCAGTTCACCCTGGATTAAAGCTTTGAGATTTTCATCCTGGCTAGCCGGATAAAAAAGCACATTATCAATTGCCAGGATTTCTCCGGCCGCCCGTATGACATCTACTGAGAAACCGGTATATACTCCGGAATCGTCAAAATAGGTATAGGGAGCCACATCTAAAGGCCCGCCGATGACTATGCGGTCTCGGGCAGCCGAAGTATCCAATTGGGCATGGCCGAAAAATGGAAGCAGCAGTATGGTTAGGATAACCGCCGAACCACGGTAAAAACGGAGCATTAATTTTTCCTCTTCGAGTACACTCTCCTGAGAATCATTTTAACGCGGGCAACCAGTTCCTGGGGAGAGAAAGGCTTGGTAATATAATCGTCGGCTCCGATTTTTAACCCCCGCACCTTGGATTCTATTTCGCCCTTGGCAGAAAGCATTATCACGGGAATGTCCATGGTGGCGGAATCGGCTTTAATGCGTTGGCAGACCTCGAAACCGTTCAATTTAGGCAGCATTAAATCCAGGAGGATGAGCCCCGGGCCTTCGGTCATGGCAATCTGAAGCGCGCTCTCGCCGTCGCCGCAGGAAAGCAGAGTAAAGCGCTCGTCACGAAAACTGGCTTTGATCAGTTCCACCATCTGGGAATCATCGTCCACGATCAAAATCTTTGTCGGTTCCGCTCCGGAAAGACGGCGGGGCATACCGTTTAAGATTCCCTCGTAACTTAAAAACGGCTCGCCGATTCCGACACCGCTGTCGGTAATGAGTAGTTCCCTTAAACTTCTATCATGCGAGGAGCCCCGCTGTTTGATAATCATAATCGCCTTGCGAATACTGCCCTCGATTTCAGCCAGCCGCAGCAAGATTACAGTGTCCACCAGGTAGTAGAGCTTATCGTCGCTGAGTTTGAAATCATTTACCATCTCGGGAATTTCCGAAGTACAGAGGGTGGTAACCCGGGCCTCCTGCAGTATATGCACCATGGTTTGAAACGTAAGATGCACCATTCCGGAGGAGCAAGCTACGCTGTTTAAAAAAGAGATGGGATCGATAACCAGGCGCTTAGGGCGGATTTCATTCAGGTGCCGCCGCAGGAGATGAAGAAATTCACCCTCGCTTAAACCCGCGCTGGGAATATTTAGCAGCGTGAGACGCTCTTCCTGGACGGCCGCATCGAGTTCCAAACCCAGAGCGCGGGCATGCCGCAGCAGATTGCCGCCCTGTTCCTCCATGGAAAAATAAAGACAGGTCTCACCGGATTTCAAGCCTTGGGCCAGAAAGTGAAGCGCCAGATTAGTCTTGCCGGTTCCGGAAGTTCCGGCGATTAATACCGTCTGACCATCGAAAAAACCTCCGCTGAGCATATCATTCAAGCCCGTGACGCCTGTATCGATGCGGCACGACTCTTTAGCCGCCTCACTGGTAGCCACGGTTATTTGGCATGGCAAAGCGGTAGGATAAACTTCCACTCCTTCTTCCGTAATTTCAAAAGGATGTTGGCCGTGCAGATGGCGCTGTCCGCGGGCTTTTAAGACCTCGATCAGCCGGCGCCGCTGGTAATCGCGAACCAGATCGAAATGCAAACGAATATAGCAATCCACGGAATACATACCCCAGGCGGCCAGCTTTGCTTCCTCTATGTCCTTAACTAGAAAACTCGTTATTCCCTGCCGTTTAAACCCGTTAATAAAGCGGTTGATTAAATCACGATGATTGGCAGTATCTCCATTAACCCGGATTAAAAAATTAATCGAGTCTACCAGAACACGCCGGATGCCCATATCATGAGTTAACTGGTCAAACAAACCACCGGGACGTTCCATTTCCTGGCTGAGCACTTTAGGCGAGGTGATAATGATTTTTAATTTTTGATCCTTTTCGAGTTGTTTAAGATCCCAACCGAAATTCAGGGCGTCGCGATAATACTGCGCGGGAAATTCCTCAAAAGTAATGATAAGACCAGGTTGGCCCTCGGCAATGCCCTGGAGAATGAACTGCATTCCCAGCGTGGTTTTCCCCGTTCCCGGAAGCCCCTCGACCATTACACTTTCGCCTTCCAGAATACCGCCGAGTAAAATTTCGTCCAAGCCGGAAACACCGGTTTTTATTTTGGTGGTTGCCAAAATCCGTCACCTCGCCTTATTAATTTTAGAAATTATATCATTCTTATGGGAAAACCGGCAAGATATTTTACATTAGGAGCCTGCGGAAGGCAGATTGTAACTCATATTGCAACATAAGTATTTATTGGCAGAAAGAGATTTTATCCTTCTTTGAGAAGCTTTTTCAAAATACTGGAAACACAAAAGCTCGTCACCCCGGACTTGATCCCTGGACTAAATCATCCAGGACAGGCCGGGGCCCAGAAAATTCTTCGTTTGCAAGAATAAGTCCTGGATTCCGGCTAAAGGATTGCCGGAATGACGACCTAAAAAGACTCTGAAATCGGCTTTATGACTCAGTGCCTGTGATTAGGGTTACTAACGACATAAAAATGTTGCACTTGTGATTACAATTCACCAGAATCGCAGCGGTGTGATAACTATTTAGTAAGTTTTAATCGAGTGTTTATCAGCGGTTTGTTTCAGCGTCTTATCCATCGTAAAGAGAATCCCATTATTTCGGCGGGTTAAAACCAGAAAAAACATATCATAGACCGTTTTCCGGGTCTGGCAGGCTAAAGCAAAGGCTTCCTGGTACATCTCCTTCTCGTTGAAATAATCATCAGGCAGGGCAACAGCATTTTTGATGGCTTCTTCGCATTGTTTGATCGGCATGTGGTTGAGGTTATGATATTTCCAGAAAACATTGGTGATTTCTGATATATAAAGCTACGGCGAGATTACCCAATCCGCTTTTAAAATCCCTTCTCCCAGCTTATCCGCACTTTTCTTTCGCAGTATAATTTCAACCGCAGCACTGGTATCCAGAACTGCGATCATCGCTTCCGGTCCTCACGGATAAGTTTTACCGGATCCGGAAACGCAGCGCCCGTTAAAACGCCGGAACGACCGGCAATGTTCTGCAGTAACTGCCGGCGCCTTGCCTTGGGAGAAATACCGCAATTCAGGCCCTGGACCAGCACTATAACGGCTTCTTGTGCCAGACTCCGGTTTTCATTTTTTGCCAGTCTTTGAAGTTTGCGGTAGATTATTTCGGGTAATTCTCTGACCTGTAAAGACGCCATGGTTGTCTACCTCCTTTTATCACATCAAAGTATACTGCATTTTTCATACAATTGTAAGCACATTTTCTGGTCTTGAGGCGTTGCCTTGCCGAGCTGGAGCCCGGCGATCCCAGGGAGGGGAAAATTCTTTTTTCACAAGAGATACTAACTACGGATGGCTCAGGACTGATTTTTTGACATGGTATCAGCCAATTGCGGATTGTATATGATTACCTGGTTTCGGCCCTGCTCTTTGGCCGCGTAAAGGGCCAGATCGGCCTCACGCAGCAGTTCTTCACGTTTATTCATTTCTTTACTAAACTCTGATACACCCAAGGAAACGGTGATCGAGACCTGGGGGACGTTCATGTCCCCGAGAAACTGGCATTCGGCAATGACTTGACGGACCCGCTCGGCTACAATCTGGGCTCCCTCGTTATTGGTCATAGGAAGAATAATCGCCAATTCTTCCCCGCCGTAACGCGAAACTATGTCGTTTTCACGAACCGTGCTGCGCGTTAAACCGGCAATCTCTTTCAAGGCTAAATCTCCGGCAATATGCCCATAGGTATCGTTATAGAGTTTGAAATGATCGATATCCAGCATTATCAGCGCGAGATCATTCTTATATCTTCTGCTGTTCATAAATTCGTCGGCGAAGCGAAGCTGAAAGAAACGATGATTGTACAGCCCGGTTAATCCGTCGGTAATGGATTGTTCCTTGACTTTTTGATACAAGCGGGCGTTTTCAATAGCCAACACTGTATGATTGGCCAAAGCGGAAAGCAATGCTATTTCGTCTTCCAGAAATTCGTGGGTTTCCCGCGTATCTCCAATGGCCATTAATCCCATCGCATGATCTTTAAGTATTAGGGGAATCACTAAAAGAGCATTGATTTCGAAATAATTGTCAAGAAATTTCTGGCAGAAATCCGTATCCTGATTAGACCGGATTTCTATGGCTTTATGTTCGGAAAGCGCTTGCATAAACCGGGTACCTCGAATATGCTTGTAAGGCATGGACATTTTGATCATTTTTTCAGAAGAAAGGTTTAAACCTGAGACCGTCTCTAAATTCAGTCTATTTTCGTCAAAAAGCCATACTGCGCAGCGATTTATACCAATACTCTCGGCCGCTTGATTCACCAGGAGATTGAGCACTTCGCGTAAATCCAGGGAAGAGTTGACTTGCTGAGAAAACTCATTTAAAATCTGCAAATGCGCGGACTTGCGCAGAATCAACTCGGATTGAGCCTCGGTAATGCGGTTTTTCTCCTCTAATTCTTTGGCGATTCTAGACTGTTCCTGGTAAAGCAGAACATTTTTTAAAGGCACGGCGATTTGGGAGGCGTATCGTGAAAATAATTCCTTCTCCTCCGGCGTAAAATCCGTTTCCCGGCTTTGATCAGCGGCTAATATTACCCCCAGTAATCTTTCTGAAAAAATAATCGGAACCGCCATGATTCTGGTAGCTTTGGTCAGGAAGGGCAATTTCTTCGCAGCTTTGGCGAATTTATTTTCAACTACCGGCTGAAGGGTTTGCGCGGCTTTCCCGATAGGCCCCTCTCCAAAACGGATGCTGTACTCTCCGTAGGTTTCGCGTTCCTGGTTCCAAGCCCGTAAAAATAAGCGGGACGTCTCACCGGTTTTATCCTCCGGAGTCTCGGCCATGAAAAGAAAAGTTTCTTTGATCCGCAGCAGCATGCTGGCATGCAGCACGACTTTGTCAAGCAGCGTTTCCATGTCGAGTTCGGTCGAAAGACTCTGCGAGGTGTGAAATAAAATTGAGCTTTCCAGGTTTTTTTCATTAAGTATCTTTTCGGAAGTCCGGAGATAGGTGCGGATAACTTCCAGCAGGGCGGTCAGCCACAACTTTTCCCAGGCCTCCAGTAAAGCATTGTGTCTACGCAGGGAAAACCATTCTTTAATCTTATCGAATATCATTTCCCTGATAATAAACCCCACAAAAATTACAGTTTCGAGGTTTCTCGCGGCCGCCGCCAGGTCTGGAGCACACTTCCGAAGATGCTTGATCGCTCTATCCGGATGGCCTTTAATAAACTCCTGTTGAGCAGGCAGAAAAGCCCGGCCGATTTTTTCAGCGATTAGAAGAAGATCGGTTTTTTTTTGCTTAAAGGGAATTTCAGCGGGAGGATGATCCAGATATTTTCCCAAGACCGAGAGCATATCTTCCTGACTGGTTTCTACTTTCTGGAAAAGAGAAATCAGGTTTTTTTGCGTGGTTTTAGATTTTAAGGCTGATCTGATTTTCATATAATTATTCCTAATGCTTATTTTAGTATCGGTTGCGGAAAGATATTTTTATTATTACTGAAGTTGTGTCATTCCCGCATGCCTTTAGCGGGAATCCAGAGGCTTTGATTTTCAAAGGCTTAAAAGTCACTGGATACCCGCTAAGATCATTCGGGTATGACAACCCTTTCAGAAAACAGCCTTTCCGCAACAGAAACTAACTACCCCCTGCGCATAAATCAATTGCATATTACTATATCAGAAGCATGGCGTCTCCGTAACTAAAAAAACGATATTTATTTTGAACAGCCAGACGATACGCCAACAGTATACGCTCTCTGCCTCCCAAGGCGGAAACCAGCATTAGTAATGATGAGCGCGGAAGATGAAAATTCGTCAACAGTCCTGATACTATTTTCCAGGAATAGCCCGGACGAACAAAAAGCGTAGTCTCGCCTTTCCCGGCCCTAATCCGGCCGCCGGAGAGAGCGGCGGATTCCAGGGTTCGGGCAACGGTGGTACCGCAGGCTATAATTCGTCCGCCGCTTTGCCGGCATTGATTGATAAGCCGGGCGGATGCTTCCGGGATTTCATAGCTTTCCGGATGAAGCTCCCCGCTCGCTAAATTTTCTTCGGCCAGAGGAGCAAAGGTTCCCCATCCGACATGCAGGGTAATGGCGGATAAATGTACGCCGCGTTTTTTCAAGGCCGCCAGTGAGCAAGGCGCAAAATGCAAACCAGCGGTAGGCGCGGCTACTGATCCATCCTGCCCGGCGAATATCGTTTGGTATCTTCGCCGGTCTGAAGGATACTCTCCGCCGGCCTGATCGCTGCGGCGAATATACGGCGGCAGAGGGGTGGTGCCGTATCGCTTTATCAAGCTGCGTGCGGCTGGGACCGAAGGAAACCGGAGTATTACCCTGCCCTGTTTTAGTATCGACACTACCGAGATAAAGTGCTTTCCCATAACCAGCTTGGTTCCGCCGGCAAGACGGCGGCAGGGCTTGGCCAGGGCCTCCCATATCCCCGGAGCCGATTCACGATGTAAAAGCAGTTCCACCTTCCCTCCGGTTAAATGTTTCCGGGCCTCTAAACGGGCCGGGATTACCCGGGAATTATTTATCACCAGGCAATCGCCTGGGGAAAGCCAATCGGGAAACTTCCGAAAACTGGTATGAAAGATATTTTTCCGGTTTAAGGGTAAAACCATCAACCGTGAAGTTCCCCGCGGAACGGCTTTTTGCGCAATGCGTTCCGGGGGCAAGTGATAATCGAAGTCTGCAATATGCATTTTTTATTAATATTTCAGTCTACGGATTTCAATACCAGTGTAATAATGTTTCAAAATCTCATTGCAAGCATATCCGGCGCGGGCCATTCCCCGTGCCCCTTCCTGGCATAGTCCCACGCCGTGTCCCCAGCCTTTGCCGTTAAATTCCAGACTCCGGCCCTGGTCCTTTATATAAAAGTTCGTGCTGCGGATTCGGTCCGCCCCGATAATCATTCTAAAAGCCGAAGCTTTCAGGTTTTCGCTTCCACCCGTATGGCCAAGCCTTATATTTAATACCCGGCCGCTGGAGTCTCTTCCCTGTATTTCCAGGTTTTGTATCTCTGACACCGGAATATTATGCCGGCGCAGCCGCGCGCCGATCTCGGCTTTGGGTATTTCGAAGGTCCACCGGGAATGATGATTATTATCGCAAAAACCGCAGACACCGCCGTTAAGATATTGTATATCGCTTCCCCAGACATTGCGAACATTGTCAGTGCGGCCGCCGCAATTCGAGTGGTAAAAAGCCGCGATGAATTTACTCTGGTAAATGGCCACCAGACCGCGGGTGTGTTTCACTGCCAGATTAGATTTTTCTTTTTCGGAATCCCATCCCCGGTAAACCTGGCTGTTAGTACTGGCATCCAGATCATACGGCTGGCCATGCCGGCCGCTCATCTTGTAGAGCGCAAAAGTCCGGGCCGCGATGGCCTGGGCTTTGAGCGCCTCCATAGGCCAGGAGGATGGAACCTCATTCGGGACAACGCCCTGGATATAATCCTCCAGCGGGATGTAATTCACAACTTGGAGTCCGTCGTTTAGGTTATGGCAGGCAATATCTATTTGGCCGCGGTACCGTATTCCGCGCACCTTGATATATTCTCCCGGATGCGGAACCAGGCGTATTCGGGAGGCATCCAGAAATTGACGGTCTAACAATAGGCGTCCGTCCCGGATAAGAACCTGCGCATCATCATTCAAGCGCGTACGCATGATTATCTTTTTAGTCCGCATATCATATACTTTTACCGCTCGCAAAGAAGAAACACGAATACTACGAGAGGATTTAAGGAGTAATACCCGCACATTAATTAATCGTTTAACTTTATCGCTTATAATCGGCGGCGCCAGCGGATGGGGTGCCGGCTTAATCATGGGCTGGATGCGGGCGCAGCCGGCTGAAATGACCAGGAATGCAATCCCAGCGAATATAACAGATTGTTTAGTCATTTTACCTCACAAGTATCTGTTGCGGAAGTACGCTTCCCTAAGATTGTCATTTCGAGGCATAGCCAAGAAATCTCCAAAAGTCCTTTTAAATTCAACGTTCTCGTGGAGATTCCTCGCTTACGCTTGGAATGACACGGGAAGTTCGCTAAAAAAGCCTTTCCACAACAGATACACTATTTTCCCGAACCCGGGCACAAAGTCCGGTAGGGACAATATCCACACGCCCAGGCGTTATGTTTGGCAGGAAAATCCTGCCTGCGGATTTCATCAGCGACCTTTAATATAAGTTCTTCTATTTCTTCAACCATTGCCAACTCCGGAATAGCCCGGCCGACTAATCCGCTTTCCAGAAAATATAATTCAAGCCTCTCCGGCAAGCTCCCTTCAGTTCGAAGCCAGGCTGAAGCGTAAATTTTTAACTGACGACTTTCCTTGGCTTTTTTATCGGCCTCCGCTTGATTATGAACCTCGGAACTTTTGAAATCAACAATTACTGCCTTATTATTCGGCAATATATCAACCCTGTCAATACGGCCGATTATTTTATTATGACCTAAAGTATAACCGAAAGCTTTTTCAATATATTTTGGTATTATTGGAGTTAACTTATCATCATTAATAAATTTCTTCAAGGCCCCTATGCCGGCTTTTTGACGCATTTCCTCATGTTCCCTGGATACGAATCCTTCATTGACCCATGTTCTAAGAAATATTTCGATTATTTCTTCATCGTTCATAGGATGGTTGCAAATTTTACGGCGGTAAAATTCGCTTACCGCGTTATGTAATGCGCTGCCGTATACAATAGCATGGTGCGGAAAAACCGGAATTTTTAAAATGTGAATATACTTGTATTTTAAAGGACAGGTTAAAAAATCATCGATCTGATAAAAAGAAAGCGTGAGCGGTTCGGCAGGGGCCAAAGGCGGCAATGGTTGGGGCGAGGCTTGAGAAATATTTGTACTCACAGCGTGCTTCTTGATTTGCTCCCATGCCGAAGCTGACCAGGCTTTTTGTTGTTCTTTAGGTATTTCCAGGGCTTCCAGGATAAAACGCGATATTTTATACGCCCGGCGGCCGCCGTAATCACGGGCCGAGGTTATGTTTAATTCATGCTTAGCTCTGGTCATGGCCACATAAAAAAGTCTTCTTTCCTCGGCAATATGCGGATCTTCAGCCGGTAATTCTTCTTTCGCCAGCTCGGCGGGAAAACCCAGTGATGAATTGCGGTTTATACAGGGAAACAGGTTGGCGGCCATATTCACGATAAAAACCACGGGAAATTCCAATCCCTTGGAACGGTGAACGGTCATTATATTAACCGCATCCAGATCCTGCTCTATCTCTGAGACTTCCGGATCATCGCCCGCCTCCTCCAGCATCTCTAAATGCTGGATAAAATGCAGAACCCGGTCGGATTTGGAAAAGTGCTCGTAACGGCGCACCACGTTAAAAAATTTAGCCAGGTTTTTAATAGCCCGGTCAGCCTCCAGATTATTGGCCTGGGTGTATTGGGCCAGAATTCCGCTTTCCGTAAGAAAATGGTATAGCAGCCGGCCGGTGGATAAGCGCCGGGATAAATCCGTATGTTTTTCCAGGTCTGCTATGAGACGTCCGCCGGCCTGCCTGCCCTCTTCGGATAGTGTTCCGTTTTTACTCTCCAGATTGTTTTCCAGTACCTGGCGCAGGGAAACATGGCGTCTCCGGCTAAGGGCAGCTATATATAGCAGATCTTTTGCCGGCAAATTATATATTTCGGAAGATGCCAATTCATGAAAAGCCAGGGAATTGGTAGGATCTGCGCAGGCGCGTAAAAAAGCGAGGCAGAGCTTAACCTCGCTTCTCCGGTATAAACCGGAATTTCCGGTAAAACGATATGGTATGCCGTGAACATTCAGGGCGCTTATAAAGGGATCGGCCTGCCGGTTGGCCCTGGTCAGAATGGCAAAATCCGACCAGCAGTTTCCCGTATGTGCCTGGTGTTTTTTTATTTTCTCGGCCGCCCAATCCGCTTCTTCGGATACGGTGCTGAAGTTCCGGTAGATTACCGGTTGGCCGGAGCCGGTTTCAGCGTTCAGGCGTTTATCCAATCCATGCAGGATTTCCAGACGATGCGGATCATTATGCCTTACCAAACGATAGGCGGAATCCAAAATCATCTGGGTAGAGCGGTAATTCCTGGTCAACACCGATATCCGGGCAGAAGGATAGAACCTTTTAAACTGCAAAATATTGGATATGGCTGCTCCCCGGAATTTGTAAATACTCTGGTCATCATCACCGACCACTGTGAGGTTTGGGTTTTCTCCGGCCAGCAGGCGCAGCAGTTCAAATTGGGCGGCGTTTGTGTCCTGGAATTCATCCACTAAAATATACCGGAATTTTTTGCGCAAATCCGCTAAAACATCCGCGTTTTTCCTTAGCAGTTCCAGGGTCTGGGTAATTAAATCGCCGAAATCCATCAACCGCGCATTGATCAAAAGTTCCTGATAGCGGGCAAATATATTGGCGATTTCATTTTGTTTTTCCCAGGCGGCGAGGTCCGCTTCGTCCGCATGTTCCGTGATTCTTTCCTTTAGCTGCCTGCAGTAATTCTGGTAATCGGCCGGGCTGACATCTTCATCTTTAGCCCGGGATATTATCTTTATAAGCAGCTGAAGGTGGCGGGCAGGATCAGCCAGCGGACGGAGCTTGACCAAGGGAAGTTCAAAGAGGTTCTCGCGCAGGAAGACCAGTTGTTCAACTTTGGACATCACTTTATAATCGGGAGATATTCCCAGGAGCACTCCCTGTTCACGCAATATCCGGTCGCCAAACGCGTGAAAAGTGCATATAGTAGTGTCAGTAAAGCCGTAGGGCACCAGTAAATCCACCCGGCTTTCCATTTCCTCGGCAGCCTTGTCCGTAAAAGTCAGAGCCAGTATTTCACGGGCCTGGCACTGCTTGGAACTCACCAGGTGAGCGATACGGCGGGTAATCACCGCGGTTTTCCCGGTGCCGGCACCGGCTACCACCAACTGCGGCCCCCGGCCGTGCGTAACAGCTTCCAGTTGGGCGGGATTCAGATCTGCGACCAGGTTATCCTGATTCAGGGCCGGATTCATGCTAAAATTTCAATTTAATCGTGAGTACGCCCTGCTGCTCGACTTGTTTCCAGCTGGACGGCAGAGGATCAAAGGCGATCGTTCGTGAAAGTTCAATTGCTTTTTGATCCAAATAAGGATACCCGGAGGTCTCCCAAAGCAGGCTTTTTTTCACCTCGCCTCCGGGCATAACAATCAGCCGCAGCCGGAGTTGGGTTTCCTCGGTAATCATTGATTTAAGCACTGAAAAATCCGGTTCCCGGAAGCCGCGGGCGGCAATGGCACCGGTAAAACTCAAGGTTCCCTGGGGTGATCCCGGCTGCCCGAAATCTCCTGCCCCGCGTCCTTCGGCCAGACCTTGATCACCCTGCCGCAATTTAGTTTTTGATGCCCCCAGCTTTAATCCCGCGCGGCTTTTGGCCAATTCCTTGATTATTTCACGCCGCCGCTGGTCCTGCCAGACCTTGATTTCTTCCGGCGAAATGCTTCCTCCCGGGTCTTTCTCGTCCTTCACCTGGGAAGCGATAATCTTTCCGCTGCCTTTTGCGCCTTCGGAAGCGGAATAAGGAGCGCTGCTTCCCGCCAGTGTGACCTCTATAAGCATGGGCATGGGCGGGGTAGTTTGAAGTTTCATGGCGCCGAAACCCAGAACCAATACTGCGTGCAAGCACAGGGTAACGCCTAATGAAATATTTGAAACCCGGTCTTGGCTCACTTCTCCAGCATCTCCTCGGACAGCGGACGGACGGGCAAAGGCTCGGCCGCCAGGACAAGTTTTGCCGCCCCGGACTGACGGGCGATATCAAGTACGCGGATCGCATCTCCATACGAAACTCGTTCATCCGCGGACACGGTTACGTTGGGATCAGCGCCTTGTTTAATCAACTCGGTCAGATAAGGTCCCAACTGTTTGAAAAGTATTTTTTTACCATTAACCTCCAGTTTTCGCTCGGCCGTAAGTGTAATCTGGATATGCTGGCTCGGCGCCGTGGTTTTGGTGCGGGCTTTCGGAAGGTTTATATCAATGCCGGCTTTAATTATCAAGGGAGTGGTCACCATGAATATCACAAGTAAAACCAGCATAACATCAGTCAAGGGCGTAATATTAATTTCGCTCATGACTCGATTACGTTGCACCGGGCGCCGCATGATTATATCCCCGGATTCCGGGTAGAGGCCGGCTGGTTTCGGGATTCCCTGGTATCTGTCTGCCCCATAACATCCAGCAATTCCGAGGCCGCGGTTGCCATTTCGGTATCAAAACGAGTAACCCGGCGAACGAAGGAATTATAGCCAATAACCGCCGGCACGGCGGTAAAAAGTCCGGCAGCCGTTGCCACCAAGGCTTCTGCAATCCCGTTAGCCACACCGGAAACGCCGGCCGCCGTCGGCCCGGCCAGGGCGGAAAAAGCGGTAATAATGCCTAATACTGTCCCGAAAAGACCAATAAACGGCGAAACCGAACCGATAGTAGCCAAAGTTGAGAGCAAATGCTCGAGACGAAGAAGTTCCAGCGCACTGGCCCTTTCCATTGATTCCCGAGCTGAACTCGTTCCCCTCGGGAAACTTCGTAATCCGGCTTTTAGCGTAGCTGCTACCGGACCGGCCGTCTCTTGACAAAAATCACCGGCCTCTACATGCCTTCCTCCCAGCACCAGTTTCTTTATCTTGAGGATAAAACGGTCCATATCTATTTTCGCCTGCCGAAACCGGATAGCTCTCTCGAAAATTATAAACCATGAAACCAAGGAAAAAACCAGCAGGATGACCATGGTCCATCCGCCCTTTAACAGCAATTCCCAGAATGACATATTTTCGAACATAAAATATTTCCTCCTTAGTATAAAAGTATCTTTTCAGTTACGGTCATTATCGTCCGAATTTTTCTGGTTCCCGGCTTTCCAGGCTGTGTCATAATAGTTCTTCAGAAACATTTGTGTTACTTTGTCATTCCGAACGTAGTGAGGAATCTCCACGAAAACGCTTAATTCAAAGAGACGTTTGGAGATTTCTCGGCTACGCCTCGAAATGACAAACTTGGTGAAATTGCTCAAAAACAGAGTTATGAAACAGCCTGTTTCGCCAGGATGACAAGCTACAGCTTCACCCTTATCCCACCCAGCACTGAAAATCCCCGCTCAGGATAGCCGATCCATTTTTCCCAGGTATATCCCAGTATATTATTAAGATTCACAAATATGCTCAACTTCGAATTAAGTTCCAGATCGGTTTTAACCTCCAGCAAGTGAGCGCCTGCCAGTCCCGGCGAGTCTTCCGCCGGGTCGCCGTAACGTTCCCCCAGAAAATGATAGATTAAATTAATATCCCATCCCGAAATCTCGCATCGAAAATCGCTGGTTATTTCGTGTGCCGGAATATTGGGAATTTGCAGAGTATCAGCCTGAGCTTCCCGAAAGATATAGGTCAAAGTATGGGAAAATATTCGGTTATAACGTATTGCAATTCCAGCCTCCCCGCACGCCACGCTTGTCGATGGGAGGTTAATCAGGGAAAATAAGCCATCCTTATCTCCATCCACCCAAATAGGGGTATTCCGGGCGGTTTTCCAAAAAGCTGAAAGATCAGCTGAAACATCATCTCCGAAACGTTGCCGGTAACCAGCCCGGTATTCCCCCAATATTTCTTCCGTACCCGGCAGCCACCCCACTGATTGACGCGGATGTTGAAAAGCCCATTCCGGGACAGCCATCCAGTTTATGCCCCCATCCCACGACGTGTAAAAAATCGGTCCACCGGATAAAATCAAGGAAATCTGTCCAGCCAGATGGGCCGTATTTTTATCCTCGATTCCCTGCAGATCATCCACCTTAACGCCGAAATCAATATGTACCAAAGAAAACGGCCGAAAACGGGCACTAGCCAGAATAGTTTTCATAACTTCCTGAGCCTGCTGGTTTTTGGCCACTTGGTCTAAAGATGCATTTTGTCCGGCAACGGTCGCTTCCACTAAAAGATTCATATTATCCCGGGTTAACCCGTGAATATCCGTTTCCATATTCGCTTTAATTTCAAAATACCGGTTTTTTAAAACCGGGGAATTCTCCTGCGAAGAACCATTTTGAACAAAGTCACCCAGTCCGCTGGTTATTTTAATCCTGGTTTTGGAATTTAAAGACCAATCCGCGTCCAATTCAAATCGGCACGCAGCTTGTTCCATCCAATCATCCCACCCGGCTGTTCGGCCCTCGGGTTGACGATGAGTTTCTGCTTCACCGGCCAAACCGGCTGATAATCGTACCCCGGGCAGAGATGTCAAGCAAACATTCAGGTTGGCGCTGCCACCCTGGTCAAAGGGCCGGACCGCATAAGCCGCAGGATGGCTCCCGGCCAAGTAATCCGCCTGAAAAGCCATGTTTACTTCGCTTAATTCATACCCGGATACCAGTTTCCCCACGCTTTGATTACTGCTCCCCATGCCGGCTTCAATTATCAAAAGATGGTTCTTAGCCGTAACCGTCTCGGCCCGGGGAGCACCTTTCTCTTCCGCAAGGCCGGGCATGGCCATCTTTTGGAGATCGGCCGGTATTTCTCTTACGTCGCGCATGGGATCCATGAGCAGCAGATCCCGGCGCTGCGCAGTAACTTTAAATTGCCGTTCACCTTTTATTACCACCTCGGGTAATTTAAGGGTGGGCCGATTACGCTCAGCATCCACGCCCGCCCGGCCTCGCTCCGGCTCTTTATGCCCGGGGTCTTGCCGGCCAGGCTCAACTTTTTCATGGTCACCGGCCAAGTCTTCGCCGCGATCAGCTGCCTTGGCCGCAGATAGCACGGCCGGCAGGCCGCCCAGGCAGAGGCTTAATAGTAAAAGCAGGCGTGTTGCCAACAAGCGGTTAGACTTCCTTTCCATTTATTCTTCTCCGCCGGTTTGCGGCGCGGCCGGCAGCGGAGCTTCCAAAGTAGCCAGTTTTTCCTTAATTAATTTAATGCGTGTCCGGGCTGACTTCTTCCAGCGGGAATCCTTGGCCGAGCGCGCAATCCTTTTATAAATACCGATGGCTGATTCAAAGTGCCCGTTTTTTTCATGAAGTTCCGCGACCCGGGCCAGGGCGGTTATGGCCCACCGCTGGGATGACGGGTAGGAATCAGCGACCTTTAGAAATTCCCGGATCGCGTTTTCATATTGTTTCCGGCTCTGAAATATATCGCCTCTCCAGAATTGAGCCTCGGCCGCGAATTCGGCCGGAGCATTAACCGTAATCAGCCGGAACTCTTCCAAAGCTTCCGGCCATTCGCGCCGGTCTTGTAAAAGGTAGCCTATCCGCATCTGGGCTTTAAAAGCCATATCAGTCTGGGGATAGGCTGCCATCACGGCGGCATAGGCCTGGCGGGCTTCCACGTCCAATCCCAGACGTTTATACGCCATGGCTTTATTAAAACGCGCATCGGCTTCCAGTTTGTGACCGGGAAAATCCTGCACAAAAGCATCGAAACTATGGATAGCCTGATCATATTCGCGAAGTTTGTAATAGGTAGTTCCCATCCAGAAAGCGGCTTTAGCGGCCAGATCGCGGTGAGAATATTTTTCAACAACTTTACGAAATTGGGTTAGGGCTTCGTTATATTTACGCTCTTTGAAATAGCACCAGGCCGTCCAATACAGGGCATCGCCGACCAGGGGACTTTTCGGATATTTGGCTGTCAAATCCTTGAATTCCAGACGGGCCCGGGAATAGTTTTTACGGTGGTAATAATGTTCGCCGATCCGGTATTGAACATCCGCGGACAGCGGACTATGCGGATAGCGCTTAACAAATTTGCGCGAAGACTCGACGGCCTTTTGGTATTTACCCATTTGGTAGTAAGACCATTGAATTCCGTACAGCGCGTCAGGCACCAGGGGATCGGAGGAATATGCCGCCAGAAATTTTTCATAGGCTTTGATGGCTTGGGAGTACTGCTTGGCATTGTAGTAACATGTTCCGATCCGCAGACAGGCGTCGGCTGCCAGATGACTTTGGGGATAGTTTTCAGCCATCTTCCGGTATTGCTCCATGGCCGCTAAAAAATTTTCTTTTCGGAACTGCGCCCAACCTATCCAATAATTTGCTTCCCCGGCCAGAGCATGCTTGGATTGTTCACGAACCAGCCGGTTCCACCGGGAAATAGCCCGGGGAAAATCCTCGCGGCGGTAGGAGCACCAACCGCTCTGGAAAAGTGCCACGGCATATTCCTTACCGCCGGGATACCGGCCTATCACCCGGCTGTAATATTCGTCCGCCTGCTCATAGAGCTTGCGGTTAAAATCGATATCGCCGAGGCGCATTAAAGCATCCGCCTGTACCGGCCCGGCGGGATATATCAATAAAATGCTTTTAAAGGCCTGTTTAGCCGGAGCCAGACGTCCGGCCCGGAAATGAATCCAAGCTATGCCGGACTGGGCGAGCGCCGCTTCCCGGCGGAGGGGATATTCCTTTAAAATCTGATGATATTCCGTTTGGGCTTCCTTATCTTTTCCCATTTGAAAATAAGCATCTCCCAGCCGCAGACGGGCCGCTACGGTAATTTCGTTTTTCGGGTGTGACTTTAAAACACGCTTAAATTCGAGGCTTGCGGCCTCAGCTTGTCCGACCTTCATTTCACACCAACCAGCCCAAAACATTGCGGCCGGAGCCCAAGGCGACCGTGGATAATTACGGTATACATCCTGATACACTTTGGCAGCGGAATCATAACGATTGAGCTTATAAAATCCGTTGCCCATTAAATATAAGGATTGGGCGGCTAGTTCCGGAGTAGGTTCCGCGGCCATTAAACGCTGAAAAAGATTAATGGCTTCATTATATTTTTCCTGCATCAAGCGGCACCACCCGGCAGTATACAAGGCCCTTGAAATCACAGGACTTTTCGGATATTGGACCGCAACCCCCAGCAGTTGACGAACCGCCTCATCGTATTTTTTCTGCTGCGCCAAGGCCATTCCCAACCGAAGCGAAGTCAGGGCACTGATGGAATGCCGCGGATACTTCTGCAAAAGTTTACGAAATATAGTTTCGGCTTTTTCCGCTTCTCCGGCCAGTAACAGCGCCACGCCGCTCCCGTAAAAAGCGTAGGGACCCAGTTCGTGGCGCGGGAATTTCCCAACCAATTTTTGGTAAATCCGGAGAGCTTCCGGGTATTTTGCCAGAGCAGCCAGCGTCTCGGCCTGGTAATAGAGAGCTTCTACTACTAAAGGGGCTTGGGAAAATCTTGATTGATATTGCGCAAAGCATTTTTCCGCGGCCACAAAATTCTCGCGGCCGGCCGTGGGTGCAGTATTGCCGTCAGCTTCCACGCGAGCTAGTTCATAGCGGATCCATCCTTCGGAGAATATGGCATAAGGAAGTAAAGTGTGATCAGCGAAATTCCTGGAAAAAGCGGCATAATCATAAGCCGCTTTTTCCAAGTCTCCGGCATGATAACGGGATTCAGCCAGCCAATAAGCCGCCTCAGGGATAAGATAACTTCGCCCATGTTCCCGTGTAAAATTTTGGAATTCCATAGCGGCTTCGGGATATCTTTCCAGCGCGGCCAGGCAGCGTGCCAGGTAATAGCGGGCTTCCGGCCGGTATTGGCTCAAAGTATACAATTCCAATACCCGCCGGAAGCCCTTCTCCGCTTTACCGAACCTAGCTTCCTTAAACCAACTCTCGGCCAGCAAATACTGAACATCGCCGGAACGCGGATGCCGGGGATATAATTCCAGGAATTTCTGGAACTGAGTCCTGGCTAATTGGAAAGTCCGGCTTTGATAGAGACGGGATGCGAAGCGAAAATGCTTTTCCGCCGGCATTTGCGCATTGGTCGTCAAGGAGAATATCATCCCCAGGAGAATTCCGGATATTATAATGCTGATTTTTTTATTCATGATTTTTAATACGTCACCGCTTCCTCCCCGGCACAAAGCCGGAGAGGAAGCGGCCATATAAATTATGCCTTTCTACATCTCGGATCAAATTACTCCGCCCTTCAGGGTGGAGTAATTTAAGACACCCGGCGGTTAGGGAAAGTTCTCCCGCAAATTCTGAATTTTCTCTGGAATACGAAGGCTTTTTTTGATAGATTTCCGGCAGTCAGCAAAGCAATGCGGCAATATTATTTTCCAGTAATGCGCGGCGAGTGAATTCGGGAGACGTTTTGAGAAAGCCAAGCCAGAAATTTATTTAGTTCAGAACGACTTCTTAGTTGGTAACCGGCTTTCGAGCGAACTGCGCGGTTATTTCCGCCGACCACTACGCCTATGCCTTCACGTCCGACTAGCCCAAAAATCTCCTCATCGCTTTCATCCGCGCCAACATTAATAACAAAGGGACGCCGGCGCGGAGAAGCAAACTTATTCCAAATAAACATGACTGCCCGGCTTTTTCCCCATCCCACCCGCGGACGTATGATTAATTCATGCCGTGCTTCATAAAGCGTAAAGGTATCCATCACGGGAGTCCATATTTGTTCCATCAGCAGCCGCGCTCGCCGCTGAAAAGCCGGTTTAGCCGCGAAAATATTCAGGGCCAGTGATAAACCGCGGTTATCCAACACTACGCCGGGCAAATCCGGTATTTCCGCCGCAAGTTTATCCACTACTTCACCAAGAATTTTCCGTGTGGATTTAGCTTCGGCGTGCACCACGTTTAAATCCGGCCCGTGGATTTCCATACCATTGTTGGCCACCAGGTAGATGCCGGAAAAACCGATTATCTTTTTTAATCCCGCCAAGGAACGGTTGCTTATAATAATTAGAGTCAGGGCGTCTTTCTCGGAAAGTTCCCGCAAATATTCACGCTCATCCGGATCCAAGGGCACCGGGAGTCCCCCGGCCGCGGCCGGCAAAAGAACGCTGTCATAATCTATAAAAAGCAGCAACCGGGTTGCAGCCTCTAACCGGCGTAGCAGTCCTTCCAAGACACTTTTATTCAGCAACGCTTTCATTCGGAAATTCTCCTAAAAATGGAACGATAAATAATAATGAAATAAATTATACCACAGGATATTTTTATATTATATAAAAAATTTGTAATTTTTCCCCTATTTTATATCATGCGGCGTGTAATCCAACGCCCAAAAAACATATCCCGGATTCCCGGATTTCCCTTGCGGCGTTCTATAATGCCTTCCGTACTTAACCGGCTGAGCGATTTCTGCACGGTTGAAAAACTTCCCAATCCGTAACGCGCGAGAAAATTCTGTGAGAATATTTTATTTCCTCCTCCCCGGCATATCGCCAACAGCAAATTTTTCTGGTGAAGCGAAAACGCTCTCCATAAGTGGGTATAATATTCACTTTGCGCTTGGAGCAACGCTTCCTGGGTGCCGGCAATATCCCTACTGGATATTATTTTGCTGTTGTGGGCCTGATTCCATAGTTCGCGGCATATCATTTGGGTAAAATGAGGATGGCCCTCGGAGATATCTAGAATTTCGTCAATTATTTTCTCCGCAATACGATATCCGGCATTTTCAAAGCGGATTTTAATATGGGCTTTTAGATAACGTGCCTCGATTTTAGGCAGAGGAAGATGAAAATAGGCGGGAAGTTTTGGCCGGGAATCAGACTCCAAATCGATGATAAAATAACTTACGCCGGCATGCGAAGCAGCAGCTTCCATTATTAGTTTTCGCAAATTCGCCGGAAGATTGCCCCCTCGCGAAACTTCATCAAAACAGAGGATACACGGTCGGTGTTTATAATCTACCGTGTGCTGCGCCAGGTTTACGACAGCGCCGGCTAAAGAAACCATATCACTCTCTTCACTCAAATCCAGAACCAACTCACCGGTTTGCTCTACCCTCAGAATGACATGCGGTTTTAATTCGTGGTTAAGTCCTTCAATAAAAACCCGCAATTCCTTGGCCTGACGAAAAGCGGAACGCAGCAACTCGCTTAAATATACTTCTATAAAACGCGCGGGCGAAAAAGCCCGATCCAGGTCGATATAAACACTCATTACCCCGCGTCTTTCAAATTCCGCCATCACCTTTTTTGCCATTGAGGATTTGCCAAATTGACGGGGGCCGGTTAATAAAACATTATGTCCGGCGCCTAATTCGGAAAGCAGCAATTCCCTTTCGCGATAACGACCGCTGAAAAAATCTCCGCTTACCGGCTCTCCGCACCGAAAAGGATTATTTCTCACACTAATTTCCCTCCGATTATCCCAAATCATTCATTATACTGATTAGTGTAATGCCGATAATCTGTCATGTCAACTACATTAATTCGTAACTACTCAGGTCGTCATTCCGGCGAAAGCCCTGGACTAAACCATCCAGGACAGGCCGGAATCCAGAGGTTTTATAAGGCAAATTCATCTAGGAGCCTGTCGGACTTAAGTCATTCTCCCCCTTTTGTAAAGGGGGCAGGGGGGATTTAATCAATAAAACGCCCGCTTTCATATGCAAAATCCCCCTCAATCCCCCTTTTTCAAAGGGGGAAGAGTGCTCAAAATCCGATTTTGTACTTAAGTCCGACAGACTCCTAGACCCCGGCTTTCGCCGGGGTGACGGCCTTAAAAAACACCTCGTATTTCCTTAATTGGCGGGATACCTGAGTAGTTACACCTAAACAATGAAATGAGCTATAGTCCTGAGTTATTTAAAACCGTAATGACTTCCGCTTTCCTTAAGACTTTATTTTGTTGTTTGTTTAAATATCCTGTCTTTACTATGGTTAAAATAGTTTGATCTTCCAGATCAGGTATTGGTTTAGTATCCACCACTTTACAATAATCCATCCGAGCCTTGTTATTTGCCATTTCCATCGGAACAATCGCGTTAGCTTTAAGCAGGCGCATAATTTTCTTTTTCACTACTCGCATATTTTTAGCCAGCCTTATAGTTGATTCACCATGACTATTTATTTGATTATTCCGGTCTTCCTCGATATTTTCAAAAATATCTAAAATTTCACATAACCCAAGATATAATTTGCTTTCCCGGGAATTGGAATAATCCTCCTGCTGCTTCAGCTTGCTGGTAAATTCCGCTATTTGTAATTGAAAGTTAATAAGTTTGTCTTTAACAAATCTTTTAGCCTTATTCATTTTCCCATTCTTTCAGAGGCTGGTATGTTAACTCTGAAACAGAAATCAGTTTAGCCAATTGCGGCAGGGACGATGGTGATTTGGCCCGCGCGGGAATTGGATTTAGTAAATGCATAAATTCATCTACTTCCCGGAAAACAGGGTGCATTAGCCTTCTTTGAGCTTCGGCTATTTCTTTGCAGTCATACTTTCTTTCCCGCATTGCCATCGCTACAGCTTGAATAATTTCAGATTTCGTTGAGGTTTGATTGACTCGTAAAATTTTATAAGGATTCATGATATTTTCCCCGAATCATTACCGCTTCATCCCCGGTTTAAAAGCCGGGGATGAAGCGGCTACCGTATTAAGCCAGTAAATGATTTCAGATAAAATCGGATGCGCGGCATCCACTCTGCGCCCCCAGTTCAGAAGCTCATTTGCGGCTAATAGCTTGGTATGATCATCGTATTTTTTTCATTTTCCATCTCCTCGAAAGTATTTTTAATGCATGAAAAAAACATATTTTTAGCTTCAGATGATTTAGCCGCAGCAGCTATCTGACAAGCCTTATTCATTTTATAATTGACTAATGCTTTATCCAGCGTTTCGAGTTCCAATTCTATTTCTATGTTTTCCAATCCCTCCCGGGCAAGTTTATTTTCAGGATTAAGTTTCAGAGCATTTTTCATAACCAGCTCAGCCACTTTCAGATTGATTTGATCAGCAGCCAAAAGCATTTTTACGCGCAGGGACATAATCCATGACAGCGCGCTTTTAAGCTCCTTTGACGATTGCCTGGTGCAGATTGTATTCAGAACCGTTTCATAACGCTGCAGGCTTTCAACATCCCGGGCTGCCAGCGCATTGGTTATCAGCTCATTTTCATACTTGTTTGACAGGTTAAATAAAACCATCGCTCTACTGAATTTGGCTGAAAAATCATTGGTCCCATTTTTTAGGCAATATAAAGTATAAGTAAAATTAGTTCTGGCTGCGCAATATTCAATAAATTCCTTCTCAACTGAAGCCAATCCATAAATTGCGCCGTCGGAAAATTCAGACAAGTGCTTTCTGGCCTTTTCGCATTCGCCAACGCGAATAAAATATAAGCATGGACCCGCGGAAGAGTAGTAACCGCCCATGGCTAAATAATCTTCCTCATGATTAAAAGCCGGCCTATTGGCCTGAATAAAATCAAGTATCTTTGCGGATTTTCCAAATCGTCCGGCAAATTGAGGCGTACACACCAGCCGCCCAAATTGTCCGGTATAAAGTTTATGCCTGGCTGCCGGAGCCAAAGGCACAGACGGCGTCCCATCCTTTCCAATATCTCTTCCGGCCGGAACTGCCAGACTATACATACCGTCTATAGCTTGTTTTTCCAGTTCCCACCAAAGCGTATGCTTTTTTTGATTTTTCTATAAGCGGTTCCACCTGTCGTATAAGAGCCTGACGCACGGCTGCGGACTCCGCGTAAACGCTATATACAGCGGTAAGCCAAAACATGGCAAATTCCTGAAAAAATTCTCCCGTGGTCTCGTACAATTTAAAAAATAATTTAGCGTATAATAACAAGTCCGAATCAATAACCGGCGGCAGTGGGAGCATAATTTTTTTCATTTCATCATATTTTTCTTCCTGCCAAAGACCAACTATCAAATTATATTTGCAATCTTCAACAATAGACCGTAACCGGGTAATTATATCCTGCTGGTCGAGTTTGGCCAAAAGATATTGACCCTTTCGAAAGATATTTCCTAATTCCCCGGAAGCAAACTTCAGATCAGCACTATTCGATAATGATATGGCTTGCCTTTCAATTTCCATGGCCAGCAAGTATTGAACGGATATCCGCTGCCGCTCCCAGGCCGCGTCTTTGGATTTTATCCGGCCCCATATTTTTAAGCACTCATAATATTTACGCGTTTGGGCCAGGGCGAATCCATGATCATAGAGCGCACCATCTTCGGATGAATTAAGTTTTGCCAACAAAATTATTGCTTCGTCGTAATGCCGGGTTTTTATTAAGGCCCGGGCTTTTTTAAAAAGCACGCGTTCACTTTTCAGATTGGTAAACACCTGATCATAAAAACCGGCTGCGGCAGTATAATTTCCTTCAAGCTCAGCTTTTTTGGCGGCATCTAAAATGTTATGATTGGCTAATTCCGTTTCTAATGATTTAATTCTTTCGGGGATCCAATCCGCTCCGGAAATCTGATAAGCTTCGGTAAAAGATTTCAGGGCTTCCGCCAACAACCTCTTTTTAAGCTGTTTTCTTCCTCTTTTAACCATATCTTTGGCTTTTAATTGCAGATAATTACTTTCGCATAGCTGGATTTTGTGGGCAACACCCTCATCCGGCTGATATTGGTTGGCTTTTTCAAATTGTTCTTTAGCTAATAAATAATTGTCCCGTTGCAATAATTTTTCAGCCTTGTTTATTATTTCCTGATGCATGATATGATCCACTTTGCTCAATCCTCATTTATATTCCGGATGTTCTTTTCCAACTTTAAATTGTTTGCCTTTAGTTTGGAATTTTCCCGGTTGAGTTTTAAATATTTTTTTTTCAGTCTGGATGCCCGTGTTTTGAGTTTGGTATAGTTGGTTGTTACTGCCTCATTTCGTGTCTTTAATCTTAAATTTTGAACCTCAAATTGCAAATTATGCAACTCCATTTTTGAATTTTGTACGTCCAACTTTGAATGGATAATTTCAAATTTTGTGTTTTGTAATTCTAATTTCAGGTTTTGCGCTTTCAGCTTAGTGTTTTGATTTTCCAAATCTCCTATTAAATAATATTGAAAGATAGTCATTGCCATCATAAACCCTAAAAATAATATCAAGCTAATGATGAGCAGCCATTTTACCCAACGTCTTTTCGGCTTTAGATTCGGCTGATCATGCGATTTTTCCGGAATAGCAGCCAATACCTTAAAAGACGTTAAATCCGCGTCACATTGCGGACATTGGGTTACTGCAAAGGGAATATTTGCCATGCCGCATAAGGGACAGGTTTGGTTGTTTTTCATAATTTATTTATATCCATCAGTTATTAATTATTTAGTCAGATTTTTATGAATTTTTCCGGTCTTTGTATCATGTACCATCAGCATATTTGCAACTTCAGGCATAATCTCATCTAAAATATCATTGACTTTTTCACCATGCCTATTTTCAATTGCCTGAAGAATATTATTGATAGCCTGATAAAATCTGGAGGCTTGCGCGGGATCGCTTTCCAGGCAATATTCACCCGCCTTTTTAATTTCCATCAATAACGTAATCATACGCAGCTCTTTAGTGTCAAATATTTCCTTTAAGTTTTCATAAGCCTTGATATGCTCTGTATAAGAGCCGGCCTCTTCCATTTTCTCAAGCGTATTTATGCTTTTGATGATTTTATTCTGGGTTTCAGGCGAAATAGCCGGACCAAAATTATCCAGCGCGTTTTGGCCGTAACAAATTGTAGCCCGGGGCGCGTAATTTTCAGCCGCCATTGCCCGGGCTTTGTCGGTTTTAAGCATGGCCCGTTGGTATATATCTTCATTAACTTCGCCTGTGTTCGCATTAACAACTTGAGTAATATTTTTTATGATTGATAACGCGTTATGGGTAAGATCATCCATAACAAAATGATTGTATTGTTTTTGATTCGCCTCATTGATAATTTCTTCCAAATTTAAAAACAGTTTTTCATCAGCTTTGCCGCGCGATAAAGTTCGGGATACTTTAATATGAGGCATGGCTTTTATAGCAGCGGTGATTTGCAGAATATTACTCTCGTCGATTTCAATGGTTAATTCCACCTGAAGCGCTTCTTCCGATAGTATTTCAAAATTGTCCTGCTCTTTGTCATCAATGCCCAACCACAATTCTCCAATACTTTCTTCATCTTCATTCACAATATTAATGAATTTCATGTGAACTAATTTCTGTTCAGGATGGATCAGGTTGAATACCCTGGTCTTTTGGCAAGGAAGGGGTGTGTTTTTTTCAATTAAAAGATAATTTTCATTATTTTCCAATCGGATATAATAATCATGGGCTGTGGTATGAACAATATTTAAAAATCCCTGATCAATAAAATGCTTTTCCATATCAAAATAACAATGCGGACAGGCAACTTCGCTTTGCGGGATTTCCTTGCCACACCGGGGACATTCATAAGCAGCAGACAATCGATGACTTAAAATGGCAGCGCCTTCCGCGACTGCCAGCATGGGCCGCACGTGAATCATGACTTTCTCCCGGCCGAATTCCTTTTCCAAGGCGGAGATAACGGCAGTAATCAGAGAACTGCCTCCAACCAACAGCACTTGATCTATCAAATCAGGGGTAAAATTAATATCCCGGAGCAGTTTCCGGGTTATATCAATAATAGCGGTCAGCATGGGCTCGATAATACCCTCAAATTGATCACGGGTTAACGTTACCTCCACATCAAGATCGCGACCGACGCTATCTTTTAGGTTCTTCCGGAACGAGTGTGGGTAACCCCAAGATATAGTGGTTGAGCATTTTAT
>CBDUZI010000022.1:0-34874 GCA_965371665.1 uncultured bacterium
TTCATATGCAAAATCCCCCTCAATCCCCCTTTTTCAAAGGGGGAAGAGTGCTCAATCTCCGATTTTGTACCTAAGTCCGACAGCCTCCTAGGAGCCTGAGTATTTAGTCTGTTTTTGGTATCGCTCGTCACGCCGGTGAAAACCGGGGTGACGAGCAAGCTTTGAAATTCAGATTCCTGGATACCGGCCTGTCCTGGATGGTTTAGTCCAGGGCTTCCGCCGATATGACAGCAAAATAACAAATAATCCGACCAAATGCTCAGGCGCCTAGTTGGTTCTTGTTGCGGAATGACAAAAAGCTGAAACTGTCTTTCCGCAACAAGAACTAACTAATCATTTACACATTTCTCCACTTTCCGCTTGCAGATGCAGTCATCCTATGTTATATATCTTTGATTCAAATTCTCACGCGGCCGGACTGTATCCGGAGGTGCCTGGCAACAGGTTCCGAAACAACAGGGTGATGGCTGCGGCGGATAAACCAAATTGGGAGGGGAAAAAAGTATGGCAAATATTTCCATGAAGCAATTATTAGAAGCCGGGGTCCATTTTGGACATCAGACGCGTCGTTGGAACCCTAAGATGGCCCGTTATATTTACGGTGAACGCAATGGTATTTACATTATTGATCTGCAAAAAACCGTAAAAAAATTGAGGGAAGCCGCGAAATTCGTGCGTGAAATAGCTGCCCGGGGCGAGAAACTTCTTTTTGTGGGCACCAAAAAACAGGCTAAGGATTCCATCCAGGAGGAAGCGGCCCGCTGCGGCATGTTTTTTGTGAGTCAGCGTTGGCTGGGTGGTACGCTGACCAATTTCCAGACTATCAAGAAAACCATTAAGCGAATGAAAGACCTTCAGCAGCAATTGGCAGACGGAACGCTGGATAAACTCCCCAAAAAAGAACGACTTTACCTGGCCAAGGATCTGGCTAAAATGGAGCGTTCCGTTGGAGGAATCAAGGATATGGGCGGCCTGCCTGGGGCGATATTTGTGGTAGATACCAAAAAAGAACACATTGCACTGCTCGAAGCCCGAAAATTGGGTATTCCGATTGTGGGAATCGTGGATTCTAATTGTGATCCGGACGAGGTGGATCACATTATACCGGGAAATGATGATGCTATCCGTGCTGTCCGGTTGATTTCAAGCGTAATGGCCGAGTCCGTGTTGGAGGGAGTAGAAATCCGGCGTCAGGAATTGGAAAGACAGAAGAAAGAAGCTGAAGATGCCGGGGAAGCTGAAGATGCTGGTGAGCCGGAAGCGGCTGAGAAAGATATAAAGACGGAAACGGGCGGGGAAGTTGACGAAATCCAGAGGGAGAAAGAGACGGAAGCAGGACCGCAGCCAACGGCTGAAGAAAGCAAACTGCCGCCGGAATCCGATGTTCCCGCTGACCATAATACTACGGATGAAACTCCGGTAGAAGCGTAAAAGCAAGGAGGAGAAACAGAGAGCATGAGTATTTCAGCAACGATGGTAAAAGAACTGCGCGAAAAAACCGGTGCCGGTATGATGGAATGCAAAACCGCACTGAAGGAATGTGAGGGTGATTCAGAAAAGGCGGTGATATTTCTTCGCGAGCGCGGACTGGCGAGCGCGGCTAAGAAAGCCGGGCGGGTGGCGGTTGATGGTACGGTGGCGACCTATATCCATGCCGGGGGCAAGCTGGGGGTTTTGCTCGAAATCAACTCGGAGACTGATTTTGTGGCCAAGACCGAGGATTTCCAAAAACTGGCACGTGACTTGGCCATGCATGTAGCGGCGGCCCATCCGCTTTATGTAAAACGGGAGGAAGTGCCGGCTGAGGTTATCCAGCAGGAGCGTGAAATTTATAAAGCCCAAATGGCGGAAACTAAAAAACCGGCGGAAATCATGGAAAAAATTATTACCGGAAAACTGGATAAATATTTTGAGGAGCATTGCCTCCTGGAGCAGAGTTTTGTCAAGGAGCCGGATAAAAAAGTCTGCCAGTTGATAGGGGAAATGGTTGCCAAAGTCGGAGAAAATATTCAGGTCCGCCGTTTTATACGCTTTAAGGTGGGAGAGGAGTAGTTCCCCTGGTGTCCAGACCGCGAGTTAAGCCGAAGTACCAGCGTATCCTGCTGAAGTTATCCGGCGAAGTTTTATCGGGGAAAAGTGGATTTGGCGTTGATCAAGAAGCCGTGGGGCGGATAGCCCAACAGATCGCCGGGATTAAGCAGTTGGGTGTGGAAGTTGCGATAATAATCGGCGGCGGAAATATTGTGCGCGGAATACAAGCGGCTTCGCAGGGCATGGATCGCATGACCGCGGATTATATGGGCATGTTGGCTACGGTCATCAACGGTCTGGCTATCCGGGATGGACTTGAGAAGCTGCGTATTCCGGTGAGGGTACTTACTGCGGTGGAAATACCGAAATTGGCCGAGACTTATTATGCGCGCCGGGCGGTTAGTCAATTAAAAAAAGGACGGGTAGTAATTTTATCCGGGGGTACGGGCAGTCCGTATTTTTCGACGGATACGGCCGCCGCCCTGCGGGCGGTGGAGCTCAACGCGGAAGTTATGCTAAAAGCCACAAATGTAGACGGTGTTTACTCCGCTGATCCGCATAAAAATCCCCGGCCCCGGCTCTTTAAGGAAATCAAATACATGGAAGTGGTGCGGCAGCGATTGCAGGTTATGGATATCACGGCGATTACGCTTTGTATGGAAAATAATATTCCCCTGATAGTTTTTAATTTTAAATCCGGAACTAATATGCGGGATGCAGTCCTCGGCAAACGTATCGGGACCCGGGTGCATTAAAATTGTGATCTGCTCGTTCATAGGCCCTGCGGCTTGAAGGCAGTGTCATGTCTCACAAGTGCGTTGAATATATGTTTTGTCATTCCGGCATGCTTTTAGCCGGAATCCAGCGACTTTTAATTCCTTTAAAATCAAAGCCTCTGGATTCCCGCCAGTCCTGCCAGTCCTGGATGATTTAGTCCAGGGATAAGTGCATTCGGGAATGACAACCCAAAAAAAACTGACTAAATACTCAAACTCCTAGTAAGGCAAGGGATACAGAATTATGGAGGTGAAATATGCCGGCCAGTGATACTTCTGAGGCAGTCTATCAAGAGACCAACCACCGCATGATCAAGACGATAGAGGCGCTAAAGCAGGAATTTGTTACGGTTCGGACCGGGCGAGCCTCGGTTGCCATATTAGATACTGTTCGGGTTGCGTACTATGGCAGTACCATGCCGATAAACCAAATGGCCTCGGTCGGCGTCACGGACGTCCGCACCCTGGAGATCAAGCCTTGGGATGCGAGTGTTTTACCGGAAATAGAGCGCGCGATTTTAAAAGCTAATCTTGGAATTACTCCCATGAATGACGGTAAAATTATTCGCCTGGTTTTTCCTTCCTTAAACGAGGAACGCCGGCGTGAATTAGTAAAACAAGTTCACAAAATAGCCGAGGAAATACGGGTGGAAATTCGCGGCCACCGCCGCCGGGCTATGGAGAACCTTAAAACCATGAAAAAGGAGAAGTCCCTGGGCGAGGACGAGGAAAAAGCCGCGGAACAAAAGATTCAAAAAATGACCGAAGAGTACATTACCCGAGTTGATGAAAATATTCGGCACAAAGAGCAGGAGTTAATGGAAGTTTGAATTGAGCTGTTACCTTGCTTCGGCGCACAAGCAGCCAAGGAAAAAATGACGACGTCCTCCCAGATATCCCATATGAAAATGCTTATGGATACTAAACGTCTTCCCCGGCATATTGCTGTGATTATGGACGGTAACGGCCGTTGGGCCCGGCGCCGCGGTCTCCCGCGTGTGGAAGGACACCGGGAAGGCATGAATTCTGTGCGCAGCATTATACGAACCTGCGGTGAGATAGGAGTTTCCTATTTAACCTTATACGCCTTTTCCACCGAGAACTGGAAGCGTCCGCGCAGCGAGATCCGGTTTCTCATGAGTCTTCTAGTGGAATATTTCAAGCGGGAAATTTCTGAGCTGCATGGCCAGGGTGTGCGGATCCGTATGCTGGGAAGGCGGGAGCCCATTCCGGCCGGGGTTTTAAAAAGCATTGATAATGCTGTGACGCTGACGCGCGATAATCGCGGGTTGAATCTCAATCTCGCTTTCAATTACGGGGGGCGCCGGGAAATACTGGACGCGGTCGATGCTTGGCTGAAAATGGAGCCGCGCCCCGGATTGACGGAAGAAATATTCAGCCGGGTTTTGTATACCGGCGGCATTCCGGATCCGGATTTGCTGATAAGAACCTCGGGGGAATTCCGTATTTCCAACTTTCTGCTCTGGCAGCTGGCCTATGCCGAGATTGTAGTCAGCCCGGTTTTATGGCCGGCTTTTCGCCGGCCGGAATTCATGCAGGTTCTGGCCGAGTATCAGCGGCGCGAGCGCCGCTTCGGCGGGGTGAGGCCGGTTCATGCTTAAACGAATAATCGTGGCCTTGGTGTTTCTGCCGACCTTCGTAGGGGTGATCACCCTGCCAAAACCGGAACCTTTTTTCATTCTTTACTTTATGCTTCTGGCAGCCGCCTTGCTGGAAATGGGACGGCTGATCCAGGAACGTGGTCTGAGACTGAGATGGAGCATAAGCTTTCCCATAGTGATGCTAATGTGCCTGGCGGCCGGTTACAGCCGGGAACCAGGCAATCTTTTTTCCTGGCCGTCCGGTACGATGCTCTGGATAATCATTATCAGCGCCGTGCTTTTATTGAGCTTGCGCGAAATATTGTTCGGCCGGATTGAAACCATTTTTTTGAACCTCAGCGCCAATGTCCTGGCAATCTTACTCATCGGCGGCCTGGGAAGTTTCGTCTTTCTGATGCGCGGACTGCCGCAAGGTTCATGGTGGCTTTGTATCCTGTTTGGTTTTAATTGGATATACGACGGCGGGGCCTTGATCTGTGGAAAATATTTCGGGCGGCGCAAATTGGCGCCGGAAATATCGCCGTCTAAGACCATAGAGGGTTTGATCGGCGGGATTGCGGCCAACGCCGTAATTGCGGTTATAGCTTATCTGACGTTTCTTCCCCCTGCGCTGGGTTTCTCCCTGGCCGGATTTGTTGGCTTGGGAATGCTGATGGGCATGCTGGCCCAGGCCGGCGATCTGCTCGCATCAGCGCTCAAGCGCTGGTCAGGAGCCAAGCACTCCGCGGGTTTTATTCCCGGACACGGAGGAGTGCTGGATAAAATCGACAGCAGCTTTTTTACTGCCCCCGTACTTTATGCCGTGGCGCGGATAATAATGGGCGCATGAGCCGCGGGCAAGGGATTATACTGCTCGGGTCTACGGGCTCCATCGGCCGTTCCACGCTCGAAGTTGTGGCCCGCCATCCCGGCCGCTGGCGGATAATCGCCTTGGCAGCCAATAGTAATATAAGCCTGCTGCTTCGCCAGACGAAAATTTTCAAACCCCAAGTCGTAGCTATTGCCGATCCGAGGGCGGCGGAAAAAATACGGAAGATTTTTAAAACCTGGAACCGGCCGCCCTGTGTATTGGCAGGCAGCCAGGGTATCCGGAAAGCCGCGGCCCTTCCCGGGGCGGACCTGGTGGTTTCGGCTATCGTGGGAACTGCCGGGTTATTGCCGACATTAGATGCGATCAAATCCGGAAAGGATATTGCTCTGGCCAATAAGGAGACTCTGGTCATGGCCGGGGATTTAATTACCCGGGCGGTGAAGAAATATGGAGTGAAGTTATTGCCCGTGGATTCCGAGCACGCGGCCCTGGCGCAATGCCTGCGCGGGCATGAAGGTGTTCCCGTACGGCGTTTGATTTTAACCGCCTCGGGCGGGCCCTTTGCCCAAGTTCCGGCCGCACAGCTGAGAAAAGTTACAGCGGCGAAGGCGCTCCGCCATCCTACCTGGTTAATGGGACCCAAGATTACGGTGGATTCTTCCACCTTGATGAATAAAGGCCTGGAAGTTATTGAGGCGCATCATCTTTTTGGCATTCCCTATGACCGGATTGAGGTGGTTATTCATTCCCAGAGTATTGTACATTCCCTGGTGGAATTCATCGACGGGTCAGTCCTGGCGCAAATGTCCTCGCCGGATATGCGGCTGCCGATCCAGACTGCTTTGACGGATCCGGAAAGAATCCGCGGGATGGTCAAACCGCTGAGCTTTAAGTCCGGCCTTAATTTAAGTTTCGGCCCTCCGGATCACCGGCGTTTTCCCTGCCTGAAAATAGCCTGCCAGGCCGGCCAAATGGCCGGGACCGCGCCGACGGTATTGAATGCGGCTAACGAGGTAGCGGTACAGGCTTTTCTTGACCGACGGCTTGATTTCATGGGGATTCCCCGGGTGGTTTCCCGGGTCTTGCGAAGACATAGGAATATCGAGAAAATAAATCTAAAAAAAATACTGGAAGCGGATGCCTGGGCGCGGGGCGCTGCTGAGGAGGTAATAAAATGCAATTTATGACAATGTTATTCGGGGGCGTGGTCGTTTTAGGAATTCTGATTTTTGTTCACGAATTGGGCCATTTCCTGACAGCCAAGGCCGGCGGGATTCGGGTCTTAAAATTTTCCCTGGGCTTTGGCCGTAAATTAGTCGGTTTTAAATGGAAAGAAACTGAATACCTGATCTCCCTGCTTCCCTTGGGCGGTTATGTAAAGATGGCCGGTGAGAATCCCCAGGAGGCAAATTTTGAGGCCTTTGCGCCGGGAGATTATTTTTCGCGGCCTTGGTGGATACGCTTTTTGGTTTCCCTGGCCGGACCGGCGGCTAATTTCCTGACCGCGGTTTTGGTACTGGGCATGCTTTTTTGGATCGGGTTTATGGTTCCTTTGGCGCCTCCCCAGATTACGCAGGTTGAGAAAGATTCTCCGGCCGCTGTGGCCGGCATAATATCAGGGGATGTTATAACTGAGCTGGAAAACCAACCGGTGGAAGATTGGGAACATTTTGCCGATCGTCTAAACGAAATTGGCATCCAACGTAAGGGCGAAGCGATCAAATTGACGATTAAGCGTCAAGCACGGAATTATAACCGCTTAGTGGTTCCTGCCTGGGATGAAAAACTAAAGCGCTGGCGTTTGGGAGTTGCGATTGCCCCGGCGGCTACCAGTATTATTGATAGGGTTTATATCGGCACACCGGCGGAACTTGGGGGCATTAAAAGCGGCGACCGGATCATAGCCATCGAAGATCAGCCGATCTGGACCAAACATGAGTTTCAAACCCTGGTTTGGCCCCGGGCTGAGCAACTTACCCGGATTACCCTGCAACGCGGAGACCGGAAGCTGGAACTGAAGATAAAGCCCATGGTCCAGCACCTGCCGGAACAGGGCCGGGTGGGCGTTATGGGGGTTAGTTTCCAGGGATCGGGCAAGGAACGGAAAATCAACTATCCTTTTTTACAGGCTTTTAGCCTGGGGATTCAGCATACCCGCAATATTTCCAAAATGATATTAGTTTCACTCGGGCAGATGATAACCGGCCGGATATCGGCCAAGGATTCTGTAGGCGGTCCGATTACGATTATACGCATGGCCGGTCAGGAAGTGCGGGCCGGGATGAAAAACTTCCTTTTTTTCCTGGCGGGCATCTCCATTATGTTGGGAATTCTTAACCTGCTTCCCATACCGATTTTGGACGGCGGAACTATGGTCTTCTTTGTCATAGAAGGAATCATCCGGCGACCGCTCTCTATGAAAATTCAGGAAGTGTCCCAGCAGATAGGATTTGCGCTATTAATCGCACTCATGGTTTTTGCCACCTATAATGATATTTACAAACTTATTGTTTCCATGTTGGGCGGGAACCATTGAGTCGTGCCCATCGCCTGAGGACCTGTCGCGTCCGGGTTGGCCATCGGGTAATCGGCCACGGAGCGCCGGTTCTGGTGCAATCCATGACCAATACCCCGACAGATGATGTGTGCGCCACCCTGGCCCAGATTCGCGGTCTGGCCTTAGCCGGATGCGAGCTTATCCGCGTGGCAGTGCCGGATAAGCCGGCGCTGGCTGCTCTGCCTCGAATTATCCAAGGATCGCCGATGCCCGTTATTGCTGATATTCATTTTGATCATACCTTGGCGCTGGCCGCGCTGGCCGCCGGGGTTGCGAAGGTACGTATCAATCCCGGAAATATGGGACAAGATAAGTCCTTGCTGGTGGCCCGAGCCGCGGCCGCGGCCGGAAAATCGGTCCGGATCGGGGTGAATGCGGGATCGCTCCCGGAACGCGACCGCAAAAAAACTAAAAGCCCGGAAGCCCTGGGACGGCTGATGGCGCGGACAGCCTTAAGCTATGCCCGGGTTTTTGAAAAAACCGGGTTACAGGAAATAGTGCTTTCCGTAAAAGCCTCGGATATCCGAACCACGATTGCGGCCTATCGCAGCTTGGCTGAGGAAAGCCGCTGGCCCCTGCATCTGGGAATTACCGAGGCGGGGGATGAATTGGCCGGCGCCGTAAAAACTGCGGCGGGATTGAGTCCCTTGCTCCTGGAAGGCCTGGGAGATACCTTGCGGGTTTCACTAACAGCTGATCCGGCGCGGGAAATTGAAGTGGCCGATCTGTTATTGAGCGCCACCGGCGTTCGCCGCCGAGGCATTGAAATTATTTCCTGTCCTACCTGCGGGCGTACCACGCTTGATCTGGCCGGGATAGTAAAACAGGTCAAGCAGGCCTTGGCCGGAGAAGCCAAACCCCTGACCGTGGCAATTATGGGCTGCGTGGTCAATGGTCCGGGCGAGGCCCGGCACGCGGATGTTGGTCTGGCCGGAGCGTCGGATGGATCGTTTATGCTGTTTGCCAAAGGACGTCCCCTGCGCCGCGTGCCGGCGGCCCGGGCCGTCGCAGCTTTAAAGGCGGAAGTGAAAAAAATAGTAAAATAAAATTGCAGGGGGATTCAGAGCATATGCGTTTTACCGGAGCATCAAGATGGTTGGCCATAGTTTGTCTGCTGGGACTGGCAGTTGGGGGATGCGGACGTTGGCCCGCGATGATTGAAACCGAGTCGGATCCGGTTGGTTTGGCCTTGGATATGCGCGGACAGTATCTTTACATTGCATGCGAAGGCGCGGGCAAAGTTGTCGCCTGGAATCTGAAAAAAAGGTCACTCGAGAGCGAGGTTAAAACCGGTCCTCCGGGATCACTCCGTCTCTATCTGGATAGGGATAACCAGACCCTGCGGGTACTCTGCCGGACTACCCGGCAAATGCTGGTTTATAGCGTTCCGCAGCTTAAATTGGAGAAATCCTTCTCCTTGCCGGATACGCCCACGGCTTGGATCAGGGATCCGGAAAACACATACTCTTTTTTCTGCAGCCAGGAGTCCAACCTGGTGAGTCCTTTTTCAGGCGAAAATCCTTTGCCCGTAATTAAGGCCGGCCAAGGGCCGCGGGATATGCTGTGGCAGCCGGAAACCGACTATTTGTGGGTGGCTAACTATAAAGGCAATGAGCTGGCTATTATCAACCAGGTAAAAGGCAAGGTTATCCGGCGGATTAAGGTGGGACCAAATCCCAGTAAACTTTTATTATCCCCCCGGGAGGAAAAGCTGTTAGTGCTTTGCGTCGGCCGGGATGTAGTACCAGGGCAGAGCAGAATTGTGTTGGTGGATTTAAATTATCAGTCGGCCGGGATGGCCTGGCGGGCGGGAAAAGAGGCCCGCGATTTTATCCTGGATCCGGGGGGGCGGAATATTCTGGTACTTAACCCTGAAGGAATACGGATTATTTCTTTAATTACGGGCGAAACCCTCCGGATAATCAAAACCGGCAAAGATCCCCGGGCTTTGGCCATAGCGCCGGACGGTTCCCGGGTCTATGTTTCCTGCCGGGGAGAGCAGGCTGTGTACATCCACCGCCTGGATAAAAAAATAAAATGAAAGGCCGTGATTAAAATATGCGCTGGAGCAGAGCTCTGCTGGAGACCATAAAAGAAAACCCCTCGGAAGCCGAGGTGGCCAGCCACCAACTTATGGTGCGGGCCGGTATGATCCGTAAAGTGGCGGCAGGTTTATACGATTACCTGCCCCTGGGCTGGCGGGTCATGCGGAAGATTGAACAAATTGTTCGCGAGGAAATGGACGCTGCCGGCGCTTTGGAAGTCCAGATGCCCATACTCTCTCCGGCTGAAATGTGGCAGGAGACCGGACGCTGGACCCAGTACGGCGCGGAACTATTCCGGATACAGGACCGTCACGGAAGAGAGTTTGCCTTAGGACCCACCCACGAAGAAGTTATTACTGACATAGTGCGGCGCACGGTGCGTTCTTATCGCCAACTGCCGGTTAATCTCTATCAAATTCATACCAAGTTTCGTGATGAAATACGGCCCCGTTTCGGAGTGATGCGGGCCCGGGAATTTATCATGAAGGATGCCTACTCTTTTGACCGGGATGAGATTGGCGCCGAAGCGGCTTACGATAAAATGTTCAAGACCTATCAACGGATTTTCCAGCGTTGCGGTCTGCGGTTTAAAGCCGTAGAAGCGGATTCCGGAACCATAGGCGGTTCTTTTTCTTCCGAATTCATGGTTCTGGCCGAGACCGGGGAGGAAGCCATTGCCGGATGCACGCAATGCAGCTATGCGGCCAATATTGAAAAAGCGGCCGGAGGAATTCCGGTTATTTCTACGGAAGAAAAGCCGATTACTATGGAGATGGTCAGCACTCCGGGCAAACACACGGTAGAGGAGGTCGCGGAGTTTCTCAGGGTTCCCATCAGCCGTTTAGCCAAGACCTTGATTTACGCCGCGGACAAAAACCTGGCGGCAGTGGTGATTCGCGGGGACCGTGAAGTGAACGAGGTGAAGTTGAAGAACGCCTTGAGCGCCCAGGAACTGGTCCTGGCCGACGCGGAGCAGATTCAGGCGGCTACCGGAGCGCCCATCGGTTTTGCCGGTCCCTTCGGGCTTCAGGGAGTGGGCCGGATTCTCATGGATGACTCCCTGCAGCAGGCGGTTAACCTTATCACCGGAGGGAATCGCGCAGATACCCATGCCCGGGGAGTTAATCCCGGCCGGGATTTCCAACCGACCCAAATACTTGATCTAAAAAATGTCCAAGCCGGGGACCTGTGTCCCAAGTGCGGTGCTGTGCTCAAGATAGAACGGGGGATTGAAGTGGGGCACGTATTTAAACTGGGATTAAAATATTCCCAGGCCATGCGGGCCGTGTTTCTGGATGAAGGGGGAGAGGAACATTTTTGCGTGATGGGATGTTACGGCATAGGCGTCTCCCGCATCGCCGCGGCGGCCATCGAGCAAAACCATGATGAACACGGCATTATCTGGCCCCTGCCGATTGCGCCCTATCAGGTTGTAATGCTACCGGTTGCGCCCAAAGATCCCCGAGCAGCGGAGATGGCGGAAGCGGTTTACGCCCAGCTGCAGGCGGCGGGAGTGGAAGTATTGCTGGACGACCGCGATGAACGTGCCGGAATTAAATTCAAGGATGCCGACTTGACCGGCATTCCGATTCGCTTAACCTTCGGAAGAGGCGTAGCGGAAAACCTGATCGAGTTAAAGCGAAGGGATACCGGTGCCGTGGAAATGGTTTCCCGGACAGAGATTGTAGAGCGGGTGAAAGCTTTGTGCGCTGAAATGGCGGGGGGTAACATGAAAAACTATAATGTGCCATCCGGGTGGTGTAGGGGCGTTTAATTAAACGCCCCTAGGCGTCTGAGCAATTAGTCTGTTGTTAGCATGGTTCGTCCCCCCCGGTGAAAACCGGGGTCCAGAAAAAGCTATTGCGACACAGCCTGTTCCGCCGGCATGACGGCAAAACAACCGATTATTAGACTAAATGCTCAGGCTCCCAGTATCGTGTTTCTGAAATTCTATTAATATGTCCCCTAAGTTCACATTTTATTTGCCCTCAAAAGCACACGCTGAATATTTAACCGGGCGTTGCTGAAAGATAATTAAATTGCCCTTTTCAACAGGAATATTATACGTTTTTTGTTCAACTCTCCAATCTTGATATTCTTTGACAAGCTCCTCTATCTTTGGAAATTCATTGAAAATTATCATATCTTCTGCGGACTGCACAAGGAGCTGATTCATTTTCTCGACTCCTTCAGGTTTAAGCGATCCAACGTAATCACCTTCATGAGAATCTTTATCTCTTATAGGATGAATAACAATTGCCAATTTTGGCGTAAGCGGACAATAGAAATCAGCCAATCCCGTACTGTGATATTGTAAACAAACAGGGTTATCACTTGTTAAAAATTGAACAGAACTCTTATTCTTAAATACTATCCAGGGGGATGTTGTAAGAACTTTCTGTAGCGATATTAGAGTTTTAATCCCGATTGCTTTTGGATAATTTGGGTTAATATGGCTTTTGATTCCACCATGTTGACGAATCAGCTTTATGGCATCTCTATGCTCTGAATCAGGCTTTGCAAACTCTTTTTCCTCAAGCTTATTATACGAATCTTCAACGATACTGGAGAGTTGAGAACTCCCAAGCCTTACCGCCGTTGGCGTGCAGAGTCTTAAATATGCAAGATAACCTGACATTAAATATTTTGTTGTTCTATCACAGGTATCCTCTGAAAGTTTACGAACACAGTTTGCCCATTCCGTTTCAAACCGTCCTAGAAATCCTTCAACCACTCTTGGGTTTTCTGGGAAATATTCGTTATTGCTCCAATTTGGTTTGCGGCAAATTGACTCTACAGGAATGGCATCAAGCCGTTGCATGTTGCTCTTCCTTACCGCATTAACTAAACCTTCTTGTCCATTAATGCCGAAATTTCTTAAATATGTCTGCGCAACGTAATGATCTCCAGGCATTTTAAAAACTCCTTTTTCTTGCTGTGGTCTGAGCGCCTATTGTTCCACCGGATGAAAACTCAATTTTGTATTTAGGCGTAAACGGCCGGTTGGTAACCTTTATACTTTCAATACGATCAACCCTGTAACTCCGTGATTCGCCTGTCTCAGCTTTGAGTGCATGAAGTAGTAAATTGCCGTCCTTGGTTCGTCTCAGAGAATATGGTTCTATTACCCTTACCGACTGCTGATATCCCAGCTCAACACACAAATGATTTATCGCGGCAAAACGAATAGATTCTAAAGGAATGCCCAATCCCCATTGCCAAATTGTCGGAGGCGGAGACCAAGTCAAGTCTTCATTTTGGTCAACGTCTATTGATGCTAAACTCTTCGGCTCAAAAACCCCTTCCAGCCAATCAAATATATTTGGCAGCTCGTTCCAAAATTCGGCAAACGGAGGAAGTACTTGCAATTGATGTCCCAGCATATTTTCCCATTCACTGATAAGCTCAGCTTTGCTTTCGGCTTTTTGAATAGAATTTAATGTGGGACAAGGAACATCTTTAGATCGACATTTGTCCTCCAAAACAGCTTTAATTACATTTGGCGCAGATTGCAAATCTCTCCGTCTAAAAAGAAGCACAATATCATATAAATCTCTCGGGCGACCTCTTTCTCCCATAGCTCTGATTTTTTCAGCAAAAATCTCTTCAAACGAATAACATCTAACCTGTGCCGACGCAGGTAATGAATCGCTATAAGGATGAGATATTGCACGTAACACAGTTGGGCGGGAGATTTTTTCTGTTCCGCTTATATCTAATTTTATTCGTGCTGGAGTAGGTGCATTACGAGGGCCGCGATAATAAATACTTCCCTCAGTGTATAAATACTTATCGGAATGTTTGAATTTTAGAGGCCTTATTGAAAAATCAATGCCCGATTCATCATGGACTTTTTCCAAGACTTTTTTAATAATTGGTTCTATCGTATCGGGGCTTATAGGCCCGTTTGGCAGAACCGTAAAGTCTAAATCCTCTGAGAATCTCCACGTTTCAATAAAACATTTTTTTAGGGATGTGCCCCCCTTAAATGCCCACATGTTTTTCAAATCCGGATCTGAGCCTAATCCCCACAACAGCCAACCAATGACATAATCTTTCTCGATGATATTCTCTCGAAGTCCCCACTCTATAACCAGATTTTTTATTTCCTGATGACTGATCATTAATTCACCTTATTTTCGCATTTGCTCTCAAATTCCATCGGCGGTTATAGGATCCTTTGTTATTTATTGAAGGATCCAAAACCGAATAACCTGAACTGATATTTTTTTTACATTTCTCTATCACATCATTAGAAGTGATTTTCAGAGCTTCAAGTATAAACCCCAGCCGTTTATAAACTGTTTTATTGCCATGCTCTTCTATATAGCTCAACAGCAATGCTTCTTCAATAAGTTCGGCATTAAAATAATTTTCAACAATATCGGCAACATGACGGATTCCTCCGCCTATAGAAGGGTCATCCAAAATATCTACCAGCGTCTGGGAAGGATTAGAAATTTGTATCTTAACATTTTCAATCCATACGCCTTTTGTATGCTTTGATTTTTTTTTATTTAAATACTTTAAAACAAATTCTGTCCCCTGAACCGAAAGATTTTTTTTTCGAAAAGTCTTATATGTAAAAACACAAACACTATTGAAAATTTGCTCTGTGAGATCCCAATACCCGGCGGCACTCCAACCTCCAATATAACAAGGAGCAAAAATTCTATTAGCTACAAGCAAGGGATTTTCTTTATATTCCTGTGGGTTTACTGTTCCTAATGGAACACAGACATAAAGCCCTCTTTTTACTCGTGCTAACCAGCCTCTTCTAGCACAGTACGCCAGAAACAACCGAGTATCATTTAAAGGAAGGTTTATAATTTTTGAAGCTTCTTTTGCAGTAAAAAGATTTTTGCTGAATCGGTTTAAAGATTCCAACAACCTTCTGTTTTTTTCATTAATTCCCAGGATTTTCTCCATTTATATATCCAATATGTTGAATTATTCACGATATCAATAATAATGCATTTATAATATACCATATAATCCCTTTTGTCAAAAATTTTATCCATTATTCGATATATCATATTTGTGTTATTATAAATATAGTGAATAATAATACATGTTTAATATATCTTTTAAACGATGATAGGGCCATAGGACATCGCCGATGTCCGGTTTTTGGGCAGTTTTATGTTCTTTCATCACAAACAGATTTTACATAAAGCCAATAAAAACAGGTATTTATGCAACATTCTCCATTGTAAACCAAAACCATTACGCCCACGACATCGGTTTTTTATTTTTCGATCACTGACAGACTGCGCCTCGCCCGGCCCTCGGTAAATCCGCCCTTGGAAGGACCCATGAATCAATAAGACGGAGCGTAAAAAATCGAGTGTCAGGAACGATTTGTTGTAACAGTGCTTTGCTGACCGCGCAATACTATTTTCCTTTTTCAAACTCCTGTTGACTCATAAATAAATGTTGCCGAAGGAAGGACTTCATAACGGTTAATCTTACCCGGAGCAATTTACTACGTTATAACTCGCGGCTTAAACCGGATACCGATATTCAAGGATGCCGACTTGACCGGCATTCCGATTCGCTTGACCTTTGGAAGAGGCGTAGCGGAAAACCTGATTGAGTTAAAGCGGCGGGACAGCGGCACCGTAGAAATGGTTTCCCGCACAGAGATTACAGCCCGGGTGAAAGTTTTGTGCGCTGAAATGGCGGGCTGATAAAATGTACGTACATATGTACGTACATTATTTGTAACCGTTCACGCATTTCCCCCTCCCCCGTAAACGGGTGAGGGAATGACTTTAAAAGCATTCGTTCTATGTCAGTCATGACCCGTGAACGGTTACCATTATTTTAATGTAGGGGACGCATCTTAGACATATTTGCAATAGCATAGCATATTTGTCTTGACATTTTTGGTGTTTAGATTAGCATAAAGCCATGAATAGTGTTTATGTACCCAGAAAGATAGAACCGGTCATAGGGAAGCTGATCAGGCAATTTCCCGCAGTTGCTTTGACCGGACCGCGTCAATCCGGCAAATCCACGCTTTTAAGGGAAAACTATCCTCAATACAAGTATGTTACTTTTGATGATCCACTTATCAGGGAGCAGGCACTTACTGATGCGAACTGGTTTTTGGATAATGCCGGTGAAAAGGTCATTGTTGACGAGATACAATATGTGCCGGAATTACTTTCCTATCTTAAAATCAGAATCGATAGAGACCGCAATCAAAGGGGACGGTTTTTATTAACCGGATCACAACAGTTTCCTTTGATTAAAAATCTTGGCGATTCCCTGGCGGGAAGAATCGGGTTGCTGGAGTTGTTGCCCTTCGGCATGCCGGAAAAGAAAAACATTCCGGGATGGGTTTTCACGACACCCACAGACTATTTTGTGCATGCCTGCTTAAAGGGAGATTTTCCGGAAATAGCTGTGCATAAAGAAATGGACAGCCATATATGGTATGCCGGCTATTTACAAACCTATCTGGAACGCGACATACGGAGTATTTATAATGTCGGAAGCCTCAGAGATTTTCAGCAGTTCCTGAAATTGCTCGCTGCCCGCTGCTCTCAAGTACTGAATTTATCAAAGCTGGCGGGAGATATCGGAGTAAGCGTCAATACTATAAAACGATGGGTCTCCCTATTGGAAGCCAGCCGGATTATTTACCTGCTCGCTCCATACTACGGCAATATGGGAAAAAGGATTACCAAGATGCCGAAGGTATATTTTATTGACGGCGGCCTGGTTTGTTATTTAACCGGGTTGAAAAGCCGGGAACATCTTTTAAACGGGCCGATGGCCGGGGCGCTTTTTGAAAATTTTTGTGTTCAGGAAACTATCAAAGTTTTTCTAAACCGGGCCGAGCGTCCACCGCTTTATTATCTTCGCACCCACAATAATTTAGAGGTGGATTTATTAATTGAAACCGGGGCGCAAACTCTAATTCCGATAGAGATCAAGTTAACCAAAACGCCAAAAACAACTATGGCGGAGAATATTGATAAAATTCGGAACATATTGCCCAAAGTGCGTTTTCAAAACGGTAAAATACTTTCGTTATCCGAATCCAATTTGCCGCTTACGACCCACGCGTCCGTACAAATTTTGGATGATTATTTAGCTGAAATTTAAAGGGATTTTTAATTATGAAAGTAAAAGATATAAATAATAATGATTCGGGATCAAAGAATTCTTTCGAAAAACTTACTGAAGAGTTATGCTTTTATCTGCTTTATTCAAGTAATATTGACGAGGCTTTACAAACATATGAATTACTCGATAGTTGTGACAATAATAATATAAGGTGGAGGTTAATAGTATTTATTGTTATTTGTTACATCAGACCTTTTTCTGGAAATGAAGGGTTTACGCAGAAACAACATAAATTGCCGATGAAGTTTGTGCCAAAGCAATATCACAGTATTCACAAGCAATTTATTGAATATCGTAATTGTGTGTTCGCACATACTGATGTCGTTTATCGCCAACCTAAACTTTCGAGGATAGGTATGAGTGCGCGCGGTGTTTATTATGACCAATTAAATGAGTTCATACATAAAGATGCGGTTGTCAAAATGCTGAAATCTGTAAAAACAAAGCTGGAAGCCGCGATAGTCGAAATTAGACGGCGTTGGGACATATCGGAAATGGCGGGGCGGATTTAACCTTGACCAATTCAGGTTTGAAGTTTTATAATTTCGTGACAGTTTAGCCATTCGTTTTTTCGTCAATGAATTTTTCACGTTGTATTAATTCCTATAAAGCTATAATGCGTCATCCATGTGATGTAGAGGCGTTTAATTAAACGCCCCTTGGAGCCTGAGCAATTAGTGTGTTTTTTGGTTGTCATTCCCGAATGCACTTAAGATGAACGTCAATATTGTATTTCGCTCATCTTCATACGTGATCCCTGGACTAAACCATCCAGGACAGGCGGGAATCCAGAGGCTTTGATTTTAAAGGAATTAAAAGTCACTGGATTCCGGCTAGAGGCATGCCGGAATGACAACACGTACTAATTGCTAGCGCCGCCTGCGGCGGTCTATAAAACGTTAACCAACGGTTAATCTACATTATTATTTCATGTTTCAAGAATACTTCAACGGGTGTTTTATATGAGTCAGGAAATAATCTTAGAACCTGCGGGCGTGCTTCCCGGGTTACACCGGCTGATCGAGGGTCTGGATATTGAGGCGGAATTTAAAAAACCGCTTTTAAATATTGAACCCCGTTCCATTCTAATAGCCCCCCGGGACACTATGCTGATTGTCCAGCTGAATGCTTCCCAGCTTTTGCCGCGACAGGGGATGGAACCCCTGCGGGCGGCTCTGGCCGGCTGCTTGTGCGCTGATGCCCCGCCGCAACTGGTCTGGGATGTGCATTACTCCCAAGATGCCGTAAAGGCCGAGTGGTATCTCAAGGAACATTGGAAAGATATTCTGGCAATCTTTTCCCGGCAGGTCAGCCTGGCCGGAACCTATCTTTCGCTGGCCCGGATTTCCAATGGAGACGGCAACCGAATCCGGATGACTTTGCCCAATGAAATGTCTTTATTGGCGATCAAACGGTATAAAGGGGAAGAGATATTAAGCCGTCTGTTAAGTGAACGCCTGCGCCAAAATATTTTGGTTCGCTTTGAAGTAGGAGACTGTGGAGAAATTATTAAGCAACAGGAAGTTCTCTACCAACAGCGAATCCGTCAGGCATTGGAAAAATGCCTGGCCGAAAGCCAGGAAGGAAATATAACCGGGGATGGAAAATCTGCGTCTCCCGGACGCTCCCAGTGGATAGTCATCCACGGCCGCAAGATAGCGGCTCCGTCCGTGCCGATTGGAGGCGTACTGGAAGAGGAAAAGCAAGTGGTTATTGAGGGGGAAGTGATCGCCTTTGAGCGCAAGTCCTTGCGGACCGGGCGTCAGTTGATCCTGATGGATATTTATGATAAGACCGGAAGTTTGCATGCCCGGTTTTTTCTGGATGCCGAGCAGCAGCTCTCGTCGGAATTACACCACGGCGTTTACGTGAAGCTCCGGGGCGCGGTTGAGCATGATAAATACTCCCGGGATCTCTGCCTCATGGCCCGGGATATAGCCTTGGGCTCCAAGCCGCAGCGTTTGGATACCAGTGTAGAGAAGCGGGTGGAATTACATGCTCACTCGCAAATGAGCGCCATGGACTCCCTGGCTAATGTCACGCAACTGATAGCCAGAGCAGCGGAATTCGGCCACGCGGCTATAGCCATTACGGATCATGGCGTAATCCAGGCCTTTCCCGAGGCCCGGGCGGCTGGAAAAAAACACGGGGTTAAAATAATTTATGGGATGGAGGGGTATTTAATCGAGGATGCCTGGCTGGGCAAAAAAAAGCAGCGTCCTTACCATATCAGCATTTTGATCTCCGAGCCCCAGGGAGTAAAAAATCTTTACTGCCTGGTTTCCGAGTCGCATCTCAAGCACTTTTACCGGCATCCCCGTATTCTCAGATCGCAGTTGGAAAAGTATCGCGGCGGATTGTTACTGGGTTCGGCCTGCGAGCGGGGCGAACTATTTCTCCGTATGCGCGAGGGCGCATCAGAGGAAGAACTTGAGATTATTGCCCGGAAGTATGATTATTTGGAAATTATGCCGCGGGGAAATAACCACTTCTTGATTCGCGAGGGCCGGCTGGCAAGCGAAGATGAGCTCTTAAACCTGAACCGCCGGATTTTTGAAATGGGCCGGCGACTGGGTGTGCCGGTGGCTGCCACCGGAGATGTGCATTTTCTTGAACCGGGAGACGAAGTGTTTCGATCCATCCTTCACACCGGCATGGGTTATTCGGATGCTGCGCTGCAGGCTCCCTTGTTTTTTCAAACCACGGAAGAAATGCTGGCGGAATTCGCTTATTTGGGAGAGGACGCGGCCCGCGAAGCGGTAATTAAATCGCCCCGGGAAATCGCGGACCGGGTGGAAATAATCGAACCGCTGAAGCGGACTTTTCATCCGCCCCGGCTGCCGAATGCCGAAGAGGAATTGGAACAATTGGCGTTTGCCCGGGCCCGTGAGGTTTATGGAAAACCTCTTCCCGACATAGTGGCGAAGCGTCTGGCCCGGGAAATAATGGCGATTAATAATAATTACTTTGCCTCGCTTTTTCTTATCGCCCGCCGCTTAGTGCAAAAATCGCTCACGGACGGATATTTAGTCGGGTCCCGCGGCTCAGTCGGATCCTCGCTGACCGCGACCATGCTGGGAATTACCGAAGTCAATCCCTTGCCCGGGCATTATCTTTGTTCGCAATGCCGCCGGATGGAATTAAATCCCGAACCCGGGATCGGCGCCGACCTGCCGGAGCGGCATTGTCCGGAATGCCAAACTCTGATGGAAAAAACAGGTTTTGACATACCCTTCGAGGTTTTTATGGGTTTTAAAGGCGATAAGATGCCGGATATTGATCTGAATTTTTCCGGAGAATATCAGTCCCAGGCGCATAAATATCTGGAAGAATTATTCGACCGGGAACATATTTTCCGGGCGGGGACCATTTCTACGGTAGCGGAACGGACGGCTTTTGGTTTTGTGAAAAAATATCTGGAGGGAAATAAACTGGTAGTGCGGGAAGTGGAAGTGAACCGGCTTACCCGGGGATGCGCCGGAGTGAAAAAAACTACGGGCCAGCACCCCGGCGGGATAATGATTGTGCCGGAGGATATGGATATTCATGATTTTACGCCGGTCCAGCGTCCGGCGGATGATCATACTTCCAATATTATTACTACCCATTTTGACTATCATGCTATTCATGATGCTCTGATTAAGCTCGATATCCTGGGTCATGATGATCCCACTTCTTTGCGCCGCATGGGCGATTGGACCGGCGTTGAGGTGCGCGCTATCCCGCTGGATGATGCGGATACGCTTAAAATATTTTCCGGTTTGGAACCCCTGCAGGTAAGTTCGGAAGATATCGGCACCTCGGTCGGAACCTTGGGAATTCCCGAGTTCGGTACGGAATTTGTCCGGCAGATGCTCGAGGCTACCCGTCCGACTAAATTTTCGGAACTGGTGTGCATTTCAGGATTATCTCATGGGACGGATGTATGGCTGAACAACGCGGCGGATTTGATAAAAGCCGGGACGGCCAAATTAGCCACCGTGATTTCCGCCCGGGATGATATCATGAACTATCTGATTTCCCGGGGCCTGGAGCCGGCCGTGGCCTTTCAGATTATGGAGTCCGTGCGTAAAGGAAAAGGAGTAGCTCCGGAGCAGGAGAACGCCATGCGGGAATTCGGCGTGCCGGACTGGTACATCGAATCCTGCAAGAAAATTAAATATATCTTTCCCAAGGCCCACGCGGTAGCGTATTGCATAATGGCATTTCGGATTGCTTATTTTAAAGTCCATTTTCCCACGGTTTTTTACGCCAATTACTTCTCGCTCAATGCTGAATGTTTTGAGGTGGTCCTCATTATTGAAGACAAAATGCCGGGGGTGCGGAAATATCTGCAAGACTTACAAAAACGTCCGGACCTGACCGCCAAGGAAAAAAGCAGCCTGGCAGTTCTGATAGTGGTACAGGAAGCTTTTCTGCGGGGAATCCGCTTCCGGTCGGTTTCCTTGATGGATTCTGATCCCCAAAGCTTTAAAATTATGGCGGAAAACGAGCTGCTGCCTCCTCTGATTTCATTATCCGGACTAGGATTAACCTGCGCGCTGCGTATCGCCCAAGAGCGTACGGTCCGGCCCTTTCGTTCCATTGAGGAGCTCGCCCGGCGAACCGGGGCCAATAAGAACGTGGTGGAAATCATGACCAGGCACGGATGCCTGGGCGGGATGCCGAAAACCGATCAAACCACGTTGTTTGCGAATTGATCGCTGTATTTTTTGCAGCAGGTTGCGGGGGAATTAAAGCTAGGAGGCTGAGCAATTAGTCGCTTTTGCCTGCTTCCCCCTTTATAAAAGGGGGAAGTTCAGTAAAAATGCAATTCAATACTCAGATTGGCTTTTTTAACGCTGATAGTCCGACAGGCGCCCAGGCTGGAAAAACATCCTCGGTGTTTACTGAAAAAATCTCGCGGCGGATATTTGATAGATGTTTTCAGGCCTTTTTTCCGCAACGTTGGATTCTCTGACTATTTGCAAAATCGGTATTTTAGAATCAAGTTCATCCCTGTGTTTTTTATGGTGATACTCCAGGGTGCGGTTTTTCATTTTTACTTCAATTAATAACCAGGGTTGCTCGTCTCTTAGAATTAGGAAATCCGTTTCCTTGGCGTCCCGGGTTCTAAGGTATTTTAGCTGATGATTTCCTATCCCGGAATCAGTCCATAAATCGGTTAAGATTTTTAATTCCACGGCCACATAGTTTTCAAACTTTTTGGCTGGGTTCGGTATTTTTGTCCAATCATAATAATACAATTTCTTTTCTTTGGTCAGGGATCTGGCGATTTTCCTGGAATAAGTACTAATTTGAAATATTAAATACGTCAATTCCATGGCTTGTAAATAACCTTTAACCGCTCCGAAACTGCATTTCATATCTTGGGCTAATGAGTTAATCGATAAGGGTGAACCAATTCGTTCCGGCAGTAGCTTCATCATAAATGCAATATTTTCCAATTCAATGATTCGGGTTAAATCACGTAAATCTTCCCGGATAATTCCATCGATATAATTTCTTTCCCAATTATTGTAAAATCTATTATTAGCGCTGGTAAAAGGCTCCGGGAATCCACTGAATTGCAATAATTGTTCCAAAGCTTTCTCTGAATGAGCAGGATTATCCAATTTCTGCTCAATCCACTGTTGGGCGGCAACGGGAGGAAATTGACAGCTTTTTCCCATAACTTCACTTAAAGATAAAGGATTTAAATGAAAAGAGAAAAAGCGGCCGGCCAAACTATCGCCGCTTTTTCTCATCATATCAAGTTTGGCGGAGCCCGTTATAATAAAAGATATTTCTTCCCAATAATGATCATAAAAATCCTTCAGAGTATTTTTCCATTTAGGGAATTTGTGGATTTCATCCAGGCAAAGCCATTTTATTTGTTTGCGGCTTCGGTTTTTATAGATATCTTTCGCAAAAAAATGATTGTCCTTACGATAATCATCTAATACTTTCCTGTTATCCCAGTTATAATATAAATCTGAACAGTGGAATGTTTTTAAACAGCGCATGGCCAAAGTTGTTTTGCCGCTTTGCCGGGGACCTGCAATAAATCTCATTTGTCTCCCGAAATCCGGGGAGAAGGCTATAGCCTCTAAGTGTCTTTTTATCATGAGAAAAGCTTAACATAAATCAATTAATCTATCAAGGCAAATTTTCATATATATAAAAAATTGCCATGGCAATTTTTTATTACCATCTAATTTTGCCAATTAAATTGCCCTCGGAGCCTGTCGGACTTTGTTGTTAACTTATGATATAATGACAGCAGTTTCCCCCTTTTCAAAAAGGGGGATAAAGGGGGATTTTATAAAGAGCACCAGGTTGGACTACAACGAAAACCTTAAGAGTTATTCACAAATGCTCAGAAAAGAAATGACCAAAGCAGAAACCCGACTTTGGACCAGATTCAATTTCCCTGCACTTCAGTGTGGGTAATTCATTCGGGAATCCAGTATCCCGCTTGGCAGAACACCCCGGGCTTGCCCGTGAGGCTCCATTAGCCGGTCATTCTTGTTCGGATTAAAGAAAAGAGAAAATAAAACCGACAATATTAATAGAATTTAGTTATTTTCAAAGTAGTAGTGCGGTTGTGAAATTCAATATCGGGGATATCAACTATCAGGAGGGGCTTTATTATAATACCTCTGCCATCTGTTGAAGGAAACACTATCGATGACATCATTTTTGATATCATTGGACTGACAAATGGCGAACGCGATGCAGTTTATGAGGCAGTAATTGGTTTGGTAGAGGCCAGGCTAAATAAGGCAGATAGCCTGAAGCCGCAAAAAAGAGACAGTGAAATTCAGCAAATGAAAATTCCAGTTGGAAAGGCGGCCTGCGCATGAGGGCGGACGAAACCAATTTACTCAAATTTCTTAATGGGACAAAGCAATTCATTATTCCTGTTTATCAAAGAACCTACAGTTGGACTTTGTCGGAGTGTCGCCAGTTATGGAATGATATTCTTCGCGCGGGAAAAGACGATTCCATTGCGGGACATTTTATTGGTTCTGTTGTTTATATTGAAAAAGGATTGTATAAAAGCGCGGGAGTGACAAAATTGCTTGTCATAGACGGTCAGCAAAGATTGGCTACAATTTCCCTTCTCCTGTCCGCTTTAAGTAAAGCTATTAAAAACAACGGCAATACCGGAACGCTGAGTTCGGAGAAGATAAGAAGTTATTACTTGCTTAATGATAAAGAAGAGGGTGAATTGCGTCATAAGTTGATTTTAACCAAGAGCAATAAAGATACGCTCTTCAAAATAGTTGATCATAAGGAATTGGCAGATGATGATGTTTCAAGGCTTAGAGGTAATTATAATTTCTTTGTCGAAGAAATAGCCAAAAACAATATTGGCGAAGTGGAGCAGGGTATTGCCAAATTAATACTTATTGATGTTTCCTTAGACCGGGAGCGGGATAACCCCCAGCTAATTTTTGAAAGCCTCAATTCTACCGGGTTAGAGCTTACCCAGGCGGATTTAATCAGAAATTATATTTTAATGAGGCTTGAAACAAAGGAGCAGGAAACGCTTTATACTGATTATTGGTTTCCCATGGAAAAAAGCTTTGGCCATGCCGAATATTCTGTTTGGTTTGATAGGTTTATGCGGGATTACTTGACGATTAAGCTTGGAAGGATACCAAATATCAGGAATGTTTATGCAGAATTTAAAGTATATGCTCAGAAATTTAAAGATGTGAAAAAGCTCGTGGCTGACATTTATAAATATTCCCGGCATTTTGTTAAGATCGCGCTGGAGAAAGAAAGTGATATTGAAATACAAAAAGTATTTTCTGATATAAATACCTTGAAAGTTGATGTTTCTTATCCCTTTTTATTGCAGGTGTATGAAGATTATAGCCGAAAAACGCTCTCTAAAGACGAACTGGTTCAGGTATTAAGGTTTATTGAGAGTTATGTGTTCAGAAGGGCTATTTGCGGAATCCCGACGAATTCCCTGAATACGACCTTTGCAGCACTTTACAAGGAGATCGCACAGGATAATTATATGGAAAGTTTCAAAGCCGCTTTGCTGTTGAAGGATTCTAATGGGAGATTTCCTAAGAACAAGGAGTTCGAGGAGCAATTGATCATCAAGGACGTTTATACTTTCCGGAACAGAAATTATTTGTTGAACAAACTTGAAAATTACGACCAGAAGGAATTGGTTAATGTTGAAGCATACACTATCGAACATATTATGCCGCAAAACAAAAACTTATCAAATGAATGGAAGCAAGAACTGGGCGAAAACTGGAATGATGTCCATGATAAATATTTGCACACCATCGGAAACCTAACTCTAACGGGATATAACCCGGAATTAAGCGATAAGTCCTTTGCGAAAAAAAGAGACATGGATGGTGGATTTGCAAAGAGCCCAATAAGATTAAACCATTCATTAGCCAGACTTGAACATTGGAATGAAACGGAGATATTAAATCGTGCAGCTAATCTTGCGAAATTGGCTGTCAAAATATGGTCTTGTCCCGAACTCGAAAAAGAAACATTAATCAAGTATAAATCTTTTGAAAAACAAAAGCCGGAAAAAGCATACCGGATAGAGGATCATCCTTATTTAGCTAATGGAGGGGCAATACGTTTATTATTTGATGAGCTTAGTAAAAGAATATTGAATATCGATTCTTCGGTTAATAAGGAGTTTTTAAAGCTTTACATTGCATATAAAGCCGGTACTAATTTCGTTGATGTTGTGCCGCAAAAAAGCAGATTGCGCTTATTTTTAAATATGAAATTTGATGAAATCAATGACCCAAAAAACATTTGTAAGGATGTTACGGATAAAGGCCGAACGGGTAATGGCGATGTTGTAGTAGGCATATCTTCATTTGATGAATTGGATTATATCATTTTCTTGATAAAGCAAGCATTTGATAAGGTTTCGGAGGAATAAGCCGGCTACCAACACCTTGTCGCGAATATCCCCATTTTTTTTCATTTGTTAAATGGGTCATACTAAAGACCCCGAACGTTTTCCCCTTTGGAGAGACTGTGTCATAACTCTATTTTTGAGCAATTTCACGAAGTTTGTCATTTCGAGGTGTAACCGAGAAATCTCCTGACGCTCTTTTAAATTAAGCGTTTTCGTGGAGATTCCTCACTACGTTCGGAATGACAAAGTAACACGAATACTTCTGAAAAACTGTTATGACACAGCCTCTGGAAAAGGGGGAAGTTAAGTAAAAATGCAATTTAATACCCAGATTAGCTCTATTAACGCTGATAAGTCCGACAGGCTCCTCGGCCTGAAGAATAAGACGCCTGGCCGTCAAGGCACTACCCGGATTTCGGGTTCCAGCCGGATGTGATGCTTTTCCCAGACGCGGGCGGCCATGAGATCCATAAGTTCCAGCACTTCCCGGGCCCGGCCGTTTCCGGTATTGACAATAAAATTGGCGTGCTGATCATAAACCTGTACCCCGCCGATTTGATAACCTTTTAATCCGCAGGACTCGATAAGCCGGCCGGCCGGCACTCCGATACTATAATCATTCTTAAAAGCACAACCGGCGGAAGGAAATAGAAATTGTCCCTTTTGTTCCCGGTCCTGCCGGATTTTATCGCTGCGCCGCCGAATAGCCTCGGGATCTCCCGGGAGCAGTTGGAGAGTGACTCCGGTAAGAATATAGCCGTTGGTCTGGAAAAGGGAGCGTTTATATTCAAAACCGCAATCCGAGTGCTTTACGTGAACCTGCTCGCCAGCCGGCGTTAAGGCGGATACGGCACACACAATTTCTGAAAATGCAGTGTCATAACACTTGGCGTTCATGAAAACGCCTCCGCCGACGCTTCCCGGCAATCCGGAAGCCCACTCAAATCCGGCCAGGCCGTTTTTTATGGTCTGGGCGGTTAAAGTCCTATTGCTTAATCCCGCCCCCACGTCCACCCGGCTTTCCGGGTAGATAAGGACCGAATCCAGTTTTTTAGTACTGATTACAATACCGTCAAAACCTTTATCCCGGAATATCAGATTAGAGCCCCCTCCCAGGATGAAATAGCCGAGACCAAAGTTCCGGGCCAGGAGCACGCAATCGCGCAGCGCCGGGACATTGGGAGGGGCGCAAAAATAACGCGCCGGCCCGCCGATCCGGAAAGAACATTCCCGGGCCATGGGGTGTTGACTATGAACCGGAGATTGGGCAGCGGAGGATAATGAGGTGGAAATGTTATTGAAGTTGGGCATAATTGATAATTATATATTTTATTATTGCTGTCCACTTTATTTTTTACTTGACTTGAATTATTTTCCGGCCTATGCTTATCCCGATAAAGGCGTGTAACCGGGAAAGAGTGGGGGAAAAGCCCACTCTTTTTATTTTGTGCCGATAGAACCTGCAAAAGCATACCATTTGCATATATAGGGTCGGCGGAATAAAAACGGAAAACAGAAAGAGTAAAGGTGGTTTAAATGAATTTACAGCTAATCGAAGCCATGCGCCAGATTGAAAGGGCCAGAAAAGTGGATCGGGCGGTTTTAATTGAGGCTATCGAGGCGGCCCTGATCTCGGCCTCTCGCAGAAATTATGGAGTTGCGCAGGATATTCGAGTGATATTTAATGCGGAAACAGGAGACTTGACAGCCCTGGTAAAATTTACGGTAGTAGACGAAGTGAAAGAATCCTGGCATGAGATCAATTACGAAGAAGCCCACCGCGCCAATCCGCAAATTAAATTGGGAGATATTATCGAAAAAAGCATAGCGCCCTCGGATTTTGGACGGATAGCCGCCCAGACCGCCAAACAGGTAATGGTTCAAAGGGTTCGGGAATGCGAACGCAATGCCATATATGAAGAATTTAAAAAACGGCAGGGAGAACTGGTCAACGGCATCGTATTGCGCCTGGAGCAGAAAAACATCATCATTGATTTAGGCGATACCGAGGCGATCCTGCCGGTGCGGGAACAAGTGGCGCGGGAAATCTACCAGATCCGTGACCGCGTCAAGACCTACATCCTGGAAGTCCGCAGAACCAGCCGGGCTCCTCAGGTGGTTGTTTCCCGTACTCATCCGGGCTTGGTTCGCAAGCTCTTTGAGATGGAAGTTCCGGAAGTGGCCGACGGTGTAGTTCAAATCGTGGCGATAGCCCGGGAAGCCGGTGCGCGTTCCAAAGTGGCGGTGGTTTCCCAGGATAGCAATGTTGATCCGGTCGGTGCTTGTGTGGGCATGAAAGGTTCGAGAATTCAGACTATAGTCCGTGAAATTCGCGGCGAAAAAATCGATGTGATTACCTTTTCCGAGGAGATGGAAGCTTTGTTGACCGCCGCTCTGCAACCGGCCAAGATTGTTCAAATGAAGATTTCGGAGAAAGGGAAGCAGGCCATGGTGGTGGTTAAGGATGATCAACTTGCTCTGGCCATAGGTAAAGGTGGACAGAATGTGCGGCTGGCTTCCAAACTTACCGGCTTAAAGATAGATATTGTGGGAGATACTCAGAATCGGGAAACCATGAGGAAAAAGGCGGAGGAGGCTTTTCTCCAGACTGTGCCGGCCTTAGAGCAAATTTCCGGCATCGGAGAGAAAATGGCCGAGCGGCTTAAAAGCGCGGGATATAAAAGCGCGGCTGATCTGCGAAACGTAGCCGTGAAGCAGTTGCAGGATATCCCCGGGATTGGGCCTAAAACCGCGGAAAAGATTCTAAACGCCCTGGAAAACTATTTGCCGCGTACTGAAGAACCTAAAGCCGAACGAACCGCGGCCGAACTTTTCGCCGGATTGAGTGATGAGAACAGGGAAAAAACCGGCCCGGAAAAGGAATTGAAAGTCGGAGATTTATTCGTCGGCTTGGATAAGGAGAAGGCGGAGGAAGCGCCTTCTCCTCCGGAAGAAACCTCCACGCAAGGAACCGGCCTGATAAATGACGCACCAGCCGCAAGTGAGCAAGTGAAATCCTCCGAGCCGGAAGTGCAGGAAGAGGGTGAGAAAGAATGAGCCAGAAAACCCGCGTTTTTGAATTAGCGAAAGAGTTAAAGTTAACCTCCAAGGAACTTGTAGGGGAATTAAAGAAAATGCGCATAGAAGTTAAGAGTCATATGAGTGTTTTGGAGGATGAGACCGTAGCTTATATTAAACGGCACTGGGGTGAAGATGAAATCGAGGAAGATGCCTTAGTTCCCGGTATGACACCGAAGCCGGAGAATGAGATGCCGCTGCCAACCGGAGCCGGGTTTCCGGAAGAAGAACCACTCCGGGAAGAGCAAGCAGAGGAAATAGAGCAGCTTGAAGAAGCCGCGCCGGAAACAGAGCCAAAAGAAGAAAAACCGGCAGCGGACGATCAACCGCGGGGAGAGGAATCCGGGGAGGGAGAAGCACCGGCAGCCTTAACCGAGGCCGGACCGGACCGCGCGGCTGAACCGGAGTTGCCGACAGCCGGCGATGGCCGGCCGATCCCGGAAGCGGAATGCCGGAAAAAAATTCCGGCCGCGGAATTGAAGTCTTTAAAAATACCCCGGGCCTCTACGGTGGGCGAAGTGGCTGATAAATTAAAAGTAAAGCCGGCGGAAGTAATCAAGCATTTAATGAGCCTGGGAGTCTTTGCCACGATTAACCAGCGTTTGGATAATGAAGTCCTGGAGATACTATTAGCCGAGTATGGCTACCGGCCGGAGATTCAGGAGTTATACGGAGAGGAGATATTATCCCAGGAGGAAGAAGAGGAACGTCCCGAAGACCTGTCTCCCCGTCCGCCGATAGTGACTATCATGGGACACGTAAACCATGGTAAAACTTCACTCCTGGATGCCATACGCCAAACTAACGTCATGGGCGGGGAGACCGGAGGCATTACCCAGCATATCGGAGCCTACCAAGTTAAGCTGGCCAAGGGTTATATTACTTTTTTAGATACTCCGGGGCATGAAGCATTTACCGCTTTGCGGGCGCGCGGAGCCCAGGTTACGGATATAGTAGTTTTGATAGTAGCGGTGGATGATGGTGTCCAACCGCAGACCGTGGAAGCGATTGACCATGCCAAAGCCGCCGGCGTACCGATTATTGTAGCGATAAATAAAATCGATAAACCGGGAATGGATCCGGAACGGATCAAACAGGAACTGATGCAGTACTCGCTGATTCCCGAGCAGTGGGGCGGAAAAACTATTTTTGCAGAGATCTCGGCCAAACAACGCATGGGAATCGAAGAGTTACTGGAACTGATTCTGCTGGAAGCCGAGATGCTGGAGTTGAAGGCCAACCGCCAGGCCCTGGCGAAAGGTATAATAATTGAAGCTAAACTGGACCGGGGCCGGGGAGCCGTAGTCACGGTTCTGATTCAGAAAGGCAGTATTAAGGGCGGAGATTCGTTTGTGGCCGGTATGCAATATGGCCGCGTCCGCGCCTTATATAATGACCATAAAAAAAAGATCGCCGGTGCGGGGCCGGGAATGCCGGTGGAGATTTCGGGAATTGCCGGGGTGCCGGCGCCGGGAGATACTTTCCAGGTAGTGGCCAACGATAAACTGGCCCGGCAGATTGCCATGAAACGTCAGATGATTAAACGTGAGCAGGATCTGCGCCTGACCAATAAGATAACCCTGGATAATTTGAATGCCCAGATCGCCGAAGGCGCGATCAAGGAGTTAAAGGTTATCATTAAAGCGGATGTCCAAGGATCGGCCGAGGTGTTAAAAGCGTCGCTGGAAGCCTTATCCACGGAAAAAGTTAAGTTGGTCTGTATTCACAACGGGATCGGCGATATTTCCGAGAGCGATATTATGCTGGCCTCGGCCAGTAATGCCGTTCTTTTCGGGTTTAATGTCCGGCCGGGCAGCGGTGTCGCACCGGCGGCTAAACGGGAAAAAGTGGACGTCCGGATTTACGGAGTGATTTACGAGTTGGTGGAGGACGTAAGAGCCGCCATGGAAGGACTTTTAGAACCCCATTACCATGAAGTTCATTTGGGCCGGGCGGAAATAAAGATGCAATTTAAACTCTCTTCCGGGTTGGTAATCGCCGGCTCCCAGGTGATTTCAGGAAAAATTCTGCGTAATGCGCATGCCAAGGTGTTGCGGGCCGGACAAACTCTCTATAAAGGTAAGGTCGATTCTCTGCGGCGGTTTAAAGAGGATGCCAAGGAAGTCGGAGTGGGAATGGAGTGCGGGATCGGGATGAGCGGATTCAAGGATTTTCAAGCCGGAGATATACTGGAGGCTTATAATCTGGAGGCAGTAGCGCAGAAATTATGAAAGGGCCGAAGGTTAGTGACTCAACTTTGGCATATTTAGCTTTTTGTGTTTTTCAAAATAGTATCGGATGCTTTTTGACAAACTGTTATATTCAAACCGCTGCAAAATCCCCCTAAATCCCCCTTTTTAAAAGGGGGACTTTCGGAACCCCCCTTTTTTAAAAAGGGGGGCAAGGGGGGATTTTATAAATATGCAAAAGTTGAGTTAGTGAGGAGTAATATATCATGAAATCTAGGAGGCAGGAACGCCTGGCTTCCCAGTTTGTTCGCGAGATATCCGATATCCTAAAAAGAAAACTTTCCGATCCCCGTTTGCAATGGGTAACTGTAAGCCGGGTAGTTATAAGCCCGGACGCGAAGACGGTCAAAGTTTATATCCAAACGCTGGATACCGGGGAAAAACGCGAGCAGACGCTCCAGGCTTTAAAGCACGCCGGCGGATTTATCCGGCATGAGTTGGGACAACGGCTGGAATTACGCGTGGTTCCGGAAATGCATTTCTTGCCGGATGCGGTCGGCGAGCAGACGGCCAAGGTTTTCCGGATTTTAGAGGATTTAAGCAACGAAAGGGGTTCGCAGGATGATGGAACAGCGTCTGGAACGTGATCCGGGTTATGACCAGGAATTCGCCCGCGCCATACAAATTATTGAAAAGCATAATGATTTTATTCTAACCACGCATATTAATCCCGATGGGGACGGGCTGGGTTGTGAATCGGCGCTTTCTCTGGCCTTGACCGGCATGGGCAAAAAGGTCACCGTAGTGAATGCCAATGCGACCCCTGCGCTCTATGATTTTCTTCCCCACCGGGAGGCTTTTAACGTTGAGACGCGGTATTCCCGGAAGCACGAGGTGGCGATTTTTCTGGAATGTCCCGATGAGCAGCGGGCCGGCGGGGTTATAGATATTTCCCGGAGCGCGTCCCAAATTATCAATATTGATCATCATGTGTTCAACTCCCGTTTCGGCACGGTTAATCTCATTGACCCGACCGCGGCGGCGGCCGGGGAACAAGTCTGGGATCTGCTGGGGGGGATGAAGTGCCGATGCGATAAACTCATGGCCATAGGTATTTACACCGCCATTGCTACGGATACCGGTCATTTTAAGTATGCCGGCGTTACCGCGCGAACCCATCGGATTATCGCCCAACTCCTGGAATTGGGAGTTAAGCCCAATTATATGAATGAGCAGCTCTATGAACGCGTTCCGCTCGCGGGCTTGCATCTTTTAGCCATGGCGCTTTCCTGGGTTCGGTACAATGCCCGGCATAACGTAGGCTGGTTTTCAGTGACGCAGGACATGTTAACCGCTACCGGGGCGCAGGAAAGTAATACGGAAAATTTTGTAAATTACGTGCGGGCCGTGGAAGGAGTGGAGGTGTCGGTCTTTTTTATGGAAACCCGCGAGGGGAAAACCAAGATTTCTTTTCGGTCCCGTGGAACGATAGACGTCTCAATTATCGCCCGGGAGTTGGGCGGCGGCGGGCATCAGCGGGCCGCCGGGGTTTTGTTGTCAGAACCGCTGGAATTGGCGCAAGCCCGTGTTCTCACGGAAATAGAAAAGCGGGTTAACGGTAAGGTATAGCTTATGGATTGTGGGATACTGCCCATAATCAAACCCGCCGGGCCCAGTTCGGCTGCGGTAGTCGGACAAGTTCGTCGCATAACCGGAATCAAGAAAGTAGGGCATTCCGGAACCTTGGATCCTGCGGCCGAGGGCTTGCTGGTGCTGGCTTTTAAACGGGCAACGGCCGTACTATCTTACCTGCCTTCAGATAAAACCTACCATGCCGTGGTTTGTCTGGGTCAAACCACGGACAGTTTGGATGTTCAAGGAAAAATCCAATCACAACATCCGGTGCCTTCGCTCTCCGCAGTGGAAGTCTCCGCTGCGTTGCAGCGTTTTTCCGGGCCGCAGTGGCAAAAACCGCCCATGGTGTCCGCAGTGCATTACCGCGGGGAACGGCTTTACCGGATAGCCCGCCGGGGAGAGCAAGTCGAGATGCCGCCCCGAAAGGTAACGATTTATCATATCCAACTCCGGAATTTCCAGTCTCCATTTATTGAATTCGAGGTGGCATGTTCCGGAGGAACCTATATTCGTTCCCTGGCAGCGGATATGGGAGCAGCTCTGGGTTGCGGTGGTTATTTACATCACTTAACGCGTACCGCCTGCGGCGGCTTTACCCTTTCCGAAGCGATAGACCTGGAGGCCTTAACCCGGCTATGTCAAAAGGACGATTGGCAACAGCGGCTGGTTTCCCTAAACCAAGCGCTCCGTCATATACCGGCGGTTTACGTGGATGGCCGGGATGAAACCGCGGTTCGGAACGGCCGTAGTATCCTGGGACTGGCGCCGCCGGAACCGGAGGCCGGGCCGGTAATCAGAATTTTAAACCCGAACCATAGATTACTGGCCATGGCCCGCTGGACCGGGGAAGAACTGGTCATGCAGCGGGTGCTATGCCCGGCCGGCGAGGAGATAACGTGCGAATAATTCGAGGTCTGCCGCATTGTCCGGGACCCGGCCGGGTCATTACTATGGGCGTTTTTGACGGGGTGCATAAAGGGCATGCCAGGATTCTAATTAGATTACGAAAATGGGCTGAACAGATGAGGCTGCCGGCGGCGGTAATTACTTTTGATAATCATCCTCATGGAATTGTAGCGCCCTCCCAACGTCCGCCGCGCCTGGCCACGCCGCGTCAGTGTCTGGCCGGCATGGAGGAGTTAGGCGTAGACGAAGTTTTTCTGGTGCGCTTTACCCGGTGCTTCGGCAATATTCCGGCGGAAAAATTTGTATCCGACATTTTAGCCCGGCGGCTAAAAATGCAGCGCATACTAATCGGCCGTGATTTTATTTTTGGACACCAGGGGCGGGGGGATTGTGCCTTGCTTAGACGGATGGGCCGGGAATTAAAATATAAAGTTAACGTAGTGGCGCCGGTGCGCTGGCAAGGACGCGTGATTAGTTCCAGCGGGCTGCGAGGCCTGGTAATGCGGGGCCAGGTCGCTTTGGCCTGGCAATGGATGGGACGTCCGTATGCGCTGCATGGCGTTGTCAAACCGGGGGAAGGACGAGGAAGTTCCATCGGCCTGCCCACTGCTAATCTTCGGACCGAGCATGAAGTGGTGCCCTGTCCCGGGATTTATGCCGTTCAAGTAAGACTTCAGAGGAAAGAGTGGCTGGGACTTTGTTATATTGGGAACCGGCCGACATTTCATAAATGGGGGCCCGAGACCATAGAGACCTTTATTCCCGGCTGGAAATACCGATTATATAATAAGCGCCTGGAATTAAAATTTCTTTTTCGCCTGCGTGGAGAAAGGCGTTTTTCGAATGCGGGATTATTAATTGCTCAAGTGAAACGGGATTGGACACAGGCCAGATTAATATATACTGGAAGAAAAAACGAAAAAGATGTTGTAAATATTGCGCAATAAACATACAATAAATTCTCTATTCGCAGCAGAAATTAACTAGGAGCTTGAGCATTTAGTCGGTTTTAGGTATTGTTCGTCACCCCGGTGAAAACCGGGGTCCAGAAAATGCTTTAAAAACAATGCCGCTGGATACCGGCTTTCGCCGGTATGACGGCAAAACAACCGATTATCGGACTAAATGCTCACGCTCCTAGGAGCCTGTCGGACTTTAGTCATTCTCCCCCTTTTGTAAAGGGGGCAG
>CBDUZI010000023.1:0-34830 GCA_965371665.1 uncultured bacterium
CGAATACGATTTTTTCATCTGCATCAGGAACATACGCCTTGGTCGCGGCAATATATGGTTCGAGTTTAAATTAAATTTTTTATATAATGGCAGCGATCGCTATAGTTTCATTCTTGTTCAAGGTTCTGGAGATTCTATTCGGCTGGAGTACAATGATATTTCTATAGCCCAAGCCGGTATAGGTGAAACTCCTGGAGAGGCTTCATACTGGATGAAGATAAAGACATATATATGAAGACGACACCCGCAATCACATTTTATGCAAGATGTGGAATGCAAGTAAACCAGAGCCATATTGGCAGATAGACACTATCCATGAAGGTCCACGCTCAGGAAAAATAGGGCTGGAATGCCGACAGACCCATGTGAGTTGGGACAATATTAGAATATATAAAAATGATATTACATCCGGCACTCTTATCTCTGTTTCGAAAGATGCTGAAATAGTTGGTTCTTCCAGTGAGATATGGAAACAAATCAGGCTTAATGCCACCATACCGCCAAACACCAGCATTGATCTATATGTAAAAACCTCTTTTGATAATGGAGCCTCTGATCCGTGGACAGATTGGACCCTTATTCAAGCAAATGCTGCGAGTGGAATAACCTGTGATTTGCCCTTGGAAAACCGGGAAAGATACGGGCAATGGAAGTTAGAGTTGAAAACATCCGATGCATCTTTGACTCCGGAAATCCGGAGTGTAACCTTTATCAGTGGAAGCATGGTCGAGAGGCAGGAAGGCAAAAAAATCTCAATAGGACCGAATCCCTTTACTCCCGGTTATCCGCCTTATGATAAAGTGACTTTTAGCATAGACAATCCGGGTAATAATAATATTACTTTGCAGATATATAATCTGGAAAGCCGGTTGGTCTTTGAGAGGAATTTCAGCCCGGCCGGGACCGTATATTGGGATGGCAGACATTCTGATGGCAGAAAACTTATTGATGGGATATATCTCTATCAGGTAAAAATAGGCAGCGAAATCCATAATGGAAAGATAGTACTGGCGCGCTAAGCTTGTGCCCTGCTTACTCGAAAATGTAATCCATTGCTGTATAGGAGAATTCTCCGCCCTTCGGAGGCTGTGTCATAATGTTGTAAACGTGTGAATGTCATTCCGAGCGTTAGCGAGGAATCTCCACGAAAATGCTGAATTTAAAAGGACTTTTGGAGATTTCTCGGCTACGCCTCGAAATGACAAACTTTGTGAAATTGCTGAAAAACAGTATTATGACACAACCTCTCAGGGCGGGGTAATTTAATGCAGCAGCGGGTCTGCATTTCCCAGGCCTTTATTAAAATAATGCGAGAGGGCGGGCTTGTCCCGCACCATATATCTAAATATGGACATAGGAAGTTTCGGCTGTTTTACCAGGCCGGAAATTTTGGCGGCTGTAATATCCGCTTTTTTATGGAACGTGATGTTTTTCTGATGAAATTGTAAGGTATAATCCACAGCTCCGGCAGTAGTTCCGCCGGCTCCGGCGCGAAGCCATGGTTTTTGATGCAAGGTTTTTATAAGCCGATTAATGTAAATGGGGGAATACTGTAATCCATTATAGGCTTTGACGGCAATTACCAGGTCGGAGTACCCTTTTAAGTTATAGTAAGCCTCTATCTTCTTCCAGTTTTTTAATTTCTTCATTCTCCGGACAAGTTTGAGTTTGTTTTGCAGAACAGCTATTCCGGCCTGGATATTGTATGGGGGATTGCTTTTAATCCGGTTGAAATCCCAAATTTTCATGTCTAAAGTACTGTATCTGTCATTTATCTGCATGATCCCCCAATCCACGGAATCTATCAGTAGTTTTCCGGTATAGCGGTCTGTGAGGGGTCTTCTCGCAGCATCTTTTTTATAATTAGGACAAGCCACAATACTTCCGTCTTTACGGAAATGGTGCCAGCGGCTTTCATTCCAGGCAATTGCCTTGATAAGATCTATGGGAAAGGGTGATGCAATGTTTTCAAAAAGCTGGTTGAATTTTTCTATTCGGTAATTTTTTTTACCCGGACGGGGAGGATTGCTAATAACGGATCTGAGTGTTCTGGTCCGGTAAACCGGATGATGCTTGGGAGCCTGGGTTCGGTCAATACGCTCTTCCTCGTCGGGGAATATCAGGTCGATACTGTCGGAATAGGCGAAAGCCGGGGGCGCAACAAACATAAAATAGAAAAGGAAGATCAGGCCCAGGGAGCGGATTTGATGGCAGCGGCCGGGCATATGGATTTCATCTCCTTTTACATACAAATTTCACAATTTCTTGCAATGTGTCCTATTTATAAATTTATCATCGAATATTAATAAAGTCAATGAGGCTGCTGCTTCGGTGAGGCCAAACGAGACGCCGATCCTGCTGCAAAAGCATGGGGATTTATTATTTTCTCTGTGATAAACTTTCCTTGATTTTCCCGGTGGGAAAGGCGAGAATATCCCGGAAAAAATTATAGCCGATTTATTTGTGGGATGAACCAACTTATACCCTGCCGGGATAGGAGCTTATGCTGCCGGCAAGAAAAGAACCGGGAGGAATGATGACTGCCCTTACTAATTCAGATATCTGGAAGGCCTTGCAAGCACATTATCAGGAGATCGCGGATTTACAAATGCGCGATATGTTTCAAGCGGATCCCCGGCGTTTTGAGCGTTTCTCGTTGCAGTTAGACGATATTTTGCTTGATTATTCCAAAAACCGGATTACGCAAAAAACCATGGACTTACTGCTGGAATTAGCGCGTCAAGCCGGATTGGCGGAAAAAATCCAGGCTATGTTTTCGGGACAAAAAATAAATAATACCGAGGAACGGGCCGTGCTGCATACGGCTTTGCGCAATCGCTCCCACCGGCCGATTAGGGTAGATGGCCAGGACGTTATGTTGGAAATTAATCTTGTGCTGAAAAAAATGCGGAGATTCAGCGAGGCGGTTCGTTCGGGTCAATGGCGGGGATATACCGGCTGTCCGATAACGGATGTAGTGAATATTGGGATTGGCGGATCGGATTTGGGCCCGCAGATGGTAGTTACGGCTCTGGCGCATTACGCCCAGCCGGGATTGAATTTCCATTTTGTGTCGAATGTAGACGGCACGCATATTGCCGAGGTCTTAAAGCGGGTTTCCCCGGAATCCACCCTGTTTTTGGTGGCCTCCAAAACTTTTACCACGCAGGAAACTATGGCGAATGCCCATTCCGCCCGGCAATGGTTTTTATCGGCCGCCCGGGATGAATCCGCCATTGCCAGGCATTTTGCAGCCATGTCCACTAACCAATCGGCGGTAGCTGAATTTGGAATTGATACGGAGAATATGTTCGAATTTTGGGATTGGGTGGGAGGACGCTATTCCCTGTGGTCCGCCATTGGAATGGCCATTGCCTTGGCAGTAGGTATGGACCGGTTCGAAGAGCTTTTAACCGGAGCACACAAGGCAGACGAGTATTTTCGGAAGGCTCCGGGGGCGGAAAATATCCCGGTGATAATGGCGCTGCTCGGTATATGGTACAATAACTTTTTTAATGCCCAGACCCATGCTATTTTACCGTATGATCAATACCTCTGCCGCTTTCCAGCTTATTTTCAGCAGGGAGACATGGAGAGCAATGGAAAACGGGTTACGCGCAGCGGTCAAGCGGTGGACTATTCCACCGGCCCGGTGATTTGGGGAGAGCCCGGAACCAACGGCCAGCATGCATTTTTTCAACTCCTCCACCAGGGGACAAAATTAGTACCCTGTGATTTCCTGGCCCCGGCTAAAACTTTCAATCCCCTGGATGATCATCATATTTTTCTGCTTTCCAACTTTTTTGCTCAAACCGAGGCCTTAATGCTGGGAAAAAACGAGGAGGTAGTGCGGCGCGAACTTGAAGCTTCAGGAATCACAGGAGATAGGTTGAAAAGGCTGGTTCCCGCTAAAACCTTTCCCGGCAACCGCCCCTCCAATTCTATTATATTTCAGGAACTGAAGCCGGAAACCCTGGGTGCTTTGATCGCGCTTTATGAGCATAAAATATTCGTTCAGGGAGTTATCTGGGATATCAACTCTTATGATCAGATGGGCGTGGAACTGGGGAAAAATCTCGCCCGGACGATAGGGGCTGAACTAAAGAACGGAGAGACGGTCTCTTCGCATGACGCCTCCACCAACAGCCTGATAAATTATTATAAAAGCATAAGATGACAGGATAACCCGGGAAAGCTCAGCGGCCAAAGCAGCCTGGACATTTGCCAGCGCGACTTTTATGTGCTATACTTTTTAATAGCAGGCTGCAGGCCGACGGGGGTGAAAATTATGATACAGAAAGCGGCAAAAGGAAAAAAACTGCTGATATTATTGAACCCGGAATCTATGAACATTGTCAGGGCTGTGGAACGCGATAATCTTCTGAGGAAAATATTATTAATAATTACCCGAAAGAGTTGGCGGCTTAATTATACAGTTGAAAGCGTAAAACACGAATATCCCCATCTGCAATACTTGTTCTATAACAATTAGTTTTTCTTGCGGGAAGCCCATTTTTGCAGAATTCTCGTGCTTTGTCATCCCGAGCCCTTCGCATGAACTGACTCCCATAAGCTTTTACTTCTAAAATTGTCATTCCGAGCGAAGCGAGGAATCTTCAAAAATACTGGTTTTCAAAGAGATTCCTCGCTTCGCTCGGAATGACAAAAACAGGAAAATTTACAAAAAAACGGCTTTTAGCGGCACTCCCCTGAAGGGGACGGTGTTTATCTAAGGGGTAGCATTATTACCGGGATTATGTTATAAATAATTATTATTTTCCCGGGGGTATGAATATGGCGGAAGAAAAGATCCCCATAATTCCGGATTATCAAATTGTTGAAAAACTAGGAGACAGTCCACAGGCAGTCGTCTATAAGGCTTTTCATAAAGCAGTGCCGCAAAGAGCGCTGGTGCTTAAAATCCTGAAAACCAGCTACCTTTCCGAACAGCAAAAACAGCACTTTCGGCAGAAAATCGAACAGCTTAAGCTTTTAAATGATCCCCGGCTAATCAGATGTATAATTTTCGAGGAACATGCCGGCGCCTATTTTATTGTCCGGAATTATTTTGAAGGTGTTCCCCTGAACGAGTGGGCAGCATCCCGGAAATCTTTAAAAGACATTTTGACAGTCAGTTGTTTTCTGGCAGAGGCCCTAAATAAAGTCCATGAGGCCGGGATTATTCACGGAAGCGTCAAGCCGCATAATATATTAATTCAACCCCGAAGTTTGGAAGTTCGTCTGCTCGACTATATTACCACCCTGGATGTCAGCGAAGTTAGTCATTTTATTTATGACCGCCTTTTCCTGGAAGGCACTCTGACCTATACCTCGCCGGAACAGACCGGCCGTATAAATCATAGGGTTGATGTAACCTCGGACCTTTATTCTTTGGGAATTGTTTGCTATGAATTGTTGACGGGAAAACCGCCGTTTTTCTCGCTCGATCCTCTGGAATTAATCCATTCCCACCTGGCGGAGGAGGAGGTCGAGGTCAGCCGGTTAAACCCCGAAGTGCCGCGGGTCTGGAGCAAAATAATCACCCGGTTGCTGGTTAAACAATCCGAGAAGCGTTACCAGAGCGCCGCCGGCCTGCTGGCCGACCTGGTGCAATGCCGCAATGAATATTCGGAGAAGGGAACCATCGCTGAATTTCCTTTGGGCCGGTTCGATTATACTCATCGGGTTATTTTTATTTCCAAGATGGTGGGACGTCAAACCGAGGTCAAATTGGTTCTGGATAAATATGGTCGCGCGGCCGAGGGAGCTTTTGTTTCCTTGTTTATATCCGGCCTGCCGGGTATTGGCAAGACGCGCCTGATTCAGGAACTTCAGAAACCGATTATTGAACATCAAGGTTATTTTACTTCCGGAAAATTCGATTTCTATCAAAGAAATATTCCCTATAGCGCCCTGATTCAGAGTCTGCGGAATTTAATGCGGAGGTTTCTGACGGAAAGTGATCAAAGAATAAGTTATTGGAAGAGTAATATGCTCCAGGCTTTGGGAAACAACGGCCGAATTTTGACCGAGGTTATTCCCGAACTGGAGATGCTGGTGGGGGTTCAGCCGGAGGTGGAGGACCTGCCGCCGGTAGAATCCCGAACCCGTTTTCATTATATCTTTGACCGGTTTCTGACCTGTCTGGCGACGGAGGAAAATCCCCTCACGCTTTTTATTGACGATCTCCAATGGTGCGACACCGCCACCCTGGATTTTTTAAGACATGTGCTGGGTAATTATAAAGATCATAAACATCTTTTTTTCATCGGTGCCTATCGTAACAATGAGGTTGATAACCGGCATCCCCTGGCCAAACTGATTAGTGATTTCCGCCAAAGCCCGGCGCCGCCCGGCGAGGTAAACTTAAAGCCCCTGGAACCGCAATACTGCCATGAGCAAGTATCATATATCCTGGATTCGCCGCGTTCCCAGACCCGGGAGCTATCCGCTTTTATATCCCGGCTTACCGAGGGCAATCCCTTATTTGTGAGCGAGATTATATCCTATCTGCATACCAAGGATATGCTTTATCTGGACGCCGGCCGGCATTGGCAGTGGGACCTGAAGAAAATCCGGGAATCAGATATGCCGCCTACCGTGGTTGAGCTTTTCAGGTCCAAAGTCGAAAAATTACCATCCAAGTCTCTGGAACTGCTCGAATACTGCGCCTGCATGGGAAACCGGTTTTCGCCCACCGAGATTTCCCTGGTAAAGAAAATCAGCTTGGAAGAGATCTTTCGGGTACTGAAGTCCGCTTTGGCCCAGGGACTCTTAATGGAAAAGCAGGATGACTTGCAGTTTGTTCATGATCGCGTACAGGAAGCGGTTTTAAACGCTATTCCGCCGGATAAACGCCGCCGGATACACTGGATAATCGGGACGCATTTACTCTCCGCCGTGCCGGACACAGCCCAGCTGGGAAAGATTGAGAATATTTTTGCTATAACCGCGCACCTGAATATGGGAAAACCCGAGAACCTGGACGCCGGGACGGCGGCCCGCTTGTCTGAGGTGAATTATCACGCGGGTAACAAAGCGCTGGATGCCTTGGCTACCGAGGCGGCCAATGAGTACTTTCGGTTGGCCAGAAAACTTTTGCCCAAAGATTGCTGGGAAACGGAGTATCAGAAGACTTTCAATATTTTCCGCAAATCGGCCAAGACCGAGTTGATGTGCGGACAATATGCCGTCTCGGAGAATTTGCTTAACTGGTTGTTGGAAAACGCCCGGACGGACCTGGATAAAGCTGAATGTCTGGCCGAGCAGACCAGTTCCTTATCTTCCATCGGAAATTTTATTAAAGCCATTGAAACCGGGAACCGCGGCCTGGCTTATTTTGGGAAGTCGATCCCGGACGATCCCCGGGCGGCGGAGCAAAAAAGAGAACTTTTAATGCAGGAAATTGAGTCGGAAAATATCGATGTGGAGAGCACGATTCTTAAAATGCCCTTTACCAAGGAAAGAAAGAGCAAGATTGAATTGGCGTTTTACAGTGAAATGATTCCGGATCTATATATGTCCGGATTGGTTCCCCAGTTGTATTTAGCCGCCGTGCAGTCTACCCGGCATTGCTTATCCGGAGGAATGGACGAATCGGTTATTTATGCTTTTACCATCATGGGCCTATACCTGGGAGATAAAGGGGAATTTGAAAAAGCGTTTAAATACGAGGATTTGGCCCGCAACTTATGCGAAAAGTATCCTGATACTTTCGGCGCCACCCGCGGGATGAACGGGATTGTATGGGTTAATATGCATTCCAGAAATCATCCTGAAGAAATAGTTGATTATTGCCGGAAAGCCATACAATGCGGCAAAAATTCAGGGGATCTTTATAATGCCGGGTTGTCTTACGGGCCCTTGATGTGGAATGCTCAGGTACAGGGAAATGATTTTGGGAAGATCGAGGAGTATGCCGAAGAATGTCTCGAATTTTCCCGCAAATACCATCTCTATTTTTCCGTTCATTTGGCAGAGGCTATGCTGGCCGGCTGGATAGAGCCGATGAAGCAGGAGAGTGTGTCCACGCCGATGGACGAAAAATTAAAACAATGGGAGAAGGATAATCATGTTTCCTCGGCCGGCAGTTACTACGTGCATAAGGGCCTGGCACATTATTATTTCGGAGAATATGTTCAAGCTGAGGATTATTTACAGGGCGTAAAACGTTATCTGGCCGGCCTGACGGATAATGTTTTGAAACGGCAGTGGCATGTCTTTCTGGCCCTGAACGCCCTGCGTCTGCATGAAAAAGGAGTTAAGTACCGGGAACGGGATGAATTGCTTGCCTACCTTGAACCCCTGGTAAAAAAGATTGAAAACTGGGCCGGTTTAGGGCCTTTATTGCGTCCCTACCTGGCATTGCTTTATGCGGAACGGAAAAGGATTATGGAGAGTGCTCAGCAGGTCCGCGGCCGGTATCAGGAGGCTCTGGCTCTGGCTCGCCGATACCGCTATACCTTTCTGGAGGGTTATCTTAATGAGTGCTTGGGGGAACTGGCAGCGCAGGAACACGGTTCCTCCAAAAATGATAACCAGTGCGATCCGTCCGCCGGAGAAACAGCCGGAGAATTCTTCAAAGCCGCCATACGGTTGTATCAAAAATGCCGTGCGGACCGGAAGATGTTATTACTGACGGAAAAATATCCGGAATATGCCGGCCGGGAATGGCCGGCGGCTGTGCCGGTCGGTTCGGAGCCGGGATATACGTTGCCGAATATTGATGTCAATTACCTGATAAAATCCTGTTTGTTTATTCCGGCCGAGACGGACGAAGAAACTCTGCTGCACAGGATTATGAATGTGGTTCTGGAAAGCTCGGGCGGCCAGCTGGGATATTTGATTATGGAAGAGAACCAGGAGTTGGTTATCCGGGCCGAGAGCCGGGTGGCGGAAAAAAACCGGGTGCGTACGGTAAAGGAAAAATTGGAAGATTTCCGGAATATCTGTCATGCTATTGTGCGTTATGTTTACCGCACCCGGGAGATGGTGCTGCTGGAAAATGCTTCGGAGCAGGGCGGTTTTAAAGATAATCCGGAAGTACAATCCATGCAGCTCAAGTCAGTGCTTTGTCTGCCGGTGATTAAACAGAATAAGTTGATCGGTATTTTATATCTGGAAAACCGCCTCTCGGATGCGGTCTTTACGGCGGAAAGAACCGGATTAACCAAATTATTCACTTACGAGGCGGCCATTGCCCTGGAAAACGCCCGCCTGGTGGAGAAAATGAAGCAGACCGAATCCGCGCTGCAGCAGCACCGGGACCATCTGGAGGAAATAGTGGAGGAACGGACCCGGCAGCTGCATGAAACGCGGGAAGACTTGTTGGTGGCGGAACATCTGGCAATCCTGGGACAATTAGCCGGAAGCATATCCCATGAAATTCGCAATCCCCTCAATGTCATAAATAGTTCCGCCTATTATCTAAAAATAAAACTCGGCACGGAGGATGCAAAAGTCCAAAAACATATTGCACGAATCCAATCCGAAGTTCAAAATTCCAACGCGATTATTGACAGTCTTTTAAGCTTGTCGGGCATAAAGCCGCCGTATAAAGCCCGCTGGAATTTAATCCGCATATTGGATGATGCGGTGGAAGCCCTGGCGCTTCCGGAGGTTATACAACTGGCCAGGCATTACCCCGGGGAAGAAATTTTTGTTGAGGCGGACAAGGAACAATTGTACATGGTATTTACCAATATTATTAAAAACGCCATGGAAGCCATTAAGGACCAAGGGCGGATTACTTTGCGGGTCGAGCGGGAGGGGGAAGAGCGGGTTGAAATATTTTTCCAGGATACCGGAGAAGGCATTGCTCCCGAAAACCGGAAAAATATATTCCGTCCCTTATTCACAACCAAGAAACGGGGTGTCGGTTTTGGGCTGGCCATCTGTAAAACGATCGTGGAGAAACACCGGGGAAACATTAAGGTTGAATCCGAACCGGGCCGCGGGACCGGAATAACGGTAACCCTGCCCCTAACGGATAAGGCGGGGGGAGAATAGCGCGTGACACGAGAAGTCAAACTGTTAATCGTGGACGACAACCAGGATTTGTGTGAAAGTCTTTTGGATATCCTGGAATTGAAGGGGTATAAGGTAATGGCGGTATTTAGCGGCGATCAGGCCATCGCAGCCGTTAAAAAAGAGCAATTCAGCCTGGTGCTTATGGATGTTGCGATGCCCGGGATCAACGGTATAGATACGTTGAAGATATTAAAGAAAATCTCGCCCGGGCTGAAGGTAATTATGATAACAGCGTTTGCGGACGATGTTTTTTTTAAAGAGGGGATGCAGAGCCGCGACTTCGAGGTAGTGCGAAAACCCCTGAATATCGATAAATTTCTGGAACTGCTGAAAACCAAGATTCGTCCCGCCGGCTGAGGAAAGGTCAAATGGAAAAAGACATCAAGATTCTGATAGTTGATGATGATGACAACCTCCGTGAAAACATGCAGGATATTTTGGACGAGGAAGGATATGCCGTAACCGGCGTGGAGTCCGTCGAGCTGGCCCGGCAGCAATTAAGGAAAGAATTTTATAATCTGGTGCTGCTGGATGTTAGATTTCCCGGCGGCTCGGGATTAGAGTTGCTCAAGGGAAGACAAAGCCGGAATACCGATCTCATGATTATTGTTTGTACCGGTTTCGCATCCGTGGAAAGCGCGGTTAACGCCATGAACCGGGGGGCATTTGCTTATCTGCAAAAACCGCTGAATATGGACGAGGTAAAGATAACCATTAAAAAAGCCCTTAAAATGCAGAGCATTGCCTGGGAAAATAAAAATTTAATTAAAAAATTGAAAGAGCTCAGCTTAAAAGATCCGCTTACGAATTTACACAATTACCGGTACCTGCGCGAGCGGCTGACCTGGGAGTTTAAAAGAGCGCAGCGATATATTTTGCCGCTTTCCGTTTTGATGGTGGATATAGATTATTTTAAATCCATTAATGATGTGTATGGGCATCAGTACGGCGATGTGATCTTAAAGGAATTGGCGGGTTATTTGTTGAGTTACGCCCGGGGGAATGACATGGTGGTTAGATATGGCGGCGAGGAATTCCTGATCCTCCTGCCGGATACCGGAAAAAACGGCGCCTGGCAATTTGGGAAACGGCTGTTGGAAGCCGTCCAGGAGCATATCTTCGCTCCGGAGGGCAGGCGGATAAAACTTAAAATAAGCATGGGCATAGCCAGTTTTCCAGAGGATGGTTTTGATACGGAAGCCGGACTGCTGGATTCGTCCGACCAAGCCTTACGAAATGCCAAAGAAGCCGGGGGTGACCGTCTTTCGCTTTTCCAGGGGATAAACCAGTTGGATATGGAAAAAATGGCGGCCAAAGGTGGAAGGGAAAATGTGGAGGTATTAAAGGAAAAACTGGCGAAAATGGAAAACCGGGTGAACCGAAATTTATTAGAATCAATATATGCCTTTGCCAAAACCATCAGTGCCAAAGATTGTTATTTCGGAGAAGAGACTGAAAATATAGTAACCATAGTCGTGGACATAGGAAAAGAACTTAAGCTTTCCGACCGGGAAATAGAAAACCTGCAGCATGCGGCTATACTGCATGATTTGGGTAAAATCGGCATTTCAGATGATATTTTAAGCAAAAAAACCAAACTTGATGAGCGGGAATATGCGGAGATCAAAAAACATCCGAGTATCGGGGCGGAGATCGTCGAATCCATCCAGTTTTTACACGAGGTAATATTTATAATACTTTATCATCACGAACGATATGACGGGCTGGGATATTCTTCCGGATTGCGAGGCGAGGAGATTCCTTTGGGCGCGAGAATTATCGCTGTGGCGGATGTATATAAAGCTTTAATCACAAACCGGCCGTATCGAAAGGCTTTTAGCCGGGATGAAGCCCAGCAAGTCATCCGGGAAGGTTCGGGTACCCAATTTGATCCCCGCGTAGTGGAGGCGTTTCTGAAAGTAATAAAACAGCTATAAAAACAGCTTAGTCTTGCCTCCTGGCTAACTTTCCCAAGTAATTTTTAAAAACACTTGCAGATTGCCTTATGAGTATGCTAATATTTCCCCAATTTTTATATGCCTAAGAAGATTATTTTTGTTCAGATTAGTATTGGTTGCGGAAAGACAAGTTAAGCTCGTCACCCCGGCGAAAGCCGGGGTTTAGGAGTCTGAGCATTTAGTCGCTTTTTTAGGGTGTCATTCCCGAATGCTCTTATCCCTGGACTAAACCATCCCCTGGACAAAATCATCCAGGACTGGCAGGACCGGCGGGAATCCAGAAAAGCATTATTTTATAAGCATTGAAAAATCCCTGGATTCCGCCCCGGATTTAGGCATTCCGGGGTGACGATCATGCCGGAATGACAAAACGTACTAAATGCTCAAGCTCCTAGATAATTTTCAAAGACTTTTACAATACCTATTATTTTTAAATAAAATAAAAAGGAAGGGGAATTAAAGCAGTATGGCGACTAAAACTATCAAGGCGGCAAACAAGAAAAAATTTGTGTACTTTTTCGGAAAAGGCAAGGCAGAGGGAACCGGCAGCATGCGTGATCTTCTGGGAGGCAAGGGAGCCGGTCTGGCGGAGATGACTAATACCGGCGTGCCCGTGCCGGCCGGTTTTACCATTACCACCGAAACCTGCAATCTTTATTATGATAACCGGAAGCAGGTGCCGGCCGGGCTGGATGTCGAAATCAAAGACAATATTATCAAGCTGGAAAAAACCATGAATAAGAAATTCGGGGATACCAAGAACCCCTTGCTGGTTTCAGTGCGTTCGGGATCAAAATTTTCCATGCCGGGCATGATGGATACCATCCTGAACCTCGGGTTGAATGATGTTACGGTTCAAGGGTTTGCGGACGCTACCGGCAATGAGCGTTTTGTTTATGACAGTTATCGCCGGTTTATCCAGATGTTCGGCAATGTGGTACTGGGGGTTGAGAAGGAAGAGTATGAAAAAGTCCTGAGCGCCAAAAAAGCCGGGCAGGGTATAAAACTCGATACTCAGCTGACAGCAGATGATTTAAAAAACCTGGTAATTACCTACAAGGAGATTACGCGGCAAAAGGTCGGCCGTGATTTTCCCCAGGATCCCATGACCCAGCTGACCATGGCCCGGGACGCGGTTTTTAAATCCTGGAATAACGATCGGGCTATATATTACCGCAAAATGAATGATATTCCCTCTTCGCTCGGCACGGCGGTTAATGTTCAGGCCATGGTTTTCGGCAATATGGGGGATGACTCCGGAACCGGCGTCGGGTTCACCCGCAACCCTTCTACCGGTGAAAATCATTTTTACGGCGAATACCTGACCAATGCCCAGGGAGAGGACGTAGTGGCCGGGGTGCGTACCCCCCTGCCCATTGCCAAGCTGTCCGAAGAAATGCCCGCGGTTTTCAAGCAACTGCATGGTATTACCAAGCGTCTGGAAAAACATTACCGGGATATCCAGGATTTCGAGTTTACCATTGAACGCGGCCGGCTTTATATGCTGCAGACCCGCGCCGGCAAACGCACGGCCCAGTCGGCTATCCGGATTGCCGTAGAGATGGTAAAAGAAGGCCTGATAACCAAAGCTGAGGCTATACAACGAGTGGCTCCGGCCCAACTCGACCAGTTGCTGCATCCGATCATTGATCCTACGGCTGAAATTAATGTTCTGGCCAAAGGGCTGCCGGCTTCGCCGGGAGCGGCGGCCGGCAAGATAGTTTTTACGGCCGAAGACGCAGTTTGCTGGGCAGAGGAAAAGGATGAGGAAGTAATTCTGGTTCGCGAGGAAACCTGTCCGGATGATATTCACGGCATGGAGGTTTCCCAGGGGATTTTAACTGCCCGCGGCGGCATGACCAGCCACGCGGCCGTGGTAGCCCGGGGCATGGGCAAATGCTGTGTCGCCGGCTGTGAGGATATCAAAATTCTTGAAGGCGGGACATCATTGGAAGTGGGAGGTAAAACCTTTCGGCAAGGCGATTGGATCACCCTGGACGGCGCGACGGGCCGGGTTCTGGAAGGCCGGGTCAAGACCATGGCGCCAGAGTTGTCAGAAGAGTTTTCCGAATTCATCGCGTGGGCGGATGAGTTTCGGAGTATGAAAGTCCGGGCCAATGCGGACATTCCCCGGGATGCCGAGAAGGCGCGTGAATTCGGGGCCGAGGGTATCGGGCTCTGCCGGACTGAGCATATGTTTTTTGCCGAAGACCGGCTGTCTTATATGCAGGAGATGATTCTGGCCACTGACGAGCCGGGCCGCCGGGCTGCTCTGGATAAACTGCTTCCCATGCAGCGTTCAGACTTTAAGGGGCTTTTTGACAGCATGCAAGGTTTTCCGGTTACTATCCGGCTGCTGGATCCGCCCTTGCACGAGTTCCTGCCCAAGAGGGAAGAACTCATGGTTGAGATAGCTAGGATCGAGGCCGTTAATCCGGAGGCAGCGGAACTACCGGAGAAAAAAAAGCTGCTGGCACGGGTACAGGAATTGCACGAACTAAATCCCATGCTGGGACACCGCGGCTGCCGGCTAGGAATTACCTACCCGGAAATTACGGAGATGCAGGTAAGGGCGATTGCCGAAGCCACGGCAGAGTGTGCGGCCGAGGGTAATCAGGTACTGCCGGAGATCATGATTCCCCTAATCGGCGATGTTTTAGAGTTGAAAAATCAAAAAGTATTGGCGGAGCAGGTAATCCGGCAAGTACAAAAAGAGAAAGGCGTTAAGTTCGGCTACATGATCGGGACCATGATTGAACTGCCGCGCGCGGCTATAACTGCGGATGAAATCGCACGGGAAGCTGAATTCTTTTCCTTCGGAACCAATGATTTAACCCAAACTACCTTCGGGTTTTCACGGGACGATGCGGGCAAAGTCATTAACGCGTACCAGGAAAAAAAGATTCTGGAGAAAGATCCCTTCCAGACCCTGGATGTCAAAGGTGTAGGCGCATTAGTGGATATGGCAGTGCAAAAAGGCCGTTCCACCAGGCCGAAGATCAAACTGGGTATTTGCGGAGAACATGGCGGTGATCCGGCCTCGGTAATGTTCTGCCATAATGTCGGATTAGATTATGTATCCTGCTCGCCCTACCGCGTACCCATTGCCCGTTTGGCTGCCGCCCAGGCTGCGATCAAGTCCAAGCAGGAGGCTAAAAGCAAGTCTCAGGCGGCCAAGCTGGCGGTGAAGGCTGTGGGAGCGAAGAAAAAAACGGTGAGCAGCAAGCCGGCCGGTAAAAAGGCTGTGAAAAAAGCGGTGAAAAAGATTGTCCGGCTGGCGAAAAAGACAGTCAAGAAGTCGGCGGGTAAAGGCAAGAAAAAATAAGTTATAGGGGCGACGCATGAGTCGCCCCTATAACGGAAGCAAATAAAAAAACCCCGGAACAATTTAATCCCGGGTTTTTTTTATTTGCTTCCGATTTTAAAACATCACGGGCCGGTCGTCAAGGGATGGCGGGATAGGCGTGGTTTCAGGCTGCTCCGGAGCGTTATCGGAAGCATCTGCGGCCGGCGTAGTTCCCGTATTTTCGATGGGGCTGACCATGTCAGGCGATAAATTAAGGTCGAAGCCCGAGGAGTTTTCCGGGCCGGAGGCCCTATGAACATCGCAGGATTGAGTAGGGGCAGTACCTATGGCAAAAGCGCCCAGGGCCACGTGTTGTTGGCAGCCGGGATTGGGCAACAGCCCGGAAACATTGCAGAATTTCACGATTTTCACGCTCCCGGGATAAATGAATTTTTTGGGAGCCCGCTCCGTATAAATTCGCAGCATTAGTTTGGTCCATATTGGACAGGCTACCTTGCCGCCGGTAATACCTTTTCCCATACTGCGATGAGAATCCAATCCGATCCAGACTCCGGCAGCATATTCGCTGGTAAAGCCTAGAAACCAGGCGTCGGAGAAATCATTAGTAGTGCCGGTTTTGCCGCCCGCGGGATGTTTGAAGCCCAGGCGACGGGCGCCGTAGCCGGTTCCGCGATTAATGACATTTTCCAGCAGATTAGTCATGATAGCCGCTGAAGCTTCATCCAGGACTTCCTGGCGAAAGGGCGTGTTTTCTTCGAGTATTTCTCCGGAATTATTTTCCGTGCGGAGAATGCTTAGGGGTTCAACCCGGATGCCGCGATTGGGAAAGCAGCCATAAGCTGAAACCAATTCCAGCAGATTAACCTCCGAGGCGCCCAGAGCCAGGGTTAGATAGGGCTTTAGGGAGCTTTTGATACCGAGTTTTTTGGCGGTTTGAATAACGGACTTTACTCCCAGCTTGTCGAGCAGTTTAACCGTTACTACGTTCCGTGACTTGGTTAAAGCGGTCCGAAGAGTAGTCGCTCCCCTGAACTTATTTGAGAAGTTTTCCGGCTTCCAGACTTTTCCTTGGTTATCCTTAAAGACTACCGGCGTATCGAGAATGATATCCGCCTGGGTGAATCCGTGTATGAAGGCCGTGGTGTAAATAAAAGGTTTAAAGGCTGATCCCGGCTGACGCTGGGCCTGAACCGCGCGGTTGAATTTACTCTTCTGAAAATCACGGCCGCCGATCAAGGCCTTGATCTCTCCAGTGGCCGGTTCGAGCAAAACCAGGGCACCTTGTAAAGGTTCCGGTTCACGGCCTTTCGGAGTTTGCAAGCCCGGCCTGATCAAAGCCTCGGCTTCAACCAGACCTTCATTAAAGGCATCCTGCGCCATTCGCTGGAGATTAAGATCCAGAGAAGAATAGACCTTCAGGCCGGCTTTATAGATCGCGTTGCTACCAAAGCGTTCTTCCAACTGTTGGCGTACATATTCCACAAAATAAGGCGCCTCGGAAATTTCCACTGAGGAAAGTTTCAGCGGAGTAAGCCTGGCCGCCTCGGCTTCCTCGGGCGTAAGCCGGCCCAGACGCTGCATCCGCGTGAGAACCAGATCGCGCCGGCGCAGGGCTTTTTCCGGATGGCGGTAGGGATTATAGGCGCTCGGAGCCCGGGGCAGGCCTGCCAGGAGGGCGCATTCCGGAAGGAGTAGATTTTGTACATGCTTGCCGAAATACGATCTGGAGGCTGATTCGATACCATAGGCGCCGTTTCCAAAATAGATTTGGTTAAAATACATTTCGAGAATTTCCCGCTTGGTATAGGTCCGTTCAATCTGGAGAGCCAGTATGATTTCCTTTAATTTCCGTTCAATCGTTTTACGGCGGGTGAGAAACATATTGCGGGCCAATTGCTGGGTAATGGTGGAGCCGCCCTGCTGATAACGTTTATGCAGAAAGTTAACCAGGAGAGAACGGAGAATGCCGGAAAATTGAATGCCGAAATGCTGATAAAAATTATTATCCTCTATGGCCAGCATGGCCTGTTGTAGCTGCTTGGGAACATCATCCAGGCTGATCAGGGTACGCTGTTCGGAAAAAAGCTCTGTAATCAGATCGCCATGGACGTCATATATTTTAGTGGAAAGTGACGGCTTATAGGCTTTTAAATCCGAGACCAGAGGGATCTCGCCTAAATAAGTTATTAAGACGCCGAAAACAATACCCCCTGCGATGGAAGCTCCCACACAGCAAAGTAATATGATAATCCGCCGCCAGGTCCAGCCGGGAAGCGCATGGTTTTTCTTAAAGCGCAAAGAGTTCCGGTTTCCGGTTTCCGGTGATAAATGATTTTCCTGTTCCGGTTCCATAACTAAATCCTTCCTATTAAAAAATCAAGCTTATGTTTCAGAGTATTTACTTGGTTTCTGTTGCGTAAAGGCGGTTCTAGCGAACTGCCCGAGTTTTGTCATTCCGAACGTAGTGAGGAATCTCCACGAAAACGCCTGAATTATCAGGTCTCTTGGAGATTCCTCACTACGTTTGGAATGACAAATTTAAGAAAACACGCTTCCGCAACAGGAAATAATTGTTGGCAAATTCTATCATAATCCGGGGAACCTTGCAGAAAAAAATATACTTTAGGCAAATGATTAGTTATGGTACTAAATGTATTATATCTTTCCTGGATTCCGGCCGGGTCTGCCCGTTCTGGATGATTTGGTCCAGGGTCTTCGCCGGAAGGACAGCCAAACGGTAAGTTACTAAAACCCACGTTTTTTAATTGCCAAAGCGTCTCCGGGAATGATAGAGTAGGCCCGATTTTAAAGTTTAGGAGCGTGAATTACTTGGAAATGGACAAAATGCTTAAAATAATCCGCCGGGGATGCGCGGAGATTATCAGTGAAGCCGAACTTAGAGAAAAAATGAAACCCGGCGTGTGTTTAAAAATAAAGTACGGCGCTGATCCTTCTGCCCCGGATATTCACCTGGGGCATACCGTAGTTTTAAGGAAACTGCGTCAGCTGCAGGAAATGGGCCATACCGTCCAGTTTTTAATCGGGGATTTTACCGGAATGATCGGAGATCCCACCGGACGTTCCACCACCCGTCCTCCGCTCAGCCAGGAAGAGATTAAGCTCAACGCGCAGACCTACCAGGAGCAGGTTTTTAAAATACTGCTTCCGGAACAGACCGAAGTGGTTTACAACAGCACCTGGTGTAATGCCATGAACTTTTCTGAAGTGGTTCGGTTGGCCGCCCGGTATACGGTGGCGCGGCTCATGGAGCGCGATGACTTTGAAAAACGCTTTCGGGAAGGCCGGCCGATAGGTGTGCACGAATTGTTGTATCCTCTCATTCAAGGCTATGATTCAGTTGTGCTGAAGTCGGATATTGAACTTTGTGGAACCGACCAGATATTCAACTGTCTCGTGGCCCGGTCGCTGCAGCAGGATTATGGACAATTGCCGGAAGTTATCGTAGCCATGCCCCTTTTAGAAGGGTTGGATGGAGTTAAAAAAATGTCCAAAAGTTTGGGCAATTACGTGGGAGTGACAGATCCTCCGCAAGAAATGTTTGGAAAATTAATGAGTATTCCGGATAATTTAATGTTTAAATATTTTGAATTATTAACGGATATTGAGCTTGGCAGCCTGGAAAATATACGCCAGGGTTTAAAAGCTAATAATCTTCATCCCCGGAAGGTTAAGGCTGAATTAGCCGGTAGAATTGTGAGCCAATATCACGGTGAAAAAGCCGCTCAACTTGCACTCCAGGAGTTCGACCGGATATTTAAAGACCGGGAATTGCCCGCGGACATTCCTGAAAAAATTATATCGGCATCAAAGTTAAAAGACGGTAAAATATGGGTAATAAAGTTGCTGTACGAAATAGGATTAGTAGCCTCTAAAGCGGAAGGCCAAAGAATGGTATATCAAGGCGCGGTATTAATCAATCAGGAAAAGGTTATAGATCATAGGCAGGATGTTTTAATTAGAAATGGTTTGGTCATTCAAATTGGAAAAAGAAAATTTGGCCGGATTCGCATAGTATAATAAGCTTATCAATAATACAAAAAAACTACAAAAACAATGAGTATAAACTTGACAAAAAAGGTAGTTATAGTATAATACGTTTGTAAATGGAAATTTTGCGTGTTGTAATTTGTTATATTCTTAAAAATTATATCTTCTTTAAAAAAAAAGTAAAGGGTGGTTTTGATCATGAAAGATAGACTGGTAGGTATCGGCGCTACGGCAAAATTAAGCGGCTTATCGGAAAGAACACTACGTTACTGGGAAAGTCTTGGCCTTATTTCTCCTGTGCGTGTGCCTTCTGGACATAGAAAGTACACTAAGACCATGGTGAAGAAAATTATTTCCCTCAAAGAAACCCTGGAGAGTAATAATTTAAGAATTAATGACTTAATAACTTCCTCGGTTTTTTTACAAGATGAAATGTTGAAGAGAAAAGTCAAAGATATTCATCAATTCAATATTGGTTCCGAAATGGAAGAGGAATATGCCGCTACCAAGGGAGCCACCCGGGTTCATCCGCTTACCAATCTGCCTGACCATTTCTTTGTTCAGCAGGAAATTGACCGTCGGCTTTCCGAAAGGGTTAAAACCGCGATTTGCTATATAGATCTTGACAATTTGCGGGCCTATAATTTGCGCTATGGTTATCAGCGCGGCGATAAGCTGCTGAAATTTACCGCTTTGGTTATTTATGATGTTACCCGGGATTACGGCAATCCGACCGATGTCATCGGGCACTTAGGCGGAGATAATTTTATGATAGTGACCACGCCTGAAAAATATGCCTTGATATGTTCCAAGCTAATTGAAAATTTTGAGCAGTTGATCGCTCAACAATATGATAAAGAAGATCGTAAGCAGGGGTATATTATAAATATTAACCGGAAAGGCGAGGTCTTAAAATATGGAATAATGCCTCTCACCATAGGCGTAGTGACCAATGAACGCCGTAGTTTGGCGCATTGCGCTCAAATTGACGATATCGCCAATGAACTTAAACAATATGCTCAAAAAATGAAAAAAAGCGACTTTATAGTGGATAAACGCTCTGCTTAAAAATATGCTTCTATAAAAAAAGAGGGCGATAAACACGCCCTCCTTTTTTATAGAAGCATATTTTTGGTGCCGGAGGTCGGACTTGAACCGACATGCCCGCGAAAGGCGGAGGATTTTGAGTCCTCTGCGTCTACCAATTTCACCACTCCGGCCGGAGCGCATTATCTTAAGCAAAACCCGTTTATTTGTCAACAGATAGTACATTGGATATCAGGATGCGCGTCCTCCCCTCGGCCTTCCCGCTTTAATCCGCCGGATTAGTAAAAACCAAAAAAATATTGGAATTAAAGAAAATAAGCAAGTAACGGCGAATAAAACAAAGAGGGTTTTTACCTTGACACTGAATAAATATGAATGATACTATACAAAATCTATATTTGGGTTTATATTGGAGCGCATAGAGTAATGGATAAAAAATCATTGATTAAATCTGCCTATCTTCATTTTCGAGATGGACGTTTTGAGCAAGCCATCAAGGAATACCATGAGATTCTGAAAATGGATCCGTCGGACATCAATGCCTTGAATATGCTGGGGGATGTTTTTTCACGGAGAGGCAAGATAACCGAGGCATTAGATTATTATAAGCAGGCGGTTCAGATTTTTCATCGGCAGGGCGCCAAGGAAAAGGTGGAGATTATACTTCGCAAGATGAGCAAACTGGATCCGGATAGTATGGAAGAAATTGTTGCCTCCATGGAGGAGAAGAAAACCCGGAATCAAATTCCGGCGTCGTCGCAGGAAGACGAGGCGGTTAGCAGTTTAAGACAGGCAATTGCTAAGGAACCTAAAAATTTCGAGAACTACCAAAAATTGGGGGATTTACTGGCTAAACAAGGGAAAAAAACCGAGGCGGCGGAACAATACTTAGTCATCGGAAACGCTCTCTATACCAACCGTATGTTTACTAAAGCCCAGGTGGTTTTTCAACGCATTTTGAAATTGACGCCCAACAACTTGCAGGCGCATATCGCGTTGGGTGAAATTTATGGCAAAGAAGGCTCGGATTCGGATGCTAAAAAGGAGTTTTTAGTGGTGGCCGAGCAGTTTATTCGCCAGGGCAATCTGGATCGCGGCCAATTATTCGCCCAGAAGGCGATCCAGCTTAAGAGTATAGAGGCTCATTATTATTTGGGATTAGTCTACTATCAAAAGGAAGAGATGAAAAAGGCCTGCAGTGAGTTTGAAACGCTGCTTAAATTCAAAGTCAGTCATCAAGGCGCATTGACGCATTTGGCCCAGATATTTATTGATTCCGGTCAATTTTCTGAGGCCTTCGCCCTCTATGGGCGATTAGTGAAAATCGACCTAAAAAATGCCGATGCCCTGGAAAAAATGGCGGAAACCGCCATACGGCTGGAAAAAATGGATGTGGCCAGGGATAAATTTATTCAGGCCATGGATACTTTTGCCGCTGATGAGCAATGGGAACGGGCAGCCTCCTGCGCCAACCAGGCGATTAAGCTTGATCCGCAAAACCATCAACTGTATTTAAAATTAGCGGATGCTTCATATAATGCCGGTTTGGAACACCAGGCAGGTGAAGCCTGTATCGCTCTGGCCGAGGTTTTAGAGGCTGAAGGGAAAACCCAGGAAGCCGGAAAAATGCGATCCAAAGCCGGGGAATTAATGGGTGAGGTGCCGGAGGCGCCCTCTCCCCAAACCGGGAAAGAAGACCCGGTTTCGCTAAGCGAGAAACTTTCTGAGCCCCAGAAGAGTGCTCCCTCCGGGCAAGACGATACTCAGATGATGATGAATCTTGCCGACACGTATGTCCGGCAGAATTCCCTGGACGAAGCTATAGAGATATATCAAAGAATTCTCAAAGCCGATCCGAATAATAAAAAAGTTAAAAAAGCTTTAACCCTCGTTTATGCCATGTTCGCCGGCATCAATCTGGAGAACGCGGGGCTTGCCAAAGCTTCCGGTCAAGACGTCGTGGTTTCCCGAGATGAGCGCGAGGAGCAGCGGGAACAGCGGGAGGCACGTGAAAGGGCACAGCGCGAAGCACAGGTGAGATCTCATCGGAGCGCGGCAGCAGAGACGCCCATGGCCGCCAAATCTTCCGCCCAAAAGCGGGAGTTTTTTGAGTCGGTTGGCAATACCAAGGAAGACCAGATCGATGGCGAACCGCAGGATGAATTCATGACTGTGACGGTGGCGGAGATATATACCAAGCAGGGTCTTTTAAGCGAAGCGCTTAAAATTTATCAAAAAATTCTGGAGATGGAACCGGGAAACCAGGAAGCGCAAGGGAAAAAACAGGAACTACAGAAGAGCATGACGGAACAGGAAAAATTGCGGCAACAGGTGGAAAAACCGGCATCGCCCAGCCGATCGTCGGGGAATAAACCGGCTTTATCTTCAAAGGCCGCGTCTGCCGCCAAAGAGCCGGAAATGGAGCAGCCGGATTCCAGCCGGTCTTCGCGAAAAAAACGGGGCGGAGGGGACGACCAGGACACCCCCCCGGCAGGCAAAGGGCGCCGGGGGCGCGTTTCTTATGTTTAAGGAAGGAGGGTGTGTTTTTGAGCTATGAAGCCTTTTTCAAGCTAAAAGGACAACCGTTTTCCAACGCACCGGAGCCCCGTTTTTTTTATGAAAGCCGGCAGCATGCCGAAGCGCTGATTAGGATGATGCATTGTATTCAAACCATGAAAGGCCTCTCGGTTATGTTAGGGGAACTGGGCTGCGGCAAGACTTTATTAGCCCGTAAGCTGCTGGAAAACCTGGAAAATGATGGAGAATATGAAGCCGCCTTGCTGGTAATCATTCATTCCGAAATTACCGCGGAATGGCTGTTGCGTAAAATAGCGCTGCAACTCGGGGTTGAAGATCCCGGTGAAAAAAAAGCGGTAATCCTTCCCGCTTTATGTGAACGTCTTATGGATATCCACGAATCGGGAAAAAAAGCTGTGGTAATTATTGATGAAGCCAACATGTTGGTCAGCCGGGGAATTTTCGAAGAGTTCCGGGGATTGCTGAATCTTGAAGTGCCGGGTCAAAAACTCCTCTCCATAGTCCTGGTCGGGCTTCCGGAGTTGGAGCAAAATATTGCGCTCGATCCTCCGCTGCGGCAGCGTATAGCCTTGAAATTTATTCTTCCGAGCCTTAAAGAAGAGGACGTGGTGGAGTATATCCGCCACCGGATAACCATTGTCGGGGGCGAATCTGAAATGTTTTCTTCCGGCGCCTTCCGGATGGTGTACCAATATTCCCAAGGGATACCGCGTTTAATCAACACTATTTGCGATAATGCTTTATTGGAATGTTTTTTAATCCAAAAGGAAAGAGTGGATGAAGAGGTTATCGTGGGAGTGGGGAATGATCTGGGTTTGGCAGCCGGGGATAAAGCTTGACAAGTTTTGGGCGGATTATTAGAATACAGCCCGTTTTAGGCGGGAATAGCTCAGTGGTAGAGCGCTACCTTGCCAAGGTAGATGTCGTGGGTTCAAGTCCCATTTCCCGCTCCAGAAATTAACCTGCCGGTTAGATGGCAAACCGACGGATTTATATTGGGCGGCATCGCCAAGCGGTAAGGCCAGGGTCTGCAAAACCCTTATCCTCGGTTCGACTCCGAGTGCCGCCTCCAGAGCCTCCGGGGGGGGGGGGGAGGAGGGTAAACATCCAAATGGAAAGTCAAAAAAAAATCTTAATTGTGGATGATGAACCGGAACATTGTGCCATTATATCACAGGCTCTAATGGATGGGGGTTATATTACCCGAACAGCCTATAATGGTCCTCAGGCGGTGGAGGCCGGCCGGGAAGAGCGTTTTGATATTTATCTAATGGATATCCGAATGCAGCCTTGGGATGGGATGCGGGTTCTGGAAGAAATACGAAAGCTGCATGCGGATGCGCAAGTTATAATGCTTACTGCTTTCAGTGATGTGGAAATTGCGGTCAGATGCATGAAGTTGGGAGCCTGCGATTTTCTTAACAAGCCCATTAACCTGGAAGAGTTGCTTATCACCGTGGCCAATGCCCTAAAGTCCAAGGCGCTGCAACAAGAAGTTCTAACTCTCAGGAAGCAAATAGAGATTGATCGGAGTCCGGAACAACTATTGGGTGAATCCCCAAAGATGAAGGAACTTCTGAGGATTATCGAGCATATAGCTTCGCATGAGATTACAGTTATGATTCGCGGAGAGTCAGGGACAGGCAAAGAATTGACGGCCCGTGCCTTGCATGCCCAAAGTCCACGAAGCAAGGCACCTTTTGTTTCAGTGGACTGCGCTACTCTGCCGGAAAGCCTGGTGGAAAGCGAACTCTTTGGATATGAACGCGGCGCTTTTACCGGCGCTACCGCCAGGAAAACCGGGCGTTTTGAGCATGCGGCTGATGGGACTCTCTTTCTGGACGAGATAGGCAATCTTCCCCTGCCGGTGCAGGTCAAAATGCTTAGGGTGCTCCAGGAACGGAAGTTTCAACGCTTGGGCGGCAAAGAGGAGCAGTCTTTCAAAGCTGCTGTTATTACCGCTACTAATATTAACCTGGAGGAGGCTATTCGGGAGGGGCGCTTTCGCGAAGACCTTTACTACCGCATAAATGAATTTATGCTGCGCCTGCCCCCCTTGCGGGAGCGGCATGAAGATATTCCCCAGTTGGTTAAACATTTCTTGAATAATTTTAACTTTCAGTTTAATAAGTCGGTGAAGGATGTTTGTCCGGAAGTCATGTCTTGGTTTGGGCAGTACACCTGGCCGGGAAATGTCAGGGAACTTAAAAATGTTCTAAAACGGGCAGTAATAATGGCAAGTGAGAGGGTGGAAATCGGGCATCTTCCGGAGAACCAATTAGCTGAACTGAAAATATCGGATAAGCCGCCCTCTTCGCCAGAACCGGCCTGGTCCGAAATAAGTGTAAGCTCGCTGAAAGAAATTGTGAAACGCGAGGTTTCTAACACTGAATCCCGGGTTATTCGGGACACTTTGGAAGCCGCTCATTGGAACAAAACTATAACCGCCAAAAAGCTGGAAATAAACTATAAAACACTCTATAATAAAATGAAAGAATATGGTCTGGCATGATGAAAGCGGCTGGGGGTCCCTGATGATAAACCAGAAAATATATTATGCTATATTTTCTATTGGACTATGCTTGGTTATTTCCTGCGCGTCGTCTCAAAAAAATATTAAATCCGAGGATTTGCCCCCTACTCCAGCCGTTATTACCACCCCGGTTTCATCTGCCCTGCCTGTACTGAGCGAAGCCGAAGGAAGCGAAGCCGTTAAACCCTCCCCCGCGCCTACTCCGAGGCTGCAACCCACGCCGTTTCCAACAATAAGGCAAGCCTCTGTTGTTCCGGTGGCTTCGCCCAGGGTCTGTGAAGCTGAGGATACAATAGAAGAAGAGTTTTCGACGCCTATTCCTCCTCTGATTTTGAGTGAAGAAACTATGTGGACCCCTACGCCAATACCGTCTGTAATGGCAGCCCATAGGCCGATAGCAGCCGCGGATAAGAAGTCCGGAACTGCCGGCTGGCTGGCAATGATTTTAATGGTAATCGTTTTATTAAGTACAGGGGTTTATTTATATTGGCGCCAAACCCATCAAAGACGCAAAACCGGGGAAATTATTGAAAGACCACCAAGCGAGGAAATCCGAATTCCACCCCCATATGAGGATAATAAACTCGAGCAGGAGAAATTACAACCGACAGATGATCTTCAACCCGAGGCGCCGGTAGAAACAAAAGCAGTGAGCGAGGTTAGGGAAGAACCACAAGCGGAACCAAAAGCAGAGCCAATAGAAATAGCACCTATTATCCCAGTGCGCATAAAGGCGGTCCGGAGAAAAAAAGTAAGCAGCCTTAAAGTCATAAAAAAGACTGCAAAGAAGGCCGTGAAAAAGACCGTAAAGAAGGCCGTGAAAAAGACCGTAAAGAAGACCGTGAAAAAGACCGTAAAGAAGACCGTGAAAAAGACCGTAAAGAAGACCGTGAAAAAGACTAAAATTCTACCATTTCCCAAGCAAAACACTGGGTAACCCGGAAACTTCCCCGGGTCATCCGCCGCGCCGGCGTTTGGATTCTTGAGCCAGGATATCTCTTTCCCTGCGGGATAACGAGCCGATGCCTTGGCGGGAAATTTTTTCCAGGATGTGGTCAATATCCTCTTCGGGTTCGAATTTTCTCACCCGGCGGCTGAACCACCACATTTTCATATCATTCCAAAAAGTCAAACGTCGGGCCAATTCCGGCCAGCCAAATAGAAAAAAGAGGTAGCCGATTAACAGACCGCTTAAGTGAGCCAGGTGCGATACTTGGCCAAAAGCATGTCCTACGCCGGCCAGGAATTCAAAAACACCAAAAAGCAGGACCATCATTTTGGCTTTCATAGTAACCGGCAGCACGAAGAAAACCAATAAGGTGATTTTTTTTTCGGCAAACAAAATTCCATAAGCCATCAAAATACCGAAAATTGCTCCCGAGGCCCCGATGGTTAGGCTGTGCTCTCCGGCCAACCGGCCTACCAGAGCTACACAAAGTCCGGCGCCCACACCGGTGATAAAATAGTAAATATAAAAACGCCGCGTGCCCAGGGCCATTTCAACCTCACAGCCGAACATCCAAAGGGCAAACATATTAAACGCCAGGTGCCAGAAACCGGCATGCAGAAACAGATAGGTGAATGGCTGCCAGATACGCGAATGTAAAAACATATCCGGGAGCTGAAGGCCCAGTAATTGAAACGGCAGCCGCTGGGCAAAGACAATTTGCGCCAGGAAAACGATTACATTGATTATGATCAGCCGTTTGACAGCCGGTGTCCAGGGCTGGCCGAAGGAATAACTCGGACCTGAAGTAGTATGATGATAACTAGGCATAAATCTTTACTCCTTATTTTGTTAGCTCAACCTGGGTTAATATGGGATTGCGATAGGTTTGTAAAATGAGCCAATAAAATTATGCCGGAATGACGAAACCGCAAAGAATCAAAACTGCCTTTTCGCAACAGAAACTAGTTAATAATGCACATAATACTCCGAAACCATACCGGGATGCAAGCACTTTACTGCATCTAAAAAAAATGATTGCCAAGTTATTCAGCATTTTGGTATTCTGATTTAAAATAAGGCGTTAATACTATTCCCAGGAGATTACGAATTGGCGACCAAGGATGAAAAACATGACGGCATAGCTGACTCCGGGTCGGCAGGCCTGGTGAAAACCCATACTATACAGGTATCTGTTCCGCCGGACGATTTAATGCTGGACTGCGGGCGTAAGCTGGGTCCCATTCAAGTGGCCTATGAAACATACGGGGAACTGAATCCGCAGCGCGATAATGCCGTACTCATTTTGCATGCCTTAACCGGGGATGCGCACGCGGCCGGTTACCATCATCCTAAGGATGGCAAACCAGGGTGGTGGGATTTTATGATCGGGGGCGGCCGGGCTTTTGACACCAACCGTTATTTTATAATTTGTACCAACGTGCTGGGTGGTTGCAAAGGAACTACCGGGCCGGCAGCCATTAATCCCGAGACCAATCGTCACTTTGGTATGACCTTTCCCATGTTGACGATCGGCGATATGGTTAAAGTCCAGAAACTGGTGCTGGACCATTTAGGCATCGAGAGGCTGCTTTCTCTGGCCGGCGGTTCCATGGGAGGCATGCAGGCTCTGGAATGGTGCCTGCGTTATCCTGAGAAGACCCGTTCCGCCATTATTATTGCCTCTGCCGCGAAACTGTCTCCCCAAGCCATTGCCTTTCATGAGGTGGGGCGCCATGCCATTATCGCTGACCCGAATTGGCGCCACGGAGATTATTACTCCACAGAGGTCCGTCCGGAGACCGGCCTGGGGATTGCCCGGATGATAGGACATATTACCTACCTGTCGGAAGAATCCATGAACCTTAAATTTGGAAGACGCCTCCAGAACAAGACAGAGTATAGTTATGAATTAACGCGGGAATTCGAGGTGGAAAATTATCTGCACGCCCAGGGCTTGCGTTTTGTGCGGCGTTTTGACGCTAATTCATACCTCTATATTACCAAAGCCATGGACTATTATAATGCTGCGGAAGATTGGGGCCAAGGTTCCTGGGAACGCGCCTGCGCACGGGTGCAGGCCAAAAGCCTGATAGTATCCTTCACTTCTGATTGGCTTTTTCCCTCTCGTCAATCCAAGGAAATGGTAAAAGCCCTGCGTCAAAACAATAAAGATATTTCGTACGTGGAAATCGAATCGGCCTCCGGGCATGATGCTTTTCTTATTCCCTCCCGGCCGCTAAGCCGGGTAGTGACCAGCTTTCTGGATAATTTGTACCAGAAGCAGGGTGCGGCATGATCCGGAAACGTTTGCGGGAAAATATACTGCTTTCCGATTATGATTCCATTGTTGCCCTGATTGAACCGGAAACCCGGGTGCTGGATTTAGGTTGCGGTAAAGGTGAACTGTTGCTTCGTCTGATTAAGGAGCGGCAGGTCCAAGGCCGGGGCGTGGAAATTAATCAAGATGCCGTGATAGAGTGTATTCATAAAGGGCTTTCGGTCTTTCAAGGCAACATTAACGAGGGTCTGGACGATTACGGGCAAGACACCTATGATTATGTGATTTTAAACCAGACTTTGCAAGTGCTGGACCGGCCTGATGTCGTGATCGGAGAAATGCTGCGGGTGGGAAAGAAAGTAATAGTCTCTTTTCCGAATTTCGGATACTGGCGGGTTAGAGCGCGGTATTTTTTTTCCGGCCGCATGCCCCGGACTTTGAAACTGCCCGATGAATGGTATAATACCCCGAACATCCATTTGTTAACTATAAAGGATTTTAAGGTATTTTGCCGGGAAAGAAATATTCGGATACTTACCAGCCTTAGTCTTTTAAGCACCCCGTCTTTAGGAGCCGGCTGGTCACAAGCTTGGCCTAACTTGTTTGCCGATGAAGGAATATTCGTCCTGGCCCGGGGGACGCTATGATCCGGCGGTTACAATATGTTCTGCCAACGGTATGGCTTTTAGGTATAATGTTATTATACGTCGGCCGCGGAACAAATTATATCCAGCGCGGAGATGATTACTGTCTGATTTTTTATCCGCTGCCGGGAAAATTAAGTGTCGGGGAAGCACAAATAGGCTTGCGTATTCAGGACCGGGATTATAAAATCATAGAAGTTCCGGCCGGCCGTTTGAGAGTAATTGAGCTCCACGGCGCCCGGGAGCAGCAAGTGACTTTGCAGGCCGGTTCGGGAAAAGATCTGCGGGGTTGGGTCCAATTTAACCGGGCCGGAAAATATGCACTGGTTTTTGAATTTACAGCTGAGTCGGGACCAAGCTCGACGGCTCGGCTTTTGGTGGAGGTGCCGGAACCATGACAAAAGAAAAAAGGGAGGCTTTAGAAATGCGGGAGAGAGTGGAGAAAGCTTTAGAGAGCATCCGGCCGGGTTTACAAGCCGATGGGGGGGATCTGAAGCTGGTGGATATAGAAGAAAACGTGGTGAAACTTCAGCTTAAGGGAGCTTGTGCTTCTTGCCCGCTGGCGGCTGTGACTTTAAAGCATGGGGTGGAAATGAGCCTCAAGGAAATAGTACCGGAAGTCGATCGGGTGGAGGCTGTTTGAAGCCGGGATTCCGGGAAAAAAAAATTCAACGCCAAGTAATTTACCAGGGAAAAATTCTTAATTTATATGTAGATCAGGTTAGTGTTCCCCAAGGTGGCCGGCATATTCGCGAAGTAGTGGATCATTGTCCGGCCGTGGCCGTAGTTCCGGTTCTTTCCAACGAGCGGGTGGTCATGATTCGACAGTATCGCTATGCGGTTCAGCGAACGCTGTGGGAAATACCGGCCGGACTGGTAGGGCGCGGGGAGCCGATCCGTGAAGCTGCGGTCCGGGAACTAAGAGAAGAGACAGGGTATCAGGCCGGTCGGCTGGAGCCGTTGCTTACCATCTACAGCTCCCCGGGGTTTACCCGGGAACGCATACATCTATTTTTAGCCCGGGGCCTGCGCCTTCGGGGAAAGCCGAAATTGGATGCGGATGAATTATTAACCGTGAAAATGATGACCTGGGCTAGTATCTCAACTATGCTCAAAAAGGGAACCATTCAGGATGGGAAATCCGTCCTGGCATTAATCTTGGCAGCTAATCGGCTGGGTGTGAAACTTTTAGGGTGAATTGTATATCCCTAAAATCTAAATTGAATTTAAAATATCCCCCTTTGGAAAAGGGGGATAAAGGGGGATTTGCTAAAAACGTCCTTATCCTTAAAAAATCCCCCCTCGCCCCCCTTTTTCTGTAAAGGGGGGTAAAACCAGATGTGTTAAATGTTTTTGATAATATCGACCCAGATGGGAGGAAAGAAATGATTATTAAATACTATGGTGTCCGGGGTTCGCTGCCCACGCCTGGCAAGGAAACCATAAAATACGGCGGCAATACGACCTGTCTTTCAATACGGGTCGGCGGCCGGCAGTACATTGTAGATGGTGGCTCGGGCCTGCGATTGCTGGGCAATGATTTAATGTCCCAGGCTTTTGGAAAAGGAAAAGGGGAAGCGGTTTTTTTCTGGACGCATTATCATTGGGATCATCTGCAAGGGTTTCCTTTTTTTGTGCCGAATTTTATTCCCGGAAACCAGTTTACCCACTACGGCCCGCCGCGATTGGCCGAGATACTTAAGCGTCAACAGGAGTTTATTACTTTTCCGGTGGAGTTTGATAAAATGCCCAGCCGGCATATTTTTAAAGAAACCAAACCCGGGCAAAGCATTAGCGTGGATAGTCTTATGGTGACCTCGTGTGCCATGAGTCATCCCGGGGGCGGGAATATGTACCGGTTCGCCCAAGGAAATAGAAGCTTTGTTCTGGCTACGGACTTTGAACATTCCGAGAACGGTTGGAATCAAGATGTGCTGAAACTGTGCCAGGGGGCTAATTTGCTGATTTTCGATGCGCAGTATACTCCGGAGGAGTACGCGCAAGGCAGAAAAACCTGGGGACACAGTACCTGGGTTAAAGGAATAGAATTAGCCCAGGCGGCCGGAGTCAGGCGGCTCCATTTTTTTCATCACGATCAAATGCATTCCGACCGGTTTCTGGAGAGGAAAATCCTGGCTCCGGCCCGCAAAATCTTTCCCCGGACGGAACTGGCCCGGGAAGGCTGGGAAGTGGCGATATAATTTTCAATCTTCCTCTTTATTCTCGCCGTGCAGGATGGCCGCCTGCTTAATGACATTGTTAGCCACCCGGCCGGAAATGGGTTGAAAGCAAGAAAAGACCATTTCAAAAGAAGCCGTGCCCGAGGTCATGGATTTCAAATCCTTAGAGTAAGCCAGGAGTTCGGCCTGAGGAATGTGCGCTTCAATCTGTCCAGTGCCCATGGAAAGAATCCGTCCCCGCCGCGAGTTTAAGTCACTGGTAATGGCTCCCAGATAGCTCTCATGGGCATAGATATTAACCTGCATGACCGGTTCCAGCAGAATCGGCGAAGCCTTTTGCATGGCGTCTAAAAAAGCCTTGCGGCCCGCGATTTTAAATGACATTTCCGAGGAATCCACATCATGGAAGGAACCGTCCGTTACTTTAACGCCGACGTCGATCACCGGGTATTTAGCGACCGCACCCTGTTGTAGCGCTTCCTTTACGCCTTTTTCCACGCCGGGAATATATCCCTTGGGAATGCATCCGCCTACGGTTTTGTCCTGGAAAGAATAACCTTCGCCTCGTTCCCGGGGCGTAAGCTCGACGTAGACCTCACCAAACTGTCCGTGGCCGCCGGACTGTTTTCTATGCTTGTGATGCCCAGCTGAGGATTTTTGAATAGTTTCCTTGTACAGCACGCGGGGCACACTGCGTTCAATGTCAATATTATATCTTTTTTTCAATTTTGCCACCGTGATGTCAATCTGCAGGTCTCCCAGGGCGGAGAGCAGGGACTGGTGAGACTCAGGTTCAAAGTAAAAATTCAAAGTGGGATCTTCTTCGCATAACCGGGCCAAAAGGGTGGCCATTTTTTGATCATCGCCTTTTTTAACCGTACTGACCGCTACGGAATAGACCGCCTGGGCCATGCGCAGGGGCGGGTACTGAATCGGATGGCCCGGATCCGCAAAAGTATGTCCGGTCCGGGTGGCATCCAGCTTGGCCACGGCTACGATATCACCGGCCACGGCCTGGGGAACTTCTACGGTTTTCTTGCCCTGCATGGCATAGATATGGCTGAAGCGTTCCTTCTGGTTGACATTCACATTTAAAACGTCTTGATCCGTAATTACCGTACCGGAAAGGACCCGGAAAAAGGAAAATTTCCCGGAATATTGATCGATCACGGTTTTAAAGACATACGCGGAAAAGGGAGTTTCCGGTTTGGGATCTCTGGTCAGACGCTTATCCTCGGTTCCGGGAGCGAAACCTTCGGCCGCCGGACGTTGTCCGGCATGCGGCAGGACCAATATCATAAAATCCAGAAGCGCAGCAGCAGAGGCCGGCAGATTACCGCAGCCGCAAGTTACGGGAATAAAACTGCCGGCTAGAATAACCTCATTAAGTCCTTTGGCGATCTCGGCGTTGGTTAGGGGCTGATTGTTCAGAAATTTTTCGGTCAGGCTGTCATCGCCCTCAGCCGCCGTCTCAATCAGGCGTTCATGGGCGGCGTCCGCTGCGGCCTTTTGGTCCGCGGGAATTTCGCTTACCACCGGAGTATTAGCCCCGGCCTTGAATTTAAAAGCTTTCATGCTGAGCAAATCGATAACCCCGGTAAAAGAGCTGCCGGATCCCAAGGGCAGCCAGACCGGGACCGCGGGTTTTCCGATTTTTAGGGAGACGGATTCGAGAGCGGCTTCGAAGTTCGCGAGTTCCTTATCCATTTTATTTATAAAGACTACCTGGGGCACATTGAATTCCGAGGCTAAACGAGCGTGCTTCTCGGTCTCAATCTGAGTCCCGGCTTCGGAGTCGATTACCAGCAACATGGAATCCGCGACATGCAAGGCCGCCCGGATTTCACCTATGAAATCCGGAGAACCCGGTGCGTCGAGAAAATTTAACTTGTGGCCCTGATATTCAACATGGCTTAGCGCAGTTCGGAGAGATACTTTGCGGGCGATTTCTTCCTCGTCAAAGTCAGAAACCGTCGTGCCTTTTTCTATGGAACCCGGTGCGGGCAGAACGTTGCCCGCCGTAAGCAGTGATTCATTTAAAGTTGTTTTGCCGACATGGCCGTGCCCGGCCAGCAGGATATTCCGGATATTTTCCGTGCGGTAATCTTTGAGCATAAGCACCCTCCCGGTATATTCGAATATGGACTGTTGCCGGCGCGGTCTTCCCCGGGGAAAAAGCTCCGGCTGTCAGCCGTCTAAGCCATTAGCTATGAATTATAGAAAGGAGAGAAAAACCCTGTCAAGGGTTTTTCGTAATATTATTGCTCTATACCGGGAGCGGAATAGGTGTGTTGGTTGTGTAGGGGCGTTTAATTAAACGCCCCTACATCCGTGTGGGACGATTCCGTGATTTGAGGCTGATTTTATAACCGATGCTTCTTTTTTGGGGGGACGTATGTTTATCATTGACGTACTGCGCTGACTTTTTTTATACTTGCTCTTAAAATAAACCGGTTTTGGCAAAAAGGAAACGGAAGAAAAAATAATGGGAATAATATTTATCACGGGTATTGATACCGGCATAGGTAAAACCTATGTAACCGGGCTCCTGGGACGGGCGCTGCAGGAACAGGGCATGAGCGTGATAACCAGCAAAATCGTCCAGACCGGGACCCGGGGTCCTTCTCCGGATCTGCGTCTGCACCGCACCATCATGGGCCAGGAGTGGACCAAGTGGGATGAAGAGGGAATTACCTGTCCCTACTGCTTCCAGTTTCCCGGCTCTCCTCATCTGGCCGCTGACCGGGAAAACCAGCGGATCAACCCCGAGGTTATAGATGCCGCTATGGCTAAGTTAAGCCGCAGCTTTGACGTAGTCTTAATGGAAGGCGTGGGTGGAATTAATGTTCCCCTCTATGCCCAATATACCATCATAAACTTCATCAGCGAGAGAAAGTATCCCTGCCTGGTGGTAAGCTCGAGCCGGCTGGGCAGCATCAATCATACCCTGCTGACCCTGGAAGCCCTGCATGCCCGCCGAATTGCGGTCAATGCCCTGTTTTACAACCGTTTTATATCCGTAGCGCCCGCTCTGGCCAAGGACACGCGCCAGGTCTTTGAGCGTTTTTTTCCCCGGCTGCCCGTGATTGACATTCCCGAATTTGATCCCGATGCGCGGGAAATAAAGATTCCCTCAGAGTTGGAGGATTTCAGCCGCCGCTTAAGCCGGAAACCCAAGGCCTGAAAAAAGCAACCGGTTACTCACGAGACTTAAAGTACCGTCTGGCTGTCATTCCGGCATTATTTTAGCCGTTTGTTGTATGTCGACGACAGATGTAGGGGCGTTTAATTAAACGCCCCTACATCTGTCGGACTTTAGTCATTCTCCCCCTTTTGTAAAGGGGGCAGGGGGGATTTAA
>CBDUZI010000024.1:0-33977 GCA_965371665.1 uncultured bacterium
CAGGCAGCCAATCATTCAAGGATGGAGGGAGTAAATAATCTGTTTCCCGATCATAAGGGATAAAATTTGATTTCATAACACCTTACCTTTATTTACATAATTTTGAATATGATTAACTAGTTTCTGTTGCAGAAAGGTCTTTTTATTTCTTTGGGGGTCCGTCATTCCGGCATGGTTTTAGCCGGAATCCAGAAAAGTATTGTAATATAAGCAAAGATACTTCCTGGATACCGGCTTCCGCCGGTATGACGAGCTTAACTTATTTTTCCGCAACAAGAACTAACTATGCCTTCCAGGTTTTCAAACACATCCCGGTCCGAATAGCGCGTAACATACAGACCCCGGGATTGCAAATAGTGTAATGTTGGCCGCCGTCCAGTTCAATTACCAAGCTTGCTTTGGGACAGTAAAAATCAACAATGTAGTGTAGTGTCTCTTAAATGATGGAGCATGTCGCAATGGCGATTTGCAAGATTCCCCCTTCGGAGAAGGGGGTAGGGGGATTTGCTTGAACGAGCAAAAGGTTGTTTTACAAGGCAATCCTTCTGCTAGGGCAACCAAATCCCTCCGTCTCCCTTTTCCAAAGGGAGAGAAAACACGACTGTGACACAGCCGATATAAAGCACAAACAGCATGAGACACTCCAGTAGTTGCCGATTATCTTTTGCCTGTAAAATTGAATCTGGTTTAGCTGTTTTCCTCTTAGTCTGGTCCAAAGTCGGGTTTCTGCTTTGGTCATATCTTTTCTGAGCATTTGTGAATAACTCTTAAGGTTTTCGTTGTAGTCCAACATGGTGCTCTTTATAAAATCCCCCTTAATCCCCCTTTTTGCCAGTCCTGGATGGTTTTGTCCAGGGAAAAGGGGGAAACTGCTGTCATTATATCATAAGTCAACAACAAAGTCCGACAGACTCCGAGAAAGCACTTGCGCGGCATCAGTAATCGGTTACACCGAGAGTTATTTAAGCATTGAGTTTAAAATTAAATCCTGTTATTATTTTAGTTTGGGAATGTTTTAATTTCGGCATAGGAGGAAAAGATGAGATATGTAAATTTAATTGCGGCGCTGTTTCTGTTATTAGCCACGGGTTGTGTTATGACTATGCATGTCAGGGAGGCGGCTCCGCCTCCGGTAGTAGTGGTGCAGGAAGGGGAGGAACAAGAAGCGTCGTATGGTGCGGATGAATATGCCGGGGAATCATATGCAGTGGTAGAACCCTATGCTGAAGCGCCGGAGGAGCTGGAGTATGAAGCGGAACGGCCGGCTGCCCCGGGGCCGAATCGTGTCTGGGTGGAAGCCTATGGTTGGCCGAAAGCTTTCTTCGCGCCGGGTTATTGGAGATTACGGACCCGGGTAGGTTTTACATGGCTGGGCGGGTCTTTAGACGTGGAAGGTCGATATATTCCCGGTTACTGGAAGCCCTTGAAAAGAAGGCGTCTGGGATATGCCTGGGTACCTGGTCACTGGCTCGGCGGTTACTGGCATGAGGGCAGATGGCGCAGATTGAAAAGACCCCGTTATGCCTGGATACCCGGCCACTGGACCCGTCTTGGCATATGGGTTCACGGATATTGGCGTCCCACCCGGCCTCATCAATTCGGCAAGGTATGGGTACCTGGGCATTGGAGCAGGCGGGGCAATTGGGTGGCAGGGCAATGGCGATTGAAATCACGGGTTAATCATCTTTGGATAAAGGGGCGATATGATAGAAGGGGCGAATGGGTGTCCGGGAATTGGAAACGGATTCCGGAGGGACGAACCTGGGTGCCGGGGTATTGGAACCGGCAGGGAGTCTGGGTCAAGGGTCTTTGGAGGGGGAAGCAAAAAGCCGGTTATATAAGAAAGTCCGGCCGTTATAACCGTGTCGGAGCATGGGTTCCGGGACGCTGGGTAAAAAAGGGAACTTCGCCTAAATACCAAAAAGGCCCCAAGCCGGCCCGGCGCAAAATCCATGAACCAAGGAAGGGCTATACGCCTAAAACAACTCCGGCCGAAAGAAGAATTAAGGAATTGCAGGAATATAAAAAGCAAGGCCGGAAGGAAATAGAAGAAAGACCAAGACGGCAAGAACAAAAGACGTACCAGGATAAGAAAATTTATAAAAAGCCGCAGAGCGCGCCAAAGAAAGCCCGTCCCTATGGCGGCCGGGTCTATAAGGCGGATGACGAGGATGATAAACCAGGGTATGGATCCAGAAAACAAGAAGCTCCGGGATATCAAAAGACCAGCGGAAAAAAGCAGAGCTATCAAGGCAAAAAAAGTTATAAAAAAGCCCCCGGGCGTAAAGTGAAAGACCGAAGCGAAGAAGCCGGTTCCCCAAAGAAAAAGGCTTATGGCAAGAAGGTCTACGGAAAGCCCAAAGGGGAAACCGGTAAAAAACGGTCTAAAAAGGGCAGTGGTTCTAAAGTGCAATCCGAGAGCGAAGAAGCCGAAGAAGATACGGATGAAGAGGCCGGTTCCGACAAGAAAAAGGCTTATGGCAAGAAGGTCTACGGAAAGTCCAAAGGGGATAAAAACCTAAAAGGGAAGGAAAAAGGCAGTAGTCGTAAAGGCCGGGGAACTGCTTTCGAAGCAGAAGAGAAGAAAGTCAAACCGAAAACCAAGGACAAGAAGGTTAAATAAAGCTAAATAAAGCTAAATAAAACATCCAGATCTTTCCCCTGGGGCGGGATGTTTTATTTAAAAGGGAATAGACGCGCCGCTCGGCGCGGAAGCAGTCTCCAGCCGGCGAGCCAGGCATACCAGAGACAGAGCCAGCCGTATTTGAGGCTGCGGGTGAAATTTATTGAAGAAGCTTCTTTGAAATAGCGGGTTGGGCAGGAAATTTCACCGATGGGAATATCACGCTCAATGGCCGCAATCAGAAATTGATTGTCAAAAATGAAATCATTGGAAAAGCTGTTAAAGGGAAGTTTTTCCAGAACTGAGCGGCAATAAGCCCGGTATCCGGTATGGTATTCCGAGAGCTTGGTTCCCAGTAGAAGGTTTTCAAGCAAAGTGAGAACCCGGTTGCTGATATATTTATACAGCGGCATGCCGCCGCGCAGGGCGCTGTTGCCCAGGATGCGCGAGCCGAGTACAATATCATAGATCCCATCCGCTAATAATGAACACATGGAGCGCAGCAATTTAGGCGTGTACTGATAATCCGGATGCAGCATGACGATAATATCAATGTTTTTCTCAAGGACCGTGCGGTAACAGGTTTTTTGGTTGGCTCCGTAGCCTTGATTGGTGTTGTGAATATAGGTTTCGATATTAAGGGAGCGGGCCAGTTCGGCTGTGCTGTCAATACTGTGGTCATCCACCAGAATAAATTCGTCCACCACATCCTTGGGAATATCTTCATAAGTGGCGCGCAGCGTTTTTGCGGCGTTATAAGCCGGAAGTACTACGGCTATGCGCTTGCCGCCGATCATATTCCGCCGCCTTTCCGTATTAGATCAATAATGTTCAAAGATTCCGTTCTGCAATATCGCCGACAACGGGAAGTTTAAAGGCCACGCCCTGGGAAGCTTTTACCATCATAAAGAGCCAGATGGAAAAGCCGGCGATGGACAGGAAAAAGTTGAGGACAAATCCCAGAACCGGAATAATCCTGAGGGTCATCATAACCACAAACAAACCGCCGAAGACCATGGTGGATTGCAGCGCGTGGAAACGGACAAAAGGATTGTTTTTCTCCAGGATATAAAAAAGGATGCCGGTAATAAATCCCAGCAAGTAAGAGAGGGCGCCGGCCACGGACGGCTCCATGCCGGACTTGGTAATACCTAGGTCCAGATCTGCATCCCTTTCGGATCGTGCGCTCATTTCTTCACCACCTCTTAAGTTTTAAATTCTTGATTGGCATCAAGGCCTGACGGCCGTTGCCGGCAGAAAATATACATCGGCATTATTATAGAAGGGATGAATATTTTTGTAAACCATAAAAGAGGGACATTTTGAGTCAAAATTCCCAGCATAATTTCATAATTCCAGCTTACCTTTCGTTGGCCGCAGCGCCGGATTTTTCGGGAAAGGCGGAGTATTGCGAACAGAACAAATAACTGATATAATAAAAGCATAAATTATTAGGATCTGGAGGAGGAAAGACATGTTTAATAAAGTATTTATCCTGGCAGCAGTAATTATTCTGGCGAGCACGGCAAGTCCGATACTGGCTCAGGAACGTCCGGATAAAAAAAGGATGCCGTCTTTATCCCCGCATCACATGCACGGGCATAATCTTCCCAGCATGGCTGCGGATGAAGTGCTGATTAAATTCCGCGAGAATTTCACCCTGGAGATTCAAGAGCAATTTCAGACCCAGATTAAAGGAAAGGCTGCCAACCGCGAGCAGGCCGTGGCCGCGTTTCATGCTTTCCACCGGACCCGTGCCCGGGGAAAAGCCCTGTTTGGCTGGCAGCGGGTGACCCTGCCGGCCGGAAAGCGTGTTATGTCCGCTATGGAGGAGTATAAAAAAAATGTCCTGGTAGAGGCAGTAGAGCCGAATTATATAGCTTATGCCGCTGATGTGATTTCCAACACTTATACCGCGTGCACCTGGATTAATGACCCCTATTACAGCGACGGCCAATCGCAGTGGTGGCTTGATCGTACTAACACCGATGAGGTTATAAACCGGGACATTAATTACACCAGCCCGGCAGATATAATAGTGGCGGTAGTGGATACCGGCGCGGATCTCAATCATTCGGAATTCAGCGGACGACTGGTGCCTGGTTGCAATTTTCTCGGCTCTGGAGAGCCTGAGGATGATAACGGGCATGGGACGCATGTTACGGGCATGATTGTTGCCAATGCCAACAACGGCCTGGGAGTGGCGGGCACGGCGTATAAAGAAAAAGTGAAGGTCATGCCCATTAAAGTGCTGAATCAATATGCCGCGGGTTATGTTTCGGATGTAGCCGCCGGTATAACCTGGGCAGCGGATAATGGAGCGGATATTATCAACCTCAGTTTAGTTATATATAGCAGTACTAATCCAGCAGTACTCGCTGCGGCCTGCACTCACGCGGCCGGCCTAGGATGCTTCCTGGTCGCGGCCGCTGGAAATGATAATATTGATTTCTTAGATGATCCTTACTACCCGGCCGGGGATACGAATGTCATGGCAGTCGCGGCCACGACTTCCGAAGATTTTGTGACTTGGTATTCGAATTATGGCAGCATTATTGATTTAGCCGCCCCGGGCGGATCATTTGATGTATATACGGATTACGGCGTTACAAGTACTGCCATGGCTGATGGCTTCAGCGCAGTGGAAGGAACCTCCTTTGCCGCGCCCCAGGTTTCAGCCCTGGCCGCCCTGCTCTGGCTCCAGGATTATGACCGTACGGTAAATACGCTGCGTACCTTAATAACCAGTCAATGCGAAAATCCGGGGAATGAATATCCCATTTATATTGGAGACGGCAGGATCAATGTTTTTAATTCTTTAGGCGGAGATGCGGTAGTAACATTCACGCCCACATATACGCCTACCAGTACGCCTACACCTACGTTTACTAAAACCTTTACTTATACCCCGACCTACACCATAACGCCGACTATTACGCCTACTTCTACGATTACCCCAACCTACACCATAACGCCTACTATTACACCTACATCCACAATAACGCCTACCGCAACCATTACGCCCACTTCGACCCCGCTGGTCTTGACGCGCGAAGAAATACGGGTATATCCCCAGCCCGGACGCGAATATGTGCGCGTGGCCTTTAATTTTCAGGGTCAGGGCCGGGTAAGCCTGGGCCTATATACCGTGACAGGAGAGCGCGTTATCCATCTGGAGGAGCGGCCCCAAGAGCAAGGCGGGTCCGCGATAATTGAAATTGCGACTAAAAAAGTAAGCCCGGGTGTTTATTACCTCCATCTGCAAGTGGATGACAACCGGGGCAGACGGAAGCTTAAAGGCAAAGTCGCGATTACGAAATGAGGCGCCAAACTGCTGCAGTATTCTGGGAGCCTGTCGGACTTTAGTCAGTCTCCCCCTTTTACAAAAGGGAAAAATGAAGCTCCTAACGGATAAAAAAAGCAAATATCTGGTAATTCAGGAGGGAAGATGAGAATTAAAATAATTTGTTTTGGCATAACATTGGTGACAGGCCTGGTTCTATCCGGGATGGTGACAAGGGCCTATGCCGCGTCAGCCAATGATGAATTTAATCCCAATTCCAACGGTTCAGTCCATGCCCTGGCAATGCAGGCTGACGGGAAGATAATAGTAGGCGGGATGTTTACCAATATCAGCAATACAGCCAGGAATTATATTACCCGTTTGAACACAGACGGCAGAGTAGATACCGCGTTCGATCCCAATGCGAGCAACACTGTCAACGCCCTGGCAGTGCAGTCTGATGCCAAGATACTGATAGGCGGTGAATTTACCACGGTCGATGGCTTGTCCAGGAACTATATTGCCCGTTTGAACACTGACGGCACAGTGGATAGTTTGTTTAATCCCAACGCAGAAGGCGGCGGTGTCAATACCCTGGCAGTGCAGTCTGATGGTAAGATACTAGTAGGCGGTGATTTTTCCAGCATTGCCGGTGTGGCCAGAAAACACATTGTCCGGCTGCACACCGATGGCACATTGGATGCCAGGTTTGCTCCCAATGCCAACGGCAATGTCAATACCCTGGCAGTGCAGTCTGATGGCAAGATACTGCTAAGCGGTGAATTTACCACTATAGACGGCTTGCCCAGGAACTATATTGCCCGTTTGAACACAGACGGCACATTGGATACCGCGTTCAACCCCAATACCAATGGTTCTGTCCGTACGCTGGTAATGCAGATTGATAACAAGATACTGCTAGGCGGCGACTTTACCAGTATTGACGGTAAGACCAGGAACTATATTGCCCGTTTGAATACTGACGGCATAGTGGATGATACATTCAACCTCAATGTTAATGGTTCTGTCCGTGCGCTGACAATACAGGCTGACGGCAAGATACTGGTAGGCGGCAGCTTTAACACCATGGCCGGCTTGGCCAGGAACTATATTGCCCGCTTGAACACTGACAATACATTGGATGCCTTGTTCAACCCCGATGCCAATAGCACTGTCTATACCCTGGCAGTGCAGGCTGATGGGAAGATACTGCTAGGCGGTGTATTTACCAGCATCGCAAGCGTGGACAGAAACCGTATAGCCCGTTTGAATATTAATGGCACAGCGGAGACCACATTCAATCCCAATACCAATTGCGCTGTCTATGCCCTGGCAGTGCAGGCTGACAACAAGATACTGGTCGGTGGTGGGTTCACCAACATCAGCGGTACAACCAGAGACTGTATAGCCCGTTTGAATATTGATGGTACTGTGGATGCCGCATTTAATCCCAGTTCCAACGGCCATGTCTATGCCCTGGCAGTGCAGGCTGACAACAAGATACTGGTCGGCGGCTGGTTCAACAAAATCGGTGGCGCAACCAGAAATAATATTGCCCGGCTGCACACCGACGGCACACTGGATGCCACGTTTGCTCCCAATGCCAGCGGCTATGTCTATGCCCTGGCAGTGCAGGCAGATGGCAAGATACTGCTAAGCGGTGAATTTACCACTATAGACGGCTTGCCCAGGGAGTATATTGCCCGGCTGAACACGGACGGCACAGTGGATACCGCGTTCAATCCCAATGCGAGCAACACTGTCAACGCCCTGGCAGTGCAGTCTGATGGCAAGATACTGGTAGGCGGTGAATTTACCAGTATCGGCGTATTGCCCAGGGAGTATATTGCCCGGCTGAACACGGACGGCACAGTGGATACCGCATTCTATACCAGATACAATCCTTATGCCAGCAGTGTCTATGCCCTGGCATTGCAGACTGATGGCAAGATACTGGCAGGCGGTTGTTTCAACACTGGATTACTCAAGGCCAGATATCGTAGGGCCCGCTTGAACACAGACGGCACAGCAGATACCGCATTCAATCCCAAAGCAGAAGGCGGCAATGTCAATACCCTGTCAGTGCAGGCTGATGGCAAGATACTGGCAGGCGGTTGGTTTACCAGAATCGGCGACGAGGACAGACACTATGTTGCCCGTTTGAATACTGACGGCACAGTGGATACTACATTTGACTCCAATGCTAACAACAGTGTCAATACCCTGGCAGTGCAGTCTGATGGCAAGATACTGGTGGGTGGTATGTTTTCCAGCATGGCCGGAGAGGACAGAAGCTGTATTGCCCGGCTTAGCGCTGATGAGGCTGCGCTTCAAAACCTCTTGGTATCATCTGATGGCACAACTATATCCTGGATGAGAGGCCAGTCATCACCAGAAGTTTATCACGTAACCTTTGCGTACTCCCAAGCTGGGACTAATTGGACTAGTCTGGGTACAGGAACACGCATTGCCGGAGGCTGGCAAATAACCGGGCAATCATTAGGGTATAATGAAATCGGATACATTAGAGCGCAAGGCCAAAGCACGGGAGGAAGGTACAATGGTTCAACAGGTCTTATAGAATCTGTGAAGCAATATTATAATTATATGCATTTTACTCCTACGCCTATGGCAACAGCCGGTATCCTGCTTTCAAACGGAGAAATAAAAGCCTACAACAACCAAATCAATCCGGAAAAAGGCGAATATACTACCATCCGCTGGTCCCAACCGAGTGATGCCAAAACCACTATCCGAATTTACAACCTGCTGGGAAATTTGGTCAAAACCCTGGTAAATGAAATTCACTATGTGCAAGGACAAACACATGAGATCAGGTGGTCAGGGATTAATGGAGCAGGCGATATTGTGGGAAGCGGAATATATATCGCGCATATCAAGTCCGGCAACTGGCAGGACCGCGTGAAAGTCGCGATTGTAAAATAAGGCGCCCGGGTCTACGGGAATTAAGTCATTGAAACTAATCAGCACTGATTTTCATACTTATTACCGCCCCTCGCTCTGCGAATTGCGGGTATATTTAAAGCAACAGCCCGAGGTGGAGGAGGGGCCGGTCGGGCCGTATGAGCAAGTGCTTCGGCGGCTGGGAGAGCGCCACGAGCAGGCTCATCTTGAAATCTTTCCGGAATTTATCAACCTGGCGGCCTTTCCCACGCAGGAACGAATTAATCAAACCATCCAGGCAGTCCATAAGCGCATAGCCGTACTCTACCAGCCGTTCATGCGCGTCGGCATTAAATTAAAGGGCACATTCTGCGAGATTTGGGGTGAGCCGGATTTTATGCTGGCCGTAAATGACGGCTATGTAATTCGTGACGTAAAAATATCCCGCCGCATCGATGAGAAGGATCACCCGGAAATCAGACGCCAGGTGCAAACCTATGGCTGGCTGTATGAACAGACGTTTGGCCGGCCTCCCTTCCGTTTAGAAGTGTATAACGGCGCCGGAAAACTGGAAGCAGTGCCTTATGACAATGGTCAGGCGGCTCTGGCAATCCTCGCTGCTATTGCAGAGATTCGCCAGATGAGGTCCGAGCCTTACAGTCCCATCGGGTGGACCAAGTGTGCGGGCTGCGGTTTCCGAGAGTATTGCTGGCCGCGCGCTAAAAAAAATCAGGATATAGCCCTGGTTGCCGGCGTGGATCAGGGACTGGCCCGGGGTTTGCATAACGACGGTATTAATACCATCGCCCAATTTATGGGAACTTTTGATGAAACGCGTCTGGCGAATTATCAGCGTCCCTGGGGGGATAAAAATCAGAAGGTGGGCAAAAGGGCAAGCGCTATTTTACTAAATGCCCGGGCCATGGCTGACAATAAGGAGATTCTGATTCAGAAGCCTGAATTGCCGGAATATCCCAATTACGTGATGTTTGATCTGGAAGGACTGCCCCCGCAACTGGACGAGCTGCAAAAAATTTACCTCTGGGGCATGCAGGTGTTCGGCCGGAACCCGGGAGAATTTCAGGCCGCTACCGCCGGATTTGGCGAGGAGGGAGATCGTCGGGCCTGGGAAGATTTTCTGGCCAAGGCCAATGCTGTTTTTCAAGCGCACGGCGATATTCCTTTTGTGCACTGGCATCATTATGAAAAGACAAATATCAAAATGTATATTGAACGTTATGGTGATCCCGTCGGAATCGCAGAGCGCGTACTCCGTAATCTGCTGGATCTTTTACCCATCACCCGCCAATCTTTGGCCCTGCCTTTGTCCAGCTACAGCCTCAAGGAAGTGGAAAAACATGTGGGGTACAAAAGAACATTGCAGGAATACGGCGGCGAGTGGTCCATGGCCAAATATATTGAGGCGGTGGAAACCGAGGACGAAAAACAGCGCCAGGCGGTTATGTCTGAAATTTTAGACTATAACCGGGAAGATCTGGAGGCGACCTGGGCGGTATTTCAATGGCTGCGCGGGAGAACCGGAAGCTAAACGTATTTTGCTTATCATTTAAATTAGGTATAGCATAGGTAAAGTAAAGGTATACAGTATACCTATTTTAAATTCGCGCCAGGTCATTGCGCCAACCGGTTAAATATGGTATAAAAATCCCATTACAATTATTCGGGGTTTAAATGATCGAATTTATCAGAAAACTCACGCCGGTTTGGAGACTAAGGCTGATAACGGCCGCGGTTTTTATACTGCTGCTGGCGGCAGCTATAATCGGGATAAAGTATTTGTGGCATGGGACCTCGGCCCTGACAGAGCGCGTGGTAGAGATATCTGCCCGGGCCGGAACCGCGGAAATTGCCCGGCGTCTGCAGTCGGCCGGTGTAGTGCGTGATGCCCGGCTCTTTCGATATTTTGTCATTCTGACCGGCCGGGCGCGTCAACTCCAGGCCGGGGAGTATGCTTTTCCGTCCCGTCCCGGCATGAAAACAGTAGCCCGGAAGCTGGCAGCCGGAGAAGTGGTAAAACATAGCGTGACTATTCCCGAAGGCTTTACCGCGCGGCAAATCGCGGAGAAGCTCGCGCAGCAGGGCTTGGTCCCGGCCGAAGCTTTTATGGCAATTGTCAAGGATCCGGCTCTGGCCAAGTTATGGGAGGTACCGGCGGATAATTTGGAAGGATTTTTATTTCCCGACACTTATCAATTAGTGAAAGGCCTTACAGCCCAACGGATTGCCCGGCGAATGGCGGACCGGTTTTGGGAGAAACAGCAACCTGGGTTCATAGCGGCCGGGAAAAAGCAGGGGCTCAATCTTCTCCAACTGGTCACCTTGGCTTCCATTATCGAGCGGGAGGTGCTGGTTCCGGAAGAGCGGGCCCGCGTCGCCTCGGTTTTCTATAACCGGCTTCGCAGTAATAAGCGGCTGGAATCCTGCGCCACGGTATTGTACAGCCAGGGACGCACCAGCGGCGCTTTAAGCTGGGATGATTTGTATACCCGCTCGCCTTATAATACTTACCGCCACAGGGGCTTGCCGCCCGGTCCGATTTGCAATCCCGGCCTCTCGGCCCTAAAGGCGGCCGCTTATCCGGCGGAAACTAAATTTCTGTTTTTCGTGGTTCGTCCGGACGGCCAGCATATTTTTTCAGAAGATTTCGAGGCGCATAAGCGCGCCAAGTGGGCCCAGAAACGGGCCCGGCAGATTAAACCCCGGCCTACCGTCTCGCCTACGCCATGAGTACACCCAAACCCCGTCCCCTGGAACGCATGGCAATCACCATGATATTAGCCGTGGCCTTGGGAATCGTGGGAGTCTTAACGGTTAAACGGCTGGATATGGAGTCAGTAGTTCGCCGGGTTGAGATTGCTTTTCCGGAAGCCCGCTTGCTGGAAGCCGCGGCCCGGGATCCCCAGGCGGCCGCAGCCTTGCTGGCGGCCGGGGTTACAACCCTGGTACGCGCGCCCTATACGCTGGAGCATATGATACGGTACGGCCTGGCCGAGGCTTGGCACCCGGAACCGGACCGCCTGGAGATCCGCTTGGCTGACGAGCAGCTGACCGGCAAGGCCACGGTTTACCTCACCGGACAGTTCGGAATGTCCGCTTTGAAGATCCGCTTGCGGGAATCTCAATATATTTTCGACGTGGACCTGCCATCGTTGGTTTATGATCTGGATGCCCGCCGATTTATCATGGAAATCCCCTCCGGGCCCATGCCCTCCGGGTTTCGCAGAGCGCTCTGGCTGCCGGCCGGGGATTGGGGCCGGACAGAGGATCTAGACCAGTTTACCCAGGATATTTATTCCCTGCAACCCGAGATAGTGATTCCCGACTGGCTGGGAGGCGGGGGCGCGGCCGACTTTTATAAGTCATACTTGAATACTCCCTGGCTGCGAAAACCCTATGTTGCGGTTCCGGAGTTTTCGCTCCCCGGCCCGGGGCGAAAAATATTGCGTAACCAAAAATCCGGCCGCCTGTTTCGGGCGCATGTAATTTCCAGCCGAGTCGCTGCCAACCTCACAGAACAGCGTCTGCTAAGGAGATTATTGCGGGCTGCGCAAGAGCGGAGTATCGGGCTGCTTTACCTTGATCCGCCGAAATTCTGGAATTTTAACCAAAGCCTGGATTTTATACGTGCGTTAAAAAGCGCTCTGCTTGACCGGGGGTTTGAAATCGGAGCCATTGAGCAGAAGCGCGGGATACGTACCGGGCATCTGGCCATGAACCTGATTTACCTCGGCGTAGGAGCGCTTTTTTTTCTCTTTGTCTGGCGGGCCGCGCTCTGGGCGGTAGGTTTTACGGGCCAGGACGAAGCCGTGGATCAAGTGCTTACTATAAAGTTAAAACTTGCCTACTTTCGCTGGGCCGCGCTTATCCTGATTTTAGGTATTTTCATAATTCATTGGGAAGGGTCAGCCGCCTGGGGAGGCAAAATTGCGGCCTGGATTATAGCTGTAATGGTTCCCTTATTGAGTATCAGTCAGGTTTATGAGCACGATAAAAGCCAAAGCGGCTTTTTGTCCAGTTGGTTACACGCCGGCCGGGACTTTTTATTTATCACTGCCTGCAGCCTGACCGCCGGATTAAGCATTGCCGTATTACTTTATCACCCGGAGTTTGTTCAGCGCCTGGACGGGTTTGCCGGGGTAAAGGCGGCTTACCTGGTACCTGTGTTTTTAGCTGTGATTTATTTATTTCCCCGGATTACGGATCCTGCTTGGTGGCAGGAGCGTTGGAAAAAAGGCCAACGCCTTGGGACTATAACTGCCTTGGTATTAATAAGCAGCCTGGTTATTATCCTGACCGCCCGGTCGGGGAATGCCGCATGGTTTCCGGCAAGTAAATTAGAACTTGATTGGCGGGAAGCCCTGAAAGGGATTTTAGGCGTCCGTCCCCGGTTCAAGGAGTTTCTTATCGGACATCCATTGCTCTTACTGGGTTTACTCGGTCTCAGAATGAGCAATAACCGGGATTGGATCTGGCCCAGGATTTGTTTAGCCATCGGGATACTCGGCCAGATTTCCATGATTAATACATTTTGCCATGTACATACCCCCCTGGGAATGAGTCTGCTGCGTACCTGGCATGGGCTCTGGATGGGAATGCTGGCCGGGATACTGCTATGGCTGACATGGGTTTGGCTATGCCGTAAGCGACGGACTGCCGCGTGAGGCTGTTGATTTCCGGCTATTACGGTTTCGGAAACCAGGGTGACGAATGGCTGCTGGAAGGCTTGCGATCCGCGTTTCCAGATTATTCCCCATCCCTAACGGTTCTCTCCCGGGATCCGGCGGCCACGGAATCCCGGCATCATGTTCGCGCGGTTTCACGCTGGAATCCCTGGGTAATTCTGCGGGAATTAAAAAAGTGCCAGGCTTTGATTTCCGGCGGCGGCGGGCTGATTCAGGATTTTTCAGGTCATTTATCTCCGTGGTATTATGCGGGCCTGATCGCAATGGCGCGGCGATTAAACAAGCCGGTTATCCTGCTCGGACAGGGTTTTGGGCCGCTGACCCGGAAAGGGAATCAGAGACTGGCCAACCAAATACTGTCTCAAGCATGCCTGATCGTACCCCGGGATCAGCCGGGACTGGAATGGTGCCGGCAACACGGCGCTTCAGAAGCTAACTTGGTTCTGGGAGCGGACCTGGCCTGGCTGCTTCCCTTGGCCGAGCCGGGTTCGGGCCAAGGCTGGCTGGTAATACTCAGAAGCGATAGGCAGGGGGAAGTAATTCCGGAATGGGTGGTAAGCCTGGCAGGCTTGGCGCGAAAAAAGGGAATCAGGGTACGGTTCGCGGCTTTGGGCCATCAGGGCGATGAGCAATTGCTGGAACAGATGAAATTTCGGCCGGAATTTAAAGAGTGCGATTTTGTCTCCCTGCCGGGAGCCGGCAACTGGCAAGCCGTAATCCGGGCCTGGGGCGGAACCGACCTGGTTATCAGTATGCGCTATCACGGAGTTCTCCTGGGTGCCCAGATAGGCGCAGTAGTGACCGGCTGGGGGCCGGAGGATCCGAAAATTAATAATCTGTTGCATGATTTAGAGCAGCCGGAGTTGGATACTTATAATATTGAAGGCAGTTTAAATAATATTCTGGAAAGAGCGCCGGAATTATCGCGGCGTGTGGTATTAAACAGGGAAAAATTACGGACCCGGGCCCAAGCCGGGGTGGCGGCGGCGCGCCGGGTTTTTAGCGGACGGGCATGATTGCCCGATCAACAGCCTGAGCCGCTTTCCGCCTCGTCCAAATCCATACGCTTTTTTAAATTCAACATTTGCGCAGAGATTCCTCGCTAACGCCCGGAATGCCAAAGTAATACAAATGCCTTTGGATATAATTGACAAGCCAGGGGGGACATGTTATACATATAGGTATAACCAAAGGCGGTGATATTATGTTGATGAAAGTTTTTAATAAAGGCCAGGTTGTAATTCCGGTGGAAATTCGCAAGTGGATGGGCGTCTCCATAGGAGACATGTTGAACGTCATGCTGGATAAGAAGCATAAGCGTGTCGAATTGCGCAAACTAGAGAGATTACAGTCTGAGGCCTTGGCCGGATCACTTTCCAAGTATGCCAAGACCAAAAAGATGCCCGCGCGCAATAAAATGCATAATACTTTACGCAAAGGCATATTACATGAGATATAGCTTGATCGATACCAATGTAATTGTTCGTTATCTGGTGGAAAATCCCGCAACCATAGATAAAAAGTTTAAAGGGGTTTACCGCTATTTTCAAAAACTGGAAACCGGCCGGCATAACGCCGGTCTGATAGAATTAGTGTTGTTTCAGTGTTATTTTGTGTTGACCAGTTTTTACCGGGTGCCTCGCGTGGAAGCCGCAGAAAAACTGGCAAGGCTTTTAACCTTCAAAGGCATACATATGGCCGATAAGGAAATAGCCACAGCCTGTATGAAAATATTGCAAAAGAAAAAAATGGATATAGTGGATGCGTATTTTTTGGTTTGGTCCGAGGTGACAAAAATATCCAGTGTATATTCATATGATAAAGAATTGGAAAAACAGGGCCTGAAGTTATTAAAAATTGGTTGATTTATGAGGGGCGAGAGGGACTGACTGACAAAGTCCGATCAATAGCCTGAGCCGCTTCCCGGCCGGAGCCCATGGCCAGAATAACCGTGGCTGCTCCACTGACAATATCACCCCCGGCATAGATGTTTTGCAGGGAGGTCAAACCGTTTTGGTCGGTGACGATATAACCCCACTTATTGGTTTCCAACCCGGGAGTGGTCTGCGCCATGATGGGGTTGGCCTGGGTGCCGATAGCTACTACCACGGCATCCACTTTGATTTCGAATTCACTTCCCGGAATAACCACGGGCCGGCGCCGGCCGGAGGCATCCGGCTCGCCCAGGTCCATGCGAATACACCGGGCTGTGTGTACAGCTCCTTCCGGCGTACCCAGGTATTCTGTCGGAGCGGTCAGGAATTGAAATTCAATGCCTTCCTCTTGGGCGTGCTTAGCTTCCTCAAGCCGCGCGGGCATTTCTTTTTCACTTCTCCGGTAAATTAGCGAGACCTGCTCCACGCCCGGCATGCGCAGCGCGCAGCGGGCGGCATCCATGGCGGTATTGCCTCCGCCGATGACAGCCACGCGTTTTCCCACGAATATCGGCGTTGCAGCGGCATCGCCCTGGTAACTCTGCATTAGATTCATGCGCGTTAAAAATTCGTTGGCAGAATATACATAATTCAAATCTTCGCCCGGGATTCGCATAAACTGGGGATAGCCCGCGCCGGTGGCAATATACACGGCCGCGAAGCCTTGGTTTTCCATTAAATCAGAGATCAGATGGGTTTTACCGATAAGACGATTGGTCTTAAATTCCACGCCCATGGTTTGCAAGGACTCAATTTCAAATTTAACCACTGTTTCCTTGGGCAAACGGAATTCGGGAATGCCGTAGGTTAAAACGCCGCCTAATTCATGCAGCGCCTCAAAGACCGTTACCGAGTAGCCCAGCTTGCGCAATTCTCCGGCGCAGGCCAGACCTGAGGGGCCGCTTCCGACGACCGCTGCCTTAAGGTTTTTTTTCTTTGCCCCACACTCCGCTTTAAGGTTTTCCCGGATGGCATAATCGCCGACATAGCGTTCCAAGGCTCCGATGGCAATCGGCGCTCCCTTTTTATGCAATACGCAGGCAGCCTCGCATTGCGATTCCTGCGGGCAGACACGTCCGCAGATGGCTGGGAGCGAGTTGTCTACCCGGATGCGGCGCACGGCCTCAGGGAGATCATTATCGAGAATGGCGCGAATGAATTGGGGGATATTTATGCCCACCGGACAACCCGCAATGCAAGTGGGTCGCTTGCAAAACAGGCACCGGCCGGCTTCGGCGCGTGCCGATTCCAGGGAGAGACCGAGATTAACCTCTTTAAAGTTATGGCAACGCACTTCCGGTTTTTGTTCGGGCATGGATACGCGGTTCAAGTTTAACGGCATAGCTTATTTCCTGGCTTCCCTTCGTTGGTTTTCCTCTGATTTGTACATGCCAAGCCGGCGGTTCAAGTTTTCAAAATCCACTTGATGACCGTCAAATTCCGGGCCGTCAACGCAGGCGAACTTGGTTTGGCCGTCGATTTTGCAGCGGCAAACACCGCACATTCCGGTCCCGTCAAGCATCAAGGGATTCAAGCTGACCATGGTTTTCACTCCATGGGGCCGGGTTAATTCCGATACCGCCTTCATCATGACTACCGGCCCGATGGCCAGGACAAAATCAAGCTTTTTTTCCTCCAGCAAGGGTTTTAAAATATCCGTAACCAATCCTTTTTGCCCCCGAGAGCCATCATCCGTGGCGATCAGCAGCTTATCGCTAAGGGATAGCATGTCTTCCTCTAAAATCAGGAAATCTTTGGAACGTGCGCCCAGAATCGTGGTCAAACGGTTGCCGGCTTGCTTCAAGGCCTGGGCAATGGGCCAGAGAGGCGCGATGCCCACGCCGCCGCCGACCACTGCCACCCGGCCGAAATTCGCGATATGGGTTGGGTGCCCCAGCGGGCCGACGATATCCTGAATGCTTTCTACCTCGGCCAAGTCCATGGTTGTGGCGCCGACGACTTGAAAAATGATGTCTATTGTTCCCGCCTGATTATCTGAGGAAACAATGGTCAAAGGGATTCGTTCGCTTCCCACCTTAGGACGGATAATCACAAAATTGCCGGCCTGGCGTTTACCCGCGATTTCAGGAGCCTTGATGGTCTGGCGCCAAACCGCCGGTGCGATAAGTTGTTTAGAAATGATTTCAAACAAGCGATAGCCCTTTCTTTATTGAGTTCCCCCTTTGGCCCGTCCTGGATGGTTTTGTCCAGGGAAAAGGGGGCGAGGAGAATTAAAGAGTACAACCTGAGTGGAATAATAACAAAAAACGTATATTTCGTCAATTAAGTATAAGGGGGCGGGATTTACTTAGCCAAAAGGCGGCCCGGCCGCCTTTTTAGGCAGTGCTAGAGGATAACGATAAGGGACTGATTAATTACTGCTTGCCGGAATTTTGGCCTTGCTGTTTGAACCGCTGATGATTTCTTTTGCGAGCGCATCATCAACGTCCGAAATAAAGGGAATCCCGGTCTCTCTCTCAGTCTCGCGGTTCGCCGAGAAAATTTCCTTGCGCGTGATTTGGTTTAAGGAGAATTTCCGCGCACCCGCCATTAATTGCTGCAGACCGGCGGTGAGCTTGTCCGCCAAGGTCCAGCTGGCAATGGCGCCAAAAGGAATGTTTTTCATTTCGTCCTTGCCCACCTTTTTTTGGACGTCATAATAACCGGCAAATATTTCATCTTCCTTAATACCGCATTCTTCCACTGCTGCCGGCAATTTGTCCCAATTACCATGGATTTTATTTTTAACCTCCGGCCGCAATACGCCTTCAATGTTAGCGCCCAAGTAAGCGGGAATCATGAGGGATCTTCCCATGCATACTAATTTTGTAAACGGCGCTCCCAGGGCCAGGGCCTTAAATATTTGGTCTTCTTTAGCTAGGCCGCCGGCCAAGGCAAGATCCACGACTTTTTCGCCGGAGTCAGCCAGCAGCTGGGCGTATTCGGATGCTTTGGCATGCAAGTGAAGTGAAGGCACACCCCAGCTTTCCATCATATTCCAGGGACTCATGCCGGTTCCGCCGCCGGAGCCGTCAATCGTCAATAACTCCAACTTGGCTTCACTCGCGTATTTTATTGCCATGGCCAAAGTTTCCATGCCGTAGGATCCGGTTTTCAAAGAAATTCTTTTATAGCCGATTTTGCGTAAATAAGCGACGGAATCCATGAAACTCTTTTTTACTTCATCCCGCGAGGACAAGCTGGTATAGCCCAGACGGCTGTGACGAGCGAATGATTTAATGGATTTGTTTTTAAAGGCTTCTTGCACTTCGGGGATGGTGGGATCGGGATCAACCACATAGCCTCTCTGTTTCAGGAACAAGGCATATTCTAATGAAGTGACCTGAATTTCACCGCCGATAACTTTAGCGCCTTGGCCCCATTTCAATTCAATAATTACTTTATCGCCATATTTGTTAATGATGTATTCCGCCACGCCATTTCTGGTATCCTCGACATTCATCTGAACAATGATTGCTCCATAGCCGTCATAATAACGCAGAAAGGTCTCGATTCTTCTATCCAGCTCAGGCGCCTTGGAAATCCTGCCATTCTTAATTTCGGATTCCTTATCCACGCCAACGACGTTCTCGCCCACCACAATGGGATATCCTACCAAGGCGGCGCCAATGGCAAAAGACTCCCAATATTTTGCGGCAATAAATGTGGAACCCAGAGCGCCGGTCATGATGGGCACGCGGGCTTTAGTTTTAATCTCAGTTCCAAATTCCAATTCGGTATTGACATTGGGAAAAACACAATCATCTTCCGAGGTCGAAAGGCCTTGGGGCACGCCATTCGCGCCATAAACATATCCATTGATCCTCAGCGAATTATAGGATACCCCAACATGAGTGGTATTAGCGCTTCCGGAAGTTATTGCTCCGAAATCTCTGGGATACAAAAGTTTACGGCCTTTCAAGCTGGAAAGCCATGTTTCGCATTTACCCTTGCAGTCAGCTCTGCATAATGTGCATAATCCTGATTCGCAAGGGTTACCCCGGTTGGCAGTTCCTATTGCATCATTAGTTTTTGGCCATTGAATCATACTTACCCCCTTTTAATATTGGTTATTTGTTGCCAATTTCAGAATATCCAAATGTCCTTGTAGAAAAGGTATTTATAGAACAAGAAAATATTACGGATTCACTCAACTGGCAAATGATTGCCCATTTTTACAAATGCCTTCTTTTTTGTCAATGATTTATCCTTGTTTTTATTATTAAATGAATTTTTCCTTGAGGAGAGTTGGCAATATTGCCGGATTAATTTTGATAAAGGGAATATACTAATTAATTTATTTTCCAACCAGAAAGTATTTAAAGCAGATAAAAACTCGATATTAATAAGTTTCGAATGTTATGCCCAAAATATAGAGCTGTATTACTGGCAATTTTGCCAATAATGCGTTTGACATCTGGTAATTTTGAATATATAGTTTTGACCATGAGAGAAAAAACCGAAAAAAAGCGATTAGCTATCCTCAGAATATTGCAGGAAACCAACAATTGCTTGAGCAGTTCCAAGCTCACCCGTCAACTTCAGGCCATGGGACATGAAGTTAGCGGCCGAACTATTCGTTTATATCTTTTAGAACTTGACCGGGAGGGTCTTACAGAAAATCATGGAAAACGCGGGCGGCAGATAACCGAACGCGGAATAAAAGAACTCTCCGCGGTTAAAGTCTACGAAAAAATCGGTATCATGGCGGCTAAGATCGATCAACTATCCTACAACATGACTTTTGATAGAGCAAATAAATCCGGCACCGTAATCGTCAATATAAGTATTTTGCCGATAGACAAACTCTCGCAATCAACCCCCTTGATAAAAAAAGTGTTTGACGCCGATTACGCCATGGGAAAACTATTGACCCTTTTTCCTCCGGGTGAAAAAGCTGGCGAATTTACCGTGCCTCAGGGATGCGTGGGTATTGGCACAGTATGCTCGGTAACCCTAAATGGTGTCTTGCTGGCACAGGGGATTCCCACCAACTCCCGCTTTGGCGGGCTCCTCGAACTCCAGGATAAAAAGCCCACCCGGTTTGTTGAACTTATACATTATGAAGGTACTACCATAGATCCCTTGGAGGTTTTTATTCGTACCGGCATGACAGATTATATCGGAGCGACCGAAACCGGAAATGGGCGTATCGGAGTAGGATTTCGTGAAATCCCAGCGGACAGCCGCAATAAGGTCATGGAGATTGCGCAACAATTAGAAGCAATCGGCCTGGGAGGATTTCTTGCGATTGGATGGCCCGGGCAGCCTTTACTGGATATTCCCGTCAGCGAGGGCCGAGCCGGCGCCATAGTGATTGGCGGATTAAATCCGATTGCTATTCTGGAAGAACACGGCATAAAATTACAATCCCGCGCCATGGCGGCCCTGGTTGATTATCAAAGGTTGTTTCCTTACCAGGAATTAGATGCCCGGATCCGTAATTTTATTTAAGCGTGTGACTATGATTCCATCATCAAAAATTCCTCCTGCGCTGGTTTGGCCGGCGCAGATAATAGAACAAGGCGTTCATTTTTTGCAGACCCGGGATAGCCTGGCCCTTCGGCGTCTGCGTTGCCTGAGCCTGACAGCCGGCGCGGCATTTTTAGCCGGGACCTTGAATCCCATGGGATTCAAGGTTTATGCCTACGTTATACGGCATATCGGATCCAGTGATTTTATGCGTTATATAACCGAATGGGCGCCTCCGACCTTTACGCGCGTCCCTTACTTTTTCCTGCTGTTAGGGCTTGCCTGGCTGCTCCAGATTTTATCCCTTCGCCGGGCGCGGCTCTCGGATTTAATCCTGCTCGCGGGTTTTTCTTACCTGGCAGTAAAATCCATCCGTAATATCCCGCTTTTTGTAATAGCGGCTTTGCCGCCCTTGGCCGGTAATCTGCGCTATCTTTGGAAACAATGGGTTCCCCGGTTGAGCATGACCATCAAGCTAAGGCGCGCAGGACTTCTGGCCGGGAGCGGCCTGGCAGCCATGCTTTTGATTTTGGCGGCCGGTTTAGGTTATGCCTTTCGTCTGGAGGAACTGCCGCATATTCATCCGGCCGCCGGCCTGGCCTGGCTCCGGGCGAATCCTTTGCAAGGACGTTTACTTACGCATGACCGGTGGGGAGGATATGTAGGGTGGATGACGCATGGCAAAACCAAGGTCTTTATGGACGGGCGCCTGGAGCTTTTCGGCGAGGAGCTTTACGCGGATTACCGGAATATAATCTATGGGGAGGAAAAAAAGTGTCTGGAGCTGTTAGACCATTACCGGATTCAGGGAATGCTCATCTCTCCGCAAAACGAGAGCCAATTATTCCAGCGGCTCCGGAAATCCGGACGCTGGGCCATGGTGTACTGGGATCATGTCAGTATATTATACGTGCGCCGGGCCGGACTCAATAACGGGCTTATCGAGAAGTTCGCCTACCAGGCAGTGGACCCTGTGAGCATGCCGCATTTTTATAATCCCGCTGAGCCGGAAGTGGCCTTGCGGGAAATTAGACGCGCCGTGCAAACCGCTCCGCATTCCTACTTGCCACTATCCCTGGAAGGCATTTTGTTGCTGATTAACAACGACCTGAACCAGGCGTGCCGGGCATTCGAGCAGGCACTGATACTGGCTCCCCGGCACTTTGATTCGCATTACAACCTTGGACTTATCGCCTACCGGGAAAATAAATTTCTGGAGGCGGAACAGCATATGCGCCGGGCTTGGCGTTTGTGTCCCAACCGGGACTTGCGGGCGCAAACCAGTAACCTTATGGCATTAATCATTAAGCGGGATTATAGGCGCCACGGCGAAGCGCTGCAATGGGCCAGACGGGCCGTGAAATTCCGGCCCAACTGGAAACCCGCCCTGGCCCTGGTACAAGAGCTGCAGGGTTAGATAGTTCCTGTTGCGGAAACATTTATTTTTTTAATTGTGTCATTCCCGAAAGTTTTTATCGGGAATCCAGTGACTTAGTTGCCTTGATTTATGCCTGTTTTATCAAAGCCGCTGGATTCCCGATAAAAACTTTCGGGAATGACAACCTAAAAAACCGACTAAATGCTCAGGCTTCTAGCAAAAAGCGGTTTTAGCTTCATTTGGAGCACCGCAGTGCCGGCACTCAAAGGCAGGTGGTCTGTTTTTCCCAAGAGGGGGATCAAGAAAAACGTTGTCATTTCAGCAAAAGCCCAACCAGGGCGCAAGACTTGGTAAAAAACAGACCATCTGCCTTTGCAGTTATCGCATATGGCAAAATGTAATTTGCTAAAGTCGAGGTATTAATAGACATAAAGGTGTCGTAATATGGTACAATTCATTAATGAATAAACGTTTAGGCTTGGAATGATAAACTATAGTAGCAATAGTACGAAGCGATTTTTATAGGCTCTATAAATTTCTTGAAACAAATACTATAAAAAAGGGTCATATATTATGACAACTATAGAGCATTTAAAGGACGCACCTATTGTTGAGGCGGTAATAGAAATAAAATCAAGGCAAAGCAACAATGTTAAGGAAAATATTAGTGAGTTTTATAATATTATTAAAGCTAAATATCCTAATAAATCTAAAGAACTGATTAATAAAATACGCTTTGATTTTAAAAGCAAAAACGAAATTTCAGTTACAAGGGATGAGGGAAATACAAGGTTTGAGTCGTTGGATAAAAAGCAGATTTTAATTGTTCATAATTCGGGTTTTAGATTTAGCAGATTAAAACCTTATACAAGTTGGGAAACCATACTTTTAGAAATACAAGAAATTATTGATTTTTTTAAAAAACATTTCAAACATGATGTTGTAGAACGACTAGGTGTAAGAAACATCAATAAAATTTATGTTGATCCAGACAGATATGATGAATTATTGAATTTCAAACCAAACATAAAAGGAATTGAGGAAAACAAAATTGGCGTTCACAACGCTATGCAGCGATTTGTTCTAGGAAATCTGCAAATAGAAGCAAAAGCTATAGTTAATCATATTATCAGTCCCGTCCGTAGAGAGGATAAGGTTTTATTAGAAGTTGTTTTTGACATTGATACGGTAAAAGATGTAAGCACTCCATACGAGTGGGGTCGTATAGAAAAGTACTTAACTCAGCTTCGCGACTTTAAAAATCATTTATTCTTTAATAATATTACAGACACATTAAAGGAGACATTCAAATGAGTGTTCTATATTATCCTATTAACAAAAGTATGGTTCCCTCGCTAATATTTGAAAAGACTAATATCGATAAGGATGAGATGTCTATTAATGATCAATTAACCGAAGCATTAAGTGAGGAAAACAGCGAAGAAAGGAAAAGTTATTTAGATTATTTAAATCACATCTGGCCTGCGAACACTATTACAATTAGGGAAAAAATGATTTTAGAAGAATTAGTAGATATTATGACTGATTGTTCGGAAAAAGGCTGGGATGGTTATGATGCATTGCCTATATCAAAGCAAGCAATCAATCTCGTGTTGAATTTATTAGATGTTCTCCCGAAATTTTATCCCTTGCCTAATATTTCGCCTGAAGCATCGGGTAATTTAAGTTTTTTATGGGAAAAAAATAATAGCAGCTTATATATTAACATTAAAGACGATATTTTTTCTTATGCAGGAATCACACGAGAGGGCGGAAAGTATTTAGGTGTAGAAAAAATCAATAATAAAAATATTCCTATTCAAATTATTAATTATTTAAAACAGATTTATCCTAATGAAATATAGAATCGCTAAAAATCTTCATGAAATTGGAGCACTGCGGATTCTTGTATTCTTTGATAAAATAATAAGGCATATAGCAAGTTTGCGATCAGAGGTATTAAATGAGCGTGAATGTGTAGCGAGATTTATTTTTGAAAAAAAGCATTGTAAGAATGGTAAATTTGTGCCCGCGGCATTCGAGCCCTCACCTAAAACTCCTACAGAAATATCAGTTTTTCGCACAACAAAACTATATAATGATGATATGGGAGAAATTGGTAATATTCTAGGTCTTTTGCGCGGGCGCAAGGTGAAAGATATAGCAAAACTATTAGTTTCAGAAATTCATAGTATCAACAGCGATGGAATAGGTGTTTCAAATTTTCGGGTTTATGCAGAACCTAATATTATTCATAATAATCATGCAAATATTAAATATTTACCTTTGGATGAGGCTAAAAGAAGTTTTGTCAAGCTTCAATTATCAGTAATAGCCAACAGAAACCGGTAACCTTTCTACCAAAACAAAATCGTGGTGACTAAGCACTTTGTTCAAGCATGACCGGGAAATGCTCGCGAAATTTTGCCAACAGACATCAAAGTGTTTGCAAGAATTTATGCGCACATCATTAGGACTCCCCCAAGGCCAGGTAGGCATGGTAATGGCAATGCAAACCTACGGAGAATATTTTAATTTCCATCCGCTTTCGGAAGCCAAGATGATGTATAATAAAAAGATGGGAAGTGTAATATACTGCTTAAAGCCAAACCCCAAGGTCAAAGAGAACTTCAAAGTATTTACTGCGGAATAATTTATAGGCGCCAAGGCGAAGCGTTGAAATGGGCCAGACGGGCCGTGAGATTCCGGCCCAACTGGAAACCCGCCCTGGCCCTGGTACAGGAGCTGTAGGGTTAGATAGTTCCTGTTGCGGAAGAACACTTCTCTAAGATTGTCATTTCGAGGCGCAGCCGAGAAATCTCCTGAAATCCTTTTGAATTCAAAGTTTGCTTGGAGATTCCTCGGCTGCGCCTCGGAATGACAAAACGCGGGAAGTTCGCTAAAACTCGCTTTTCGTAAAAGAAACTAGATAGGCAGATAAGGGGAGAAAGCATGATAATTGAATATATGATAGCATGGCTTCCAACTGAAAGTAATCAGATGCAGAAAATCCTTTCCTGAAAACGAAATAGAAAAAAGTTATTGCGAACGATTACCAGAAGAGGGGCAAGGATATCGTTGGTGTAGGGGCGTTTAATTAAACGCCCCTGCTTTTTGGAGCAAATTCTCTGCACTTTAGTGCGGGGTAATTTAATTTCAATCAACTAATCAGGAAGGTTCCGCCGCTAAAGGTTAGCTGTAGAATTACCGGTTGAATAGTTGACGCCGCCGGCGTTTTGGCATTATAATCATAATATCTTTTTATTGGGAGTTGGCAGTGCTTCAGTTTCATCATGTATATAAGACCTACCAAAACGAATACAAGGCCCTGGTTGATATCAACCTGGAAATCCCGCGCGGGGAATTTGTCATGGTTACCGGACCTTCGGGCGCCGGAAAAAGTACTCTCATAAAACTCATCTGCCGTGAGATTTTACCCACCGAGGGCCAGGTAATCGTGGATGATCATAATGTGGCCAAGCTTAAGCCCCGGCAGCTTCCCTTTTTCCGCCGCCGGATCGGCGTGGTTTTTCAGGATTTCCGCCTGCTTTACGACCGGACAGTGGCGGAAAATGTGGCCTTGGCCCTGCATGTGACAGGTTATACCGGAAGAACGATAAACCGGGAAGTGAAGCAGGCGCTGAAAAAAGTCGGGTTGGAAAAAAAGGGCGATCTAAAACCCTGGCATCTCTCCGGCGGAGAGATGCAGCGAGTCGTACTGGCCCGGTCCATGGTGCATGATCCGCCCCTGCTGCTGGCGGATGAACCCACGGGCAACCTGGATTTTGCGACCGGCTGGGAGGTTATGCGGTTGCTCAGACAGGTGACCGAGACCGGCACTACGGTAATTTGCACTACCCACAATCTTAATTTTATCCAGAAAATGAGAGCGCGTACCCTGTTTATCGACAAGGGAATCATCCGGGGCGAAAAGCAAGCCGGCCAGATTACTTAGCATCTGTGGCAGAGAGCCAAAATGAATTCCTCCCCTCGAGGGAGGGGAATTTGAACAGAAATCCAATTTTTTCACAGCTTTTAAGTAATCGGTTACTTTAAAGGAAAACAGCTATGTCTATGAGTTTTTTAATCAAGGAAGCTTTTCGCAGTCTGCTCCGTTCCAAACGGCTCAATCTGGTTTCCCTGGGGGCCATGAGTATGTCATTAATGGCGCTGGGTTTGGTATTTATTCTGACGGCCGGGATTTTCAACTTGACCAAATTTATAGAGGAAAAAGTTGAAGTCGTAGCTTTCCTGAATGACCAGATGGGAGAAACCGGGCTGGAGAAATTTTTAGCGACTATCCGGGAGCATCCCCAGGTGGACGGAGTAGAACATATTTCCAAGGAAAAAGCTTTGCAGGAATTTTCCGGCGATCCGACCATTAAGGAGTTTCTGGATGCACTGGGCGACAATCCTTTGCCCGCGTCGGCCCGGATTCGTTTGCGGGAGAAAACGCCGGTTAACGTACAACGCTTCACGACCTGGATGAAAAATCTTCCCGGCGTTGAGGATGCCAGTTATGGCGGCGGGGATGCGGACCGTCTGCTTAAGGCCATGCAATTCATCCGCCTGGCCGTACTGGCGCTGGCTCTAAGCCTGGTTATGGCGGCGGTGATTATAATCGCCAATATTATCAGCCTGATGGTTTACGCCCGCCAGGAAGAAATCAGCATTATGCGGATAATCGGCGCCACGAATTGGTTTATCCGGGGGCCGTTGTTAATCTGGGGAATAATCCAGGGCGCGGCCGGGGGCCTGGCAGCGGCCGGATTACTGGCCGCGTTATGGCAAGTGGTGGCTTTTTATGCTCTCCGGGAATTGGCCATTGACTTGCGGGGCATGCTGCCGCCGGGAGCTTTAAAGTACTTTCTGGCCGGCGCGACCGGCCTTATGCTGACCGGTTCCATACTGGGTTTGGCAGGAAGCCTGGTATCCGTCGGGAGAGAGCTGCTGGAATGATGCGACGAAGTATCTGTTTTGCGGCCTTGATGTTCTGGCTGGCAGCCCTGCCGGCGGATTCCGCCACGCTCAAGGAATACCAGGGCCGGCTCCAGAAAAGCCAGCAGAATATCCGGCAGGAAAAAAAGGATCTGGATAAAGTGCGCCGCCAATTGCGCCTGAAAAAAAAACATATCCGCAAACAAAAAAAACAAGAACGCTCTTTTATCGGTCAGCTCCAGCGGATTGACAAAAAGCTCGAAGAAGCGGAAGACCGCTATGAGGAGCATCAAAAAAATCTCGGTCTGGTACGCCGGCAAGTCGCGCAAATCCGCGCCGCCATGGCAGAGACCGAAACCACGCTGAAAAAGATGAAAGCGCTATTGGCCATCCGCCTGCGGTTGCTGTATCGCGAGCGACGCGGAGGATTCTGGCGCGTTTTGGCGGCCTCGCGGACGTTTTCCGAGGGCTTGACACGTTTAAAGTTTTGTCATATTCTGGCTTCGCAAAACGCTTTTTTAATAGAAAATTTGCGGCGCCGGCAGGATGAGCTGGAGCGTCAAAACGAGGTTCTGGCGCAGCGGGCCAGGCAGGTCGAGGAGTTTAAAAGCGCGTCACGCCGGACTTTAAAGCAAATTAAAGGGCAGCGTGCGTCACGCAGCCAAAAACTCAAAAAAGTTCGGCGCGAACGCGCTCTGCACGAGCAGGCTGTCAGGGAATTAAACGCGGCCTCCCAAAAATTGAATCGGCTGATCCGGACCCTGAAAAAACGGGCCCGGACCTTGGAGCGACGCATCGAAGGCGTGGGTTCGGCGTTTTCCCGGCGCCGCCGGAGCCTGGCCTGGCCTACCCGGGGCCGGGTGGTTTCGCGTTTCGGCAAGCGGCGTCATCCCCGGTTCAATACTTATATTGATAATAAGGGAATTGACATAGCCGGGCCGATTGGTCAAAATGTATTTTCCGTCGCCTCGGGCCAGGTGTTATTTGCGGAGTGGTTTGAGGGCTATGGCCGCATGATAATTCTGGATCACGGCGGCGGCTATAATACCATATACGCCCATCTGAAAAAAATAAGGGTTAGTAAGGGAGAAACGGTTAAAGAACACCAAACCATGGGTACTCTGGGCGATTCCGGAACCTGGAAAGGCCCGGTACTTTATTTTGAGATTCGCAAGCGGGGGAAGGCGCTGAACCCGATGCAATGGCTGGAAACTTAAATTACTCCGCCCGGAAGGGCGGAGTAATTTGATCCGGGATGAAGCGGTGGCAGATTAAAAGCATTAAACGATGATTACTATATTCAGGGAGGCAAAAAATTAATGAAACGATTTGAAAAATTAATTTGGATTACATGCTTGGTAATGTTTGTTTCACTCCTGGGATTTTTTGGAGGCTGGATTTCCGGAGCCTCCCGTTCGGCTGTCAGTGATGCCGGCCTGACCGAGGATACCTATGACAGTCTGCGGCCGCTTATTCAATCCATGTCCCTGATCAGGAATAACTACGTGGATGTGGAAAAAATCAAGCAAAAGGAACTGGTCTATGGCGCCATCAAGGGCATGGTCGGGGAGTTGGATCCCTACAGCCAATTTATGGATCCCCAAACCTACAAGGATATGCGCCAGGACACCAAGGGAGCCTTCGGCGGGCTGGGAATAGAAATCTCCATCCGCAATAGCCTGCTAACCATTATTTCACCCATTGACGGGACGCCCGCTTTTCGCGCCGGGATTCAGCCCGGCGATGAGATCATGAAAATCGACGGCGATTCTACCGAGGGGATTACGATTATGGATGCCGTGCATAAAATGCGCGGGCTGAAAGGGACCAAGTGCGTGATAACCGTCCGGCGGCAGGGGGTGGAAGACTGGTTTGATGTTCCCATTACCCGGGACATCATCAAGATTCACTCGGTGCGTCATGAAATGCTGGAGGGCGATATTGGATATATCCGGGTTACGGAGTTCATGGAGCGTACGGGCAAAGATTTCAACCGGGCGCTTACAGATCTGCAGAACCGCGGGATGAAAGGGTTAATTCTGGATATGCGCAACAATCCGGGCGGGTTGCTGAACATGGCCGCGGAAATAGCGGAATATTTCGTGCCGAAGGGCAAGCTTATCGTTTATACGGAGGGCCGCCATAAGGCTCAGAACATGCGTTTTTTTTCCACCCGGAAACGTCCTTATAACGGCAAACCACTGGCGGTGCTGATTAACCAGGGATCGGCCTCGGCTTCTGAAATCGTGGCCGGCGCTATCCAGGACTGGGATTTGGGTATTTTAGTAGGGCGTAAAACTTTCGGCAAAGGTTCGGTCCAAACCATTGTTCCTCTGGGAGACGGTTCCGCCCTGCGGATGACCACGGCCCGGTATTTGACGCCCAAGGGAGGCATGATTCACGGCAATGGCATCACTCCGGATTTTGAGGTGGAAGCCTACCGGCCGAATGAATTTTATACCAAGCTCAACCAGGAGCGGCGTTTTGAGGAGTTCGCCCGGTTTTATTTAAAAGGGCATCCCAAAGGCGAAGAGGAAAAAGCCGATAAATCTAATATTGAAGTTTCGGAAAAATCCTGGAAGAAATTGAAGCCGGAAACACCGGATCAGAAGTTGCGGAAAGCCTTTGTGCAATGGCTCAAAGAGCAGCACGTGGAAGTCAATCAACACCAACTCAACCAGGACGTGATTTTTGTTCTCAACCGTATCCGGCAAGAGATAGCTAAAAAGCTGGAAGGCGTTCCCGCGGCCCGCAAGGTCAAGTTGGAGGGAGATCCGCAAGTCCTGCGCGCCAAGGATGCGATCAAAATTGCCCTGAAGTATTATAAGCAATAAAAAAACGGGATTGGGCTGAATTCTTAAAATGAATGTTCTGGGAATTGAAACCTCCTGCGATGAAACGGCGGCAGCCGTGGTTACCGGATCAGGTGAAGTCCTTTCCTCGATAGTGGCTTCCCAATTAAAGTTGCATGCGCCCTATGGAGGAATAGTGCCGGAAATCGCCGCCCGCCAGCATCTGCGTGATCTGCCGCGAACCGCTTCCGGGGCTTTGCGCCGGGCCGGAATGGAATGGCGAGATATACAGGGAGTGGCCGCTACTTGCGGCCCGGGTTTAATGGGAGCCTTGATGATCGGCCTTAGTTGGGCCAAGGCCGCGGCCTGGGCGCGGGCGCTGCCTTTTATCGGAGTAAATCATCTGGAAGGGCATCTCGCGGCTGTGGAATTGAACCAGGAATCCTTGCCGCGTCCTTTTGTCGGCCTGGTGGCATCGGGCGGGCATACCAGTTTATATCTCGTGGCAGCCGGGCAGCCGGCGCATTATTCTTTGCTGGCTGGTACGCGCGATGACGCCGTGGGCGAAGCTTTTGATAAAGTAGCTAAACTTTTGGGGCTCTCTTACCCCGGGGGACCGGCCATCGAAAGGACAGCCGGGAAGCGAGAACCGGATAAGATAAAATTCCCCCAGCCGCGCATGAAAGACGGCTCGCTGGCTTTTTCCTTTTCGGGATTAAAGACCGCAGTACGGTATTTAGTGGATAAAGCCCGGCAGCGGGGAGAAAAGATCGATTCCGCCGAAGTGGCGGCTGCGTTTCAGCAGGCAGTTATCAAGGATTTAATCCATAAGAGTCTTAAAGCCGTTGCGCAGCACCGCGCGCGCGCCCTGGCATTAACCGGCGGAGTGGCAGCCAACCGGCGGTTGCGGCAAACCTTGGCCGCGGAAGCAAAAAAAATCAACCTGCCTTTTTATTGTCCCCCGATTGAATGGTGCACGGATAATGCGGCCATGATTGCGTTGGCCGGCGCCCGCCGCTTGAGCCTCGGCGAACGCTCGGGCTGGGATCTGCCGGCCATGCCGAATCTGCAATTATAAGGGCGACGCATGCGTCGCCCTTACATCCCGTGAGTGTTGCCAAAAGTCGTTTTATCGTAAAATTCCCTGTGTTTATTATTAATTATTCTTGAGAGCCGGGCTGAGGGTCAGAGAAAATAAGCCGGATTTCGACCCGGCGATGATTAATCTGTGCTTTCTTGGCAGGCGGCTCTTTTTCCGGGCGCGTCATGCCAAAGCCCAGTATGGAAATACTATCCTCGGAAATTTTCGCCTGCCGGGCAAGAAATTGAGCCACCATTTGGGCCCTTTTTTGGGAGAGCGCCAGATTGTATTCTGCTGAGCCGACATCATCCGCATGGCCTTCACAAATTACTTTGACTTTATCCGGCCGGCGCTTGATTATTTCCTGGGCCATTAATATTTTGTCCACCATTTCCGGTTTCAAAACCGCGCTGTCAAAATCAAATAAGATACTGGTAATTAGTAAAGCGGAGTTGCCTTCCGGCGTCTTTTTCCGCCGGGCCAGGATAGGCTTGATGTTTTCTGAAATAGAGACCTCTAAGCCATCCGGATAAGTCGCGGTAAGGGCGTATTGATATTCAAGATGAGTGTCGGAAAAGATGCCGTTAGCGTTTTTCCCATCCCAGATAATATTTTCGGGCAGCTCTCCGGTTCCGGAAATAAGCCTAACCGGCTCTCCGCTGTGCCTTTCCTGTATGGATAAGGCCCAGGCTTTCACCAACGGCCGGGTTTGAAATCCAAACCGGACTTCCGGTGCAAGTACGGCCCGGTCTTTAAAACATAATTTTTTGACCGGTTCCAGCTGGGGAGTTTCCCGGGTAAATATCTTTTTACCGGCAGCGGTAAAAACAAATTGGTATTTACCCCCCCGCGGCAGGGGGTTGCCGTCTTGATCAAGTCCATCGTAAAGCAATTCCTTCGGCGGGGTGTGTAAACCGTGCATTTTTTTCACCAAACGGCCGTCACAATCCCTGACTTCAAAATTCCAGCCGCGGATATCGGGATTTACGGGAGGAATCTTGAATTTGATTATATTTTCAATATTCCGCGATGCAACCTGCAGTTTTTTCAAGCCCTTCTCGGAGGGTTCTAGCTTTGCGCTTTTTAACCCGGGCGGTTGCAATTTCCGGGCAGAAGCTGAAGCCGGCGCTGCGGGGCGGAGATAAAAAGAAAGCGTAAAGCGATGATTATTCCCCAAAATCCCGAAAGGTTGAAAAGCGTAATCCAGGCCAAAGTTGGCATAGCTTATACCCGCTCCCAATGAGAGCGTACCCAGTTCGTTTTCCAGGCGGTACCCGCTTCGCAGGCATAATAGGTTTTTAAGGTTATATTCCAGACCGAGGGAGAGCAGCGGAGCTTTCGCGCCGGCTAAAAGCTGATTAATATCCAGGAGCAGTTTCACCTGGTGATCAGAGAGCAGCGGCAGGGTAAAGGCTGCGCCAAAAACCGCCAGCATGGGCAGGGACTCGGCTGACGTATCCCAAGCGTTCATTAAACCGATATTTTGCAGCGCCAAGCCTAAAACCAGCGAGGGGAATTGGGGCAGCTTATACTGGGCGCCGAGATCTATTCCGAAGCCCTGGCTGTCATACTCCGCCAATACGCTTTCAAAAAGTTTTAGAGCGGCCCCGATAGTCCAGGCCGGGTCCCAGGCCCGGGCATATGCCAGGTGCAGGAGTAAATCATGATTATTTACCGTGCCCCGATCATTCCCCTGCAGGTCTCTTTCCACAAAATTATAAGTACTGGCATAAAATATCCGGAAGGCGCAACTCCCGTTCAGCCATTGAGGATAAAGGCCTTCTAATTGTTCGTAGGCAGTGTCAGCCAGGGAGAAAAAATGGGTAAAAGAGCAGGAGGGCATAGTCTGGCCTAAAATACCGGCCGGATTCCAGGCCAGCATTTCACTGCCCCCGCTATTGGCCGCGCCGGACGCTAAAGCAGCGGAATTGGCCGGAACATCCATGCGCAGCATATCAGCCCCAATACTGCCAAAGGCGGACGGGTTTCCGGAACATATTAAAATTATTATGGCGAAAAACCACATCCGGTATTTTGAATTCACGTCAGACTCCATTTCCGGTGAGACGGGAAAACCGTGTTCCCGCAGCGCCCAGGATGTTTTATTCTCAGTGAATTACCGCAATTTTATGCATTTCATTAAAATCCTCGGTTTTTATGATAATAATATAAATACCGGAGCCGACAATATTTCCATTTTGATCAGCTCCATTCCAGGCCAGAGGGTACATTCCTGAATCCATCTCGCGGTCCAGCAGGGTATTAACCAGTTTGCCGCGACGGCTATAAATTTTAATCACAACCCGTTGAGCGCGATTCAGAGTCATGTCAATATAGGCCGATTGACCCAGACCGGGTTTGAAGATGTTTTGACGAAGGAGCAATGCGTTATTAATGACAGGGGCAGAGGTCATAGTCGCAGTGCAAGAACTGGTCGGCGAAGTAAAGGAAAGTATGGCCGTAGGCGTAGCGGTCAAGGCAGAGGAGGGGGTCGGAGTGGAAGATGACGTTCCAGTGGGTGTGGGCGTAGAGGTTGAGGCAACGGGTGTAGGGGAAGGCGTTATTGTAGCCGTATTAGTCCATGTGCCGATGGGAGAAGATGTCGAGGTTGGGGTATATGTGGGTGTGCCGATCGGGGTATCAAGGGAGGTTGGTGTGACAGAAGGCGTGCTGGTTGGTGTCGGGGTACCGGTCAGGGTGAAAGTAGGCGAGTTGGTCGGAGTATAGGTAGAAGTAATTACCGACGTGTTGGTTAAAGTAAAGGTGCTGGTCGGAGTGTTGGTGGAAGTAGGGGTCGCGGTTGGGGTATGGCTGGGCGTGCTGGTTGGTGTCGGGGTACCGGTCAGGGTGAAAGTAGGCGAGTTGGTCG
>CBDUZI010000025.1:0-33799 GCA_965371665.1 uncultured bacterium
TCAACCTGTCCCATTTAATCAGAGAATTTTAGTCAATTTATTGTGGGAACCTACAGCGTGGCCAAACATATATCTCATATTCGTCACATTTCCGGTGTTCCAACCGCCTATATCCTGATTAAACGCGCTGGCGTCTCTAAACATATAGGTCATATCCGTCACACTCGATAAATCAGGTGAATCAGCGGCATTTCCATGCAAATAGGAGCAGCCATAAAATGCGCTTTCCATGGATGTCCACACGCCGGTTCCCCATTGCTCGATAGATAGTATCTTTTGGCTGTCGCCACTGTTATTGAAATAAATACGGGGAAAATCACCGCGTATTCTGACTGTATAGGTGCCAACCGAGGCGTAATTGCACGTAACATTTCCTGTGGCGCCAGTAACATCCCAAGACCCATTGTCATCCCAATCCACATCATAGCTGTAGCCAATACCTGTTGTAGGAATAGTGAATTGGGTGCCAGATGACGTGCCGGGGTTATCGGTTTTTACAGTGATCACAAAATCATCTGCATCAGCTGCCTTAGCGCTTTGGCACAGCCAAAGCCCTAAAGATATGAATAAAACAAAAATTAGAGTTAGAGCATTGTTCCGCATAATTATCCGTCTCCGATCTCTTTTTCGCAGATTTTCATAATTTTTTTATACCTGATTTTTGAGATTAAGTCAATCAATATTGGGGGCCGGTGTGATCTTACCCCGATAAAGTAGCTACGCCGTTAAGACACACCCGCGATCTTCTCATAGTTCAATGGAGTTTGATAACCCAAATACAGACTAATTCCGTGGATACCATACTCGAAGTTCTGGTATCAATCCTCAGGGCTCTTGCTTAAAGACACAATCCCCCAACCCCCTTCTCCGAACTTACCTTTACCCATATTTTGTTCTGGACACGGAGGATACCAGAAGCTCTGGAGCAAAGTTGACAGCCATTATTTTCCAGCTGGCAGCGATATCATCCAGTGGAGATTCCTCACGGAGCCTGTCCTGAGCCGACTTTGGAATGTAGCAATAGACTACATTTTCAAGTATGCGTAGATATCCCTCGCCTACGGCTCGGGATGACATGCGAAGGGTTCGGAATGACAAAGTAACACAAATGCTTCTGAAAAATTATTATGACACAGCCTGTTTCGCCGGTATGACGAGATCAACTTATCTTTTCGCAACAAATACAAATTAAAAATTCTTGCCGTTGACATTCTCCTCTATCTTTTGTTACACTTCTTGTAAAATATAATCACTCTATTAATACAGCCACTGAAAAATTAGGAAAATTAATGAAAATAAATTTACGCTCACACTATTCACCTGGTATTTTATGTTCCGGAGCCATACTACGCTTTATGCTTCTGTGTGGCTTTTTTCTGTCGGTAACTGTGCTATGCCTATCCGGCGCAGAGGCCCGTTCCGACCGGGGCCGCACGGCGGCGGAACTGGAAAAACCTTATGATTGGGAGTCATATTATGGTTCCGAGGCATCCCCTTCTTCTTCCCCTACTCCGATTAGCACTCAGACGCCCCGGGAAAAAGAAGAACAGTTCTACCAGCGTTATTTTCGAAAAAGCAAGGCAGATAAAAAGTCCAAGTCCCGGCTGGAACCTAAAGGCAGAACCCTTCCGGCTTCCCATGGCCCCTTGACTATGGATGATATTTATGTTATCCCCACGCCGTCACCGGAAGTTTATCAGGTGTCGCGTGAAATCGATAAGCTGATTTTTGAGCTGGGAACCGAACACCATCGAAGAATAGCCGCGGTGGAACGTCTGGTCATGATAGGCTCTCCCGCGGCCATACCCGCCCTGCGCCAGGCCTTGCGGCATGATTATAAATTCACCCGACTGGGCGCCTTGAGCGCTTTGGGGTATATTCAGGACGAAAAAGTTATTCCGGATATCCAGCAGAGGCTTAAAGACCACGAACCGGAGGTCCGAATTGAAGCAGTAAAAACTCTGGGAAAAATGAGACACTCTCCCTCTGCGAATAAAATAGGCGGTTTGCTTTCCGACCCTGACCCCCGCGTCCGGCGGGAAGCAATTCCGGCCTTGGGCCGTATCGGCGGCCAAGCGGCGTGTCAGTCGCTGATTCAGGCTTTGAATAATAAATATCCTTTGGTGCGCCGCGAGGCAGTCCGGGAACTTGGGTCCTTTGAAGGGGCAGCGGTAGTGCAAGCGCTTTTAAAAGCCACCCACGATCAAGATATGGATACCGTCATTTTTGCCATCCATTCTCTCGGCGAAGCCGAGGATCCTGTGGCCCGCCTGCGTTTGGAGGAACTTGCTAATAGCCGCAACCGGCACATTAGAAAAGAAGCCGCGAAGGCTTTGCATGAATTACGCTAAGGAGGCTAGCGAATATATTTATGGCCAAATCGTCACCTAAAAAACCACCAGTCCTGAATTGTCAAACCTGCGGCGGAGCCTGCTGTAAATACTTTGCCTTGGAGGTTGATCGTCCCCGAACTTCGGAAGACTATGATAATCTTCGCTGGTATATTGCCCATGAAAACATCTCAATATTTATAGATAAAAAAGATTGGTATCTCCAGGTAAATACTCCTTGCCGGTATTTAACCCCGGAATCCCAATGTGGAATTTATAACCGCCGGCCTAAAATATGCCGGGAATATGGATGGAATACTACGGAAGAAACTGAATGCCACGGTTCCGAGCCGGATAATCTTCATGATCATTACTTTGCAAATCCGGAGGAATTGGAAGCCTATTTAATAAAAATAGGGAAGTATCCATTCCGAAGAAAAAAAAAGCGTACCCCGAGGTTGAAAAACGGCGGAATGATATGATATCCTCTATTACGCATCAACCCCGTATGCCGATAATAATTACCCGGCAGGCGCATTGGAACAAAGTGGTTGAAACCTTGAAACGCGCACCCTCTATAGCTTTGGATCTGGAGGGGCATGGATTTCATCACTATCCGGAACGGATATGTCTATTCCAGATCGGTCTGCCGGATCGGGTTTTTCTGCTGGACCCTTTAATGGTTCAAGACCTGGCCGCGCTCGGTATTATTCTCGCGAATCCCCGGGTGGAAAAAATATTTCACTCCTGCGATTTTGATCTCCGTTCGCTGGACCGCGATTACGGGTTTCGGGTTCGGAATATCTTTGATACCGCTATCGCCGCCCATTTATTAGGTTCCAACCAGCTCGGCTTGGCAAATATATTGCGGCCTTATTTGGGCGTTGAGCTTCAAAAAAAGACCTCCTTGCAACGCCAGGACTGGTCTATTCGCCCACTGAGTTCCGAGGCTGTATCCTACGCTATGAAGGACGTATTATATCTGCCGAAACTCCGGAATGTATTGGCTGAACGCCTGGAAAAGTCCAGCCGCTGGTCTTGGCTCCAGGAAGAATGCCGGCGCTTGGAAGATATAAAATATAATCCACCTGTGCCTCCGCAGGAACTCTTCTGGAGTATAAAAGGAAGCCGGCAATTAACTCCCCGGCAAAGGTCAGTGCTTAAAGAAATCAATGTTTTTCGGGAAAAACTGGCCCGTGATTTTAATCGTCCTCTGTTTAAAGTTATTTCCAATGAGACACTTTTGACGCTGGCGCGAAAACCCTCTATGGATTTAAGTTCTTTGACGGGGCTCCGGTTTGTATTTCAAAACAGAAAAAACTGGAAATTGGCCGAAGCCATAAGCAAAGGAACGCGCGTCAGCGGCATTCCTTTGCCCCTCACCATAAATACTCCTCCGCTGAAGCGAACTGAGGCGGAAAAAAAACGTTTCGCGTCATTAAAAGCCTGGCGCCAGTCCAAGGGAAGTAAGCTCGGGATCGATCCGGCAATTATCTGGCCTTTATCCAGTCTGGAAGAACTGGCGCTCCATCCGGAAGAATTCTCAGCCGGTTTTAAGGGCCAATCCGGCAAAAACCTGCGTGAGTGGCAAAAGCGTGAATTTTCTCAGGAACTGAAATCAGTTTTGAATGCCAGAGGTGAATTATGCCGCGATTAGAACCGTGCTTCACACCCATTTTTAAGGCGCTTTTATTTCCCGCCATGGTAATTATGCCGCTGCTTAGCGCCGCAGCGCAGGACATTACTCCCGCGTCTTCCACCCTACCTGTTCCGGCCTCCACTCCGGCCGGATCATTAATCTGGACCGATCAAAAATTAGCTGACTATCTGGCCCAGGGGAACAGACCGGAGGCCGTGCTGATACAGGATTTAACCGTTAGTCAAGGCGGTCGCCGCCTGGTTTTATACGACCAGACCGGAAATGAGGAAGAACGTTTAAAACTTCAGCGCCGGCCCATCTTAGTTCCAGCCCGGGCCCTGGGACTGGGGCCTTTTGCGCGCGCCACCCGGTTTGTAGTCCTGGTTGACCGGCGCCGCGACATAAATATCAACATAGGCCTGGAGCTTTTTCAAGCCGGTAAAAAAAACATCCATAAAATCAAGCGAGATCAAATAACCCGGCTTTATGCGCGTTTTAAACACGACCCCGATGAGCTAACCTTACTGAAAGAAAAAGGGAAGTTTGAACTTTCCATTCCCCAAGCAAAACACTGCGGCGGTGTCAGGTTATACTGCCGCTCCGGGGATAAACGGCATGAAATCGAACTGGTTTTCCTTAACCGGAAAAAACCGGTAACTATTAAGCTCCGGGAATAAGTAATTAGTTTCGGTTGCGGAAAGAGTGTTTTAGCGGGCATACCGCATTTTGTCATTCTGAGCCGGAGGCGAAGAATCTCCAGGCGACCTGATAATTCAGGCGTTTTCGTGGAGATTCCTCACTACGTTCGGAATGACAACCTCAAAAAACATGCTTCCGCAACCAAAACCAGCTAAAAAGGTTTTTCAGCGCTCTCAATAATTTTGATTTAAAGGAGTAATCAGCATGAAACTCATCAATTTTGACTTTAACACCTATGCCAAGGATTTTCTGGATTTCCTGGTTGTTGCCGGTCCGCGCATTTTAATCACTCTGCTGCTTTTTCTTATACTTAACATAATCCTTAAATATAGTCTAAAAGCTCTGGAGCATCTCATTTCCAAAAAACTCATGACCGACATTAAAGAAGCCCGGGAAGAATTGAATAAGCGAATCCGGACCCTGATCAGCATATTAAGAAAAATCGCTTATATGGCCCTTTGGGGTATTGCTATCATGATTGTGCTTTCACATTTGGGTATTAATATCGGCCCTATCATCGCTACGGCCGGGGTGCTCGGATTGGCCGTCAGTTTCGGCGCCCAGAGCCTGATCAAGGATTATATCAGCGGCCTTTTCCTCATCCTGGAAAATCAAGTCCGGCTGGGCGATGTGGCCATTATCAACGGCACCGGCGGACTGGTGGAGGCGATCAACCTTCGTACTATTGTTCTGAGAGACCTCTCAGGAGTAGTGCATATTTTCCCCAATGGTTCCATCAATACCCTTTCCAACATGACACTGGGATGGTCGGGTTATGTCTTCGATATCGGCGTGGCTTATAAAGAAGATACGGACCGGGTTTCCGGCATAATGTACGAGGTTTTGGAAAACATGCGTGCGGATGAAAAATACGGCCCCATGATTCTGGAACCCCTGGAAATTTTTGGAGTGAATGATTTCGCCGACTCCGCCGTAATCGTTAAGGCCCGGGTCAAGACCAAGCCTATCAAGCAATGGGAGGTGGCGCGTGAATTCCGCCGCCGTTTAAAAAAGGCCTTCGATGCCCATGGCATAGAAATTCCATTTCCGCATACCAGTATCTATTTTGGAGAAGCCAGCAAGGCGTTTCGCGTGCTGCTGGAGCAGGCGCAAAAATAGCCAGCACGCTTAGCTCAACCGTGCCGCGGTAAAATCAAGGGGGTGTTCCGCATGAACAAAATCAGATTTTATTCTTTGTCAAATTGCGCCTGGTGCCGTAAAACGCGTCAGCATTTAAAAGATTTCAAGGTTAAATACGAGTTGATCGAGGTGGATAAGCTGGCTGCGAAGGATAAGGAAAAAACTTTTGATGAAATGCAGAAATTCAATCCGCGCAAAAGCTTTCCCACGCTGGTTTTCGAAGGGGACGCCGTGGTGGTGGGATTTAAGCCGGATGAAATCCGAGCCGCGCTTAATAGGTAGATGGTTTAGTCTGGATTTTCCAAGGCCAAAATGTTAAAATGGCCCCAAATTATTCAGCCCATATTTAAAGACCGGGAAAGGATTCAAAGGCTGTGAGTTTATTCGTGTGGTTAAAAAATTCAGGCCGGGTCAACACGAGGAAAAAATCTCATGTCATTGAATGGGACGGGAAGCATTCGCCGTATAAACCGAAGCCGGCTGCGCTTCACATTTCCTGGGAACCCCTAAGCGACCTTCACACCCTGGTTAAAGTGGACGGCGTATTAAATGAAACCTCCACCGATTATTTTGAAAATAAATTATTATCCTGTATTTCATCCGATCAAGTCCGTTTGATATTAGATTTGCGGAACTTGTCCTATGTTAGTTCCCAGGGCTGGGGGATCCTAATCTCCCTTTTGCAAAGAATCCGTCAAGTCAACGGTGATATTAAAATCGTTGAAATGCAGACCAGCGTTCGGCATGTCTTTAAGCAAACCGGTTTAGAAAATATTTTCGAGTCTTACGCTAATATTTCCCAGGCTCAAGCCGTTTTTAAATAAAAAGCCTCCCCGACTTGCTTTTTGTATTTAGATATTAGATAGAGGTTTAATACGTTGGCCGCTTCATCCCCGCCTTTTCAATGCGGGGCATCTTGATATCTTTAAATATCTTTTGACAACGAGGTGAACTCATGAGTGTTGAAATACTTCCGACTTTAACCGCACACTATCTGGCTTCTTTCCGCACCCTGGAATACTCGGGCGGATGGGGGCTATGGCAAACGAAGAAGACGGATATTGCTCCTCCTTACCGGCATGATCCCGACCGGATTCTTCCCAACGGAGAGCTTGATATTGCCTCGGTATATATGCCGGTAATCGGTGTTTATGATTCCGGCGACCCGGATCTTTGCGAATATCATATTTTGCTCGCTAAAGCCGTCGGCATCTCGGGTTTTACCGTGGACTGGTATGGCCCGCAAATACCGGGAACGCATGAAAGAGACGATAATAATGTCAAAGTTTTGATTAAAACCGCCGAAAAACTTGATTTTAAGATTGCCTTATGTTTTCAGGAACGCAGTTGTTTTCCGCCGCTGCGGCAGGATGTGGAACGCCGGGAACAGGCGCTGGAAATAGCACAGGCGTCTTTCACTTATGCGCGCGAACATTATTTTAAATCTCCCGCTTACCTACATTTCAGCGGCCGGCCCGTAGTTACAACCCTCAACCACGGTATGTTCGGCGAGGATGCGCCTTCCGCTTCATTTTCCCCCGGGGAATGGGAAGAAATCCAAAAAACTTCAAGTGTGGATTTATGCCTGATCAATAATTATCATCCCCGGCGCGCAGCTCCGGACTTTTCCCTCTGGAACAGTGTCTATCCCTGGGGTTCCGTCTATTTATCCGATTTTGATTCGGATGAAGAATTTTGGGACCGTAGTTTTAAAGCCTTAGGCCAAGGACGCTTCCAATTCATCTCCGGATTGGTCAGTCCGGGATTCGACAACCGCGGGAGCGAATCCGGGGAAACCGGTGGACTGCGGGTGTTTTCCCGCCGTCAGGGAGCAAAATATTCGTCAACTTGGGAAGATAATCTTAAGCACGAGGCCCGTTTTATTCAAATCGCTACCTGGAATAATTATGGCGATGGTTCGGGAATTGAACCGGCCAAAGAAATCGTGCTGCATAAAAAAGCGGCGGTTCCCGGCTGGGGATATCGCGAGCTTATCACTACCCGGGAATACGCCGTACGCTTTACCCGGGCTTCCTTATGGCCGCTGCCGGCACTTTTTCTTCCGGAGCGGCTTTACCATTTAAGGAAAAGCAATGCTCCGGAAAAACGGGGTGACCGCATTCGGCTCTACCTGCTGGAAGGGGATATTACCGGTGCCACTTTAGGTCTGGAACAGGCCGGGGTATAGGAGGGAAGCAACCAAGTGTTTTGTATTATTCGCCGCCAGCTTTTATTTATCTCCATCTGCTGTATGCTGGGAGGCAGTTTCGCGTCTCCGGCCATGGCCTGGGAAAAGCATCTTTTAGTTCTGCCTTTGAGTCCCCTAAACAACGAAGCTAAACAAATCTCCTGGTTCGGCCCGGCTTTCCGTCTAGCCTGGGCCCAAGCCGCTCTCTCGCTCGATACGCTGGTTTTTCTTAAGGACGATGAACTAGCCGAACTCCTCCGTGAATTTAACCTCGAAGATGGAAAATCGGAACCGGGATTGCTGGAGCATCTGGCCGACGAAAAAGAGATTGCCGTTCTTTACGGAAGTTACAGTAAAAAAGGCCGGCAAATCATTCTCTACTGCCATTTAATTCCCGGCCGCAACGAAGAAAAGCAAACCTATAAAATTTCCGGCTCCCTCACGGCTTTGCGCCGGCTTTTCACCCAAAGCCTCCGTCCGATACTTTCCGACCTGGATTTTGAAGTTACGCGGCAGGCCTGGAAAAAAATTGAACGCGTGCCCGGCACCGATTCGCTGCGCGCTTTCCAACATTATTCCCAGGCCCTGAACATTCTTCATTCCCAGTCTGCGGAAAACGGCAAACCTTGCTCCCAGAAAAGCCTGCTTATTCTCAACCGCGCGGTAAAAGCGGATCCGGACTTCGTTCCCGCCCTGGCCCGGCGTGCGAAATGCCGGCTTGCCGCCGCTCCCTTCCATAAAAAGCCTGCTTATCAAACCGCCTTGAACCTGGCTAAAAAAGACCTGAACGCCGGAATGAAACTGGAACCCGAAAATCCCTTGCTCCAGAACGCCGCTATCGAATATTTTATGGCCAGTAAAAATTATTCCCATGCCAAAACTCTTGCCGAGGCCGGCCTTAAATCACATCCGGTCTATTCTCATAATTATCTGCTTCTCGGGCGGATATACCGGCAATTGCATATGCCCCAAGAGGCGGAAAAAGTATTGCTTCAGGCCCGGAATCAGCAAAGAACGGATTTACAAAAAAGAGACTTCAATCTGGAACTTGGGCTCCTATCGCTAAAACGAAACGATAAGCATGCAGAAGTATATTTAAAAGAGGTGCTCAAACTGGAACCGCAAAACGCCCGGGTTCTATATTTTCGGGCTGCTGCGCTTTATCGTCTGGGGCGCCATATGGCGGCCATGCAGGAGATCCTGAAAGCTCAACGTATAAAAAACTGGAAGAAACTCAAACAGCTGAAGGCTAGAACCTCGCTGGCCCTGGGCCGGACGTTTTTTGAAAAAGGGGATTATAATCGGGCTTATTCCTATGCCAGCATCGCCCTCAACCTCGGATTCCGGGATTTTGAAACCCTCCTGTTGATGGCCAAAGCCATGAGAAAATTGGGATATCACCCGGAAGCCCGTAAACAACTGGACCTGGCCCGCAAAAAAGCCCGGCCGGATGGGGCTAAGGATCATCTCCGGCTGGGAACCGAATACGTAGCCCAGGGCTTCCCCCAGGAAGGAGTCCGGGAATATGTGCTATATTTAGAACTCGATCCTAAGGCGTCCGAACGCCGCCGCTTGATTTCGTACATCCGAAAGCTTCGCGGCAAAAGTAAATAACCATGACAAAATTATTTATTCCTTTTCTAGTTAGTATGTGCTTAATCTTCGGGATAGTGCATGAGGTTACAGCCCGCGTGGAAAAACCTTCGGTGATTGCCGAAGAATTTTATCGCTGTCTGCGCTACAAAAGATATACGGCTGCCGTCGAATTGCTGTCTTCCGCCGACAAGCGTAATTTTGCCGCCATGCAAGCCGGTTTCGCATCCAGCCCCCCAGGGGCTGCGTCGGATGAGTCAGCCGCTCAGACCGGCTCTCCACCACAGCTGGCCGATACTCTATCGGAACAGTTTTTCCTGATGTATGGCCGCAAAAATGAGAAAATGATCAGAAAGTCCCAAAGTGGAGAAACCATAATGCCTCAGCGCATAGGTTTTTTTGTCCCCGGACAATTTTACATTATAGGAAATTTCGCCGTGGTCTTCACGCGGGAGACATATGAAATTGCCCCCGCGGATACCGGGCCGGTACGCGATGATCCCCGAAAGCTTTGGGTTGACCCGACGAATGAGCTTTCCAAAGTCCGGGATGAAGCTTATTTTAAACGCTGGTGGGTTTGGGAAGATAACCGGCTTACTATGCCGGGATTGCTCTGGATGGTTAAAGAAAAAAAGAAATGGAAGATAGATCTCTTTTCAGGAGTTGTTCCGCGTAAAGCCTTTCGCGGGATATTGCGTTGGCATTTTGGACGGGAAGTGTTTAAAGAGCCAAAAACCGGGACCGCTTCCGGTAAATCCGAAGTGCCTGCCAGTAAGCCTTCCGCACCGAAGAAGAAATAATAACATCATCGGGAAGGGCAACCACAGGGGGTTGCCCCTACATATTAATAAAGACCTGAGGTAGGGGCGGACTTCCATGTCCGCCCTTTGCAACTATTTTTCAGAACCACCAAGAGAGATTGGGGTCTAAATGGCAGATAAAAACACGCCGGAATTTGAGTTGCTTCAAGCGTCCCGGAAGGGCGATGGGGAGGCATTTAATATTTTGGTTGGAAAACATGTGTCCTATATTTATAATCTTGCTTACCATCTATGCAACGGAAATCGCGCCGATACGGATGATCTGGCCCAAATGACTTTCATTCGGGCTTATCGCGCCATCGCCCGCTTTGAAGGACGCTCGGAATTAAAAACCTGGCTTCACAGGATTTGCGTTAATCTCTGGAAAAACATGGTCAGGGGTCAAAAACGCAAAAAATATTTTCAGCATCAATCCATCCATGCGTCACCTGCCGGGAAAGATGATATGGGAACTATTGAACTGGAAGATAAGCGAACCGGTCCCATGGAAGCTGTTGAAAAAAGCCAGACCTCTGAAATTATTCATCAGGCCATTAATCAATTGCCGCCGGAGGAAAGGGAAGTAATAGTTTTACGGGATATTCAAGGTTATACCTATGAAGAGATCGCGCAACTAAGCAAAATCCCTCTGGGTACGGTTAAATCGCGGCTTTCCAGAGCCCGGCGTATGCTTCGCACGGCACTGGAACCCGTTTTGAGGAGATAAATCATGAATTGCCAAGTATGCCGGAAATTTCTTTCACTGTTTATTGATTTCCCGTTGCCGGATAAAAAGCACTCGCAAATCGAAAAACATCTTACTGATTGCGAAGATTGCCGGAAGGAATTGAAAGCCTTATCCGATACCATCAAGCTGATCCAGCGAGTGCCGACTGCCCATATGCCGGAAGATTTTCTTCCCCGCCTGAGAGCCCGTTTGAATAGCGAAACCTCACAACCTCGCGAATGGCGTTTATGGAATCCCTGGGCCTGGGGAACTATTGCCGCCGCTGCCATGATCTTGCTGACCCTTCTGCTTTATCAGTCTTTTAATGATAGCGGACTTCCGGATATTCAACCGACTACTAGTGTCTCTTCCGCCCCGGTTAACCAGATAAAACCGAATTCATATTCCGCTGATTATATCCCTCCTGCCGCCTGGTCTGAATCAGAGGCTCCCCTGCTCGAAAAGTATAAAAGAAATATTGATTCTATTTTCAATCAAACCGTACAACGGCCGGTTAGCCTGCCAACCTCCGAAAAATCCGATCTGTATCAAGCTGTTGGCTATTCAACCGGCGCATCAGATAGTATCCATCCATCTGATGCTGAAGAAATAATTTCTACCCCTGAGCCTAAGCCGCTTTACGGCCAAAAAGAGGAATGGACCGGCGAACGCTGCAATATCACCTCACCCCGAAATCTTTTACTGCGTAATGCGGAAGATATAAAAGCGCTTTGGCTGGAAGCGGGGATCAGGTCCATATCCATGCCGGAATTGGATTGGAACCAACATATATTGGGCGCAATCTTTCTGGGAAAACAGCCGGGCCGGGAGTATGAAATTCAATTAAACGAAATACAGCCTTTTAATGATAAAATAGTGGTAAAATACCGGGTAATTGCCCCTGCAAAAAAGACGGCAAGAGAAACCACCTGTCCGTTTCTGCTTTTCACTCTTCCGGTTTCACCGCTCCCGGTGGAATTTTCAATCGAAAACTTGCCATAATTGTAGATGATTAGTTACTTTGCGAAAAATACTGTAGTATAATTATTACTCGAGCCAGGCGCCAAGTTTTAAAGTATTCGTCATTCCGGCATGGTTTTAGCCGGAATCCAGCGGCTTTATAAGTAAAAGCAGGCCTGGGCCCCGGCTTTCGCCGGGGTGACGTATCTGTCATTCCGAACATAGTGAGGAATCTCCAAGAGACCTGACATTTCATGCGTTTTCTTGGAGATTCCTCACTACGTTCGGAATGACAAACTTAAGAAAACAATCTTTCGCAACAGAAACTAACCAACCAATTACCCCTAAAGGAGTCGCACTGTGCATAACGAAACGCTAAAGGACCTGTCCACCCGAATAGAAAAAACACGGGGGTATCTTTGACGTCTCTGCCAAGCAACAGCAGATTCAATGCCTTGAACAAGAGCTGGCAGAGCCGGATATTTGGAATAATCAGGAACGAGCCAGGGGATTAAATACCAAACTGTCCCGCTGCCGGAAAGATGTTCACTTTTATACCTGTTTGACCAGAGAATTAGCTGACTTGGAAGCCGCTTCTGAGCTGCTGCAGGAAGCGGGGGATTCGGATCATGACCTGACCCGGGATCTTGAAACAGGATTACAAAAACTGAACCAGAAAGTGGAAGAATTCGAGTTTCGTTTTATGCTCTCCGGTCCGCACGACCGCGACTCCGCCATTCTTTCCATTCATCCGGGAGCCGGAGGCACGGAATCCCAGGACTGGGCCCAAATGCTTATGCGCATGTATACTCGTTGGGCGGAAATCAGGCGGTTTAAAACAACCCTGCTCGATTTCCAGCCGGGAGACGAGGCGGGTATCAAATCCGTCACTTTGGAAGTGGAAGGGGATTACGTTTTCGGATATCTGCGCGCCGAAAAGGGGGTCCACCGCCTGGTGCGCATTTCTCCTTTTGACACCAATAAACGCCGGCATACTTCTTTTGCCTCGGTGGATGTAATACCGGACATTGAAGATGAAATCGCGATAGAAATAAAAGACGATGATCTCCGAATCGATGTTTTTCGGGCCTCCGGCGCCGGAGGGCAGCATGTCAATAAAACCGAGTCCGCAGTCCGCATTACTCACATGCCGAGCGGGATCGTAGTTCAATGCCAGGAGGATCGCTCCCAGATAAAAAACCGGGCCAATGCCATGAAAGTTCTGAAAGCCAGGCTCTACGTACGCGCTCAGGAAGAAAAAGCCCAGAAAACTAAGGCTTTATACAGCGAGAAGAAAGATATTGCTTTCGGTAGTCAAATTCGTTCTTATGTTTTTCATCCCTATAACCTGATAAAAGATCATCGCACTAATTGCGAGACCGGCGATGTTCAGAAGGTAATGAACGGCGAACTCGATAAATTCATTGAAGCTTATCTTAAACAACAGCAGCCGCAACCGGCATGAAGGGATTGCCAGTATTGAGCCTGCTGCTCTTCGTTGCGGCTGCTCCGGCTTTATCAAATCCTCCTCCGCCCAGCCTCTCCCCCGGCCCATCTCAAAGCCAGCAAGCAGAGGTTAACCTCCCCCTCACCTCTGACCCCCTACCGGCTAATAATCCTATCAAGTTTTCACGCCTGATAGTATACGACATCCGTGGGAAAAGCAGCCATGAGACCGCTATTATTATAGAACAGCGCGGCTCTAAAGTTAAGCTATGGTACAGTAACTACCTCGGCAGGCGCACGGGACATATTCCGCTGAAGGAATATTGGTCCTGTTTTGAAGATATGCAAAAAATACGCGAATTTGCCTTGAAAAAGAAATACCACGGCCGGCTTTTAAGAACCCATGCCGCCCGGGGCACTATAACGCTGGCCTGGAAGGATAATGGTGAAAAACAAATACAAACCATCCGATATTACGCTCCGGAACATACTCTGGATGATTTTCGCTTGGCCTTCAATCATATTTGGGCTTTGTCGCGTTATGCCATTCTCTCGCACAATTCTTTCACAAGCCCTAAAGTGGAATACCTGGAAGACGCCGTGTATTTCCTTTCCGGCGTGGGATGGATGACCATCAAGGAAATAAAAGATGTTATGCGCTTTCATTGTCAGCGCGGCCTGGGAAAGAGCATAGCCGGAGCCGTATGGAAAGCGCTGGACCAAAACTATCCGTCGTCAAGTGAATTTGCGCAAAGAAGTTACCTGGAATACTGCGTCAAAAAAGGCATTCTTCAGGTCGGCGCACCGGCCGCCGAATTTCTCCGCAGCCGGATTAACCGCCTGCGTGGTTCCCGGCGCCAACTGGCCCTTGGTGTTTTGCAAGAACTTAAAAATAAACCTCCCCTCACCCCTACGCCTATTCCATAGTTAGCCGTTTGTCAGGACATCCCGGCAGTTGTAGGGGCGTTTAATTAAACGCCCCTACAACGCGTGGGTAATAATGCCACAATGTTTTTCGTAGGGGCGGCCCCCCGTGGCCGCCCTTTGAATATCGGGCATGAACTTAAATGCAGGGGCCGGCATGGAAGCCGGCCCCTACAAAACCTCCGGGCAACCACAGGGGGTTGCCCCTACAAAATACAAGCAAGTACATCATTCGTATTATCCCAGCAAAAAAAAAGAGAAAACATCTTAAAAATGTTGTAAAATAGGTTTTAAGGATATCATCCCCCTAACCTTTTTTGCTGCGAGGCAAGGGAATCAGGCAGGTATTCCATCTTATGCGGACAGGCCTTTTTTGTCGGATATTAATCGGCGCCTTATTTATTCTCTTGCTGGGCGGGGGACCGGCCCGGGCTTTAGGTTTTGGTAAAAACAAACTCCATACGCATAATATGGAATGGCATATTTTGGAGACCGAGCATTTTGAAATTTATTATTATCCGGAAGAGGAAGAACTCGCGCGGGAAGTCTGTCAACATGCCGAAGCCGCTTATCAGCATGGCACTCGTCTCCTCCGCTACAAACCCCGGGAAAAAACCCCGTTGTTTATCTACCGCAACCAGATTGATTTCCAGCAAACTAATATTCTCCCCCATGTCATCGGCGTAGGCACCGGGGGTTTTACCGAAGCTTTTAAAAACCGCATCGCCCTGCCGGCTCCTCCCTCGCCCCGCACACTCCGGGAGGTTATCTTTCATGAGTTTCTTCACGCGCTGCAATTTAATATTCTTTACGGCGAGGGCATACGTTCCTTCCGGGTATATAAGGGCTACCTGATACCCTTATGGATCATGGAAGGCATGGCGGAATATGCCGCCCAAAACTGGGATAGTCACGCCGATATGATAGTGCGCGATGCCGTACTTCATGACCGCCTCCTGCCCTTGACCAGCATGGAGGGTTTTAACCATCTGGATGACATTTACCTGGCCTACAAAGAATCCCAACTGGCAGTTCAGTATTTGGCTGATCGCTTTGGTGAGGAAAAGCTGGCCGCAATTTTCAAAAAATTCAAGATTGGTTTTTCCATCTCTCAAATCCTGCGGGAAAGCATAGGCCTGGGACTTCAGGATTTCAACCGGGAATTCCTTTACTGGGTACGCCAAAAATACTGGGTTCAGTCTGAAAAACGCCAGACCGCCGCGGCTGTCGGGCGGCCTTTAAATACCACCCGGGCCGGCCGTTTCACCGACGCCTCGGGCCCAGTCTGGTCTCCGGACGGACGCTTTCTGGCTTTTATATCGGATCAGGATCGGATCACGCGCATATATTTAAAAGAAAAGGGAAGTACCGGGAAGCCGCGCGCCATAACCCGCCGCAATTTCGAGTTCTTATCCCGGCAGGGACGCCCCCTCAGCTGGTCTCCGGACGGGAAAAAAATAGTTTTCGTAGCCCGGGAACAAGGCCGGCCGCACCTTTATATATTAAACATAACCGATTATTCCCTTGAGCTTAATGATCTCCCGGTGGATGATTTTTTTTCGCCCGCCTGGTCGCCGGACGGCGAACATATTGCCCTGGTCGGCGTTAATAATGGGATTTCGGATATTTATTCCTGGAACATACCTACCCGCAAATTATCGCAAATCACCGCGGATCGCTGGGCCGATGACGCTCCGGTCTGGGCGCCGGACGGCCAAGCCCTATTATACAGTACTGAACGGGGCGCTTTCTGGCAATTAGGCTGGAATCTCTTTGGCCCGGAACCCGGGAAAACCGCTTTGCTGACCCATGATTCATCTTCGCACCGATCTCCGGCTTTTTCTCCGGAAGGAAATTACCTCTATTATTCCGGCGACCCTAACGGTATCTTCAATCTTTTTCGGCTTGAGTTGGCTACCGGTGCCATTCAAAAAATTACGGACCTTGTCAGCGGAGCTTTTCAACCCGCCCTTTCTCCGGATGGAAAACAAATGGCGTTTGTGGTCTATGAGGCCGGAAACCGGAAAATCTACCTGGCTTCCTCCCCATCGGCTAAAAATGCCCGAAAAAGCGTAATTCCTGATTCCGAAAAATCGGCGCCGCCCGAACCCGGCCGGACCGCGGATTCTCAAAACCTATCGGCACCGGACTCCCGGGAAAACGTGATTCTGGACTCCCGGCCTTACTCCTTCCGCTTTTCACCGGATTTAATATTTTTCCTGGCGGGGTACGACAGTTCTCAAGGACTGGTGGGCGGAGGATACTTTACTGCCAGCGATTATTTAGGAAACCACCGGTTAAGTATAACTACCGATTTTATTCCCGGATATCAAGCCCGGACCCTGATTAGTTATGCCAATTTAACCTATCCGGTCGCCGTCACTTTGACCGGACAATATCGACAAAGTTTCTACCGGTTGCTTAATCTGGAAACCGACACACTGATTGATCAATTTAACGACGAAGAGATCGGCGGTGCCGTGGAATTCCGGAAGCCTTTTTCCACCTTCGATCGGATGGAACTGGAAATCTCCCTGCGGAATCTGCGCCGCGAGTATGAAGAAGAAGTTATTTCCCGCCGGGTGGCAAGCTTGCGGCTTTCGCTGGTGCATGACAGCACTTCCTGGTGTAATTTCGAACCCGCAGCGGGAATGCGCCATAATCTTTCCCTGGTTAAGGCCGACCGGTTTCTGGGCGCCCATGAGACCTACAGTTTACTCCAGCTTGATTCCCAGGCGTATCAAAGCCTGGATATAATCAATCCCCAGCTGATTTTAGGCACCCGTCTCATGGCTGCCGCCAGTATTGGCCCTGAGCATCCGGTCTTTATGTTCGGAGGCATAGGTCTGCTGCCCGGATCAGGTACGCTGCGGGGCTATGAATACGGCACCCTGCTGGGAAGCCAAATCGCATCCCTTAACCTGGAAGTGCGTTTTCCCCTCGCAAAAAATATTAATTATACGCTATGGCCCTTGGATTTCCTCTTACTGAAAAACATCCAAATGATCTTTTTCAACGATCTGGGCCTGGTAACTGATAATTATTTCGAAACCGGACCCGGAGATATTCGAAATTCGATTGGTCTGGGATTCAGGCTCCACACCTTTTTATTGGGAAAAGAACTCCTGACTATCCGCTTTGATATTTCCCAGCGAACCGATACTTCAGCCGAAACTGTGTATACCTGGGGATTGGGGCAGGCTTTTTAGGGTAAGCTATCAGTTACGGTACTAAAATCGCATTGTGATAAAGTAAGCGTTGAGAATAGAAAATCGAAAATTGACCGCATTTGAATATTATTATCTATGTTTAAGGTTCAAATGCTACGTAACCTATCAATCATGTTAGTACCATGACTGATAGGTTACCTTTTAGGGTCGTATTTAGTAGACATCCATGATTGAAAATGATATAAATTTGGGACTTTAGTCAATTACGAAAAATGGCATAATAATTGCCTTTAATTCCAGGAGGAAAATCTTGAAAAATAAACATAAAAAACTCGCAGCATGGGTTAAAAGTATCTCTGATATGTGCCGGCCCGACCGGATTGTCTGGATTAACGGTTCGGATGAAGAGAAAAAACGCCTGGAAAAAGAGGCATTTTCCACGGGCGAGCTGATCCAGTTGAATCAAAAGAAACTTCCAGGAAGCGTTTATCACCGCACCGCGGAAAACGATGTGGCCCGGACAGAGAACCTGACGTTTATCTGCACCGCCAAGAAACGGGATGCCGGACCGACCAATAACTGGATGTCGCCTTCCCAGGGCTATGCCAAGGCCGGAGCGATTTTCAAGAATTCCATGCAGGGCCGCACTATGTATGTAATCCCGTTCTCCATGGGGCCGGTCGGATCGCCTTTCAGCAAAATCGGCATTGAACTGACGGATAGTATCTATGTCGTCTTGAACATGCGCATTATGACCCATGTCGGCACCGAGATTTTAAAGCATCTGGGAAGCAACGGTATTTTCACAAAATGCCTGCACGGCAAGGCCGAGCGTGACATCAACCGCCGCTTGATTTTGCATTTCCCCGAGGATAATACTATCTGGAGCGTTGGTTCGGGTTACGGCGGCAACGTGCTGCTGGGCAAGAAATGCATGGCTCTGCGGATTGCCAGTTATATTGGGCAGCAAGAAAATTGGATGGCCGAGCATATGCTGATTATGGGCGTGGAAAAGCCTAATGGTCATATTCGCTATGTGGCGGCCGCGTTTCCGAGCGCGTGCGGGAAAACCAATTTAGCCATGCTGGTCCCGCCCCAGGGACTAAGGAAAAAGGGCTATAGAATTTGGACCGTAGGAGATGATATCGCCTGGATGCGTATTGATTCAGACGGGGCCTTATGGGCCATTAATCCGGAAACCGGATTTTTCGGCGTAGCACCAGGGACGAATTCCAAAAGCAATCCCAATGCCGTGAAGACCTCTAAGCAAAACACCATTTTTACCAATGTTCTGCTTAAGCCCGATAAAACCGTATGGTGGGAGGATGGCGACGGCCCGACTCCTTCCCAAGGCCAGGACTGGCGGGGAAGACCATGGAATCCTAAAATGGTGGACGATCAGGGAAAACCTGTCAAAGGCGCCCAGGCCAACAGCCGCTTTACCGCTCCCATTAAACAGTGTCCTACGTCTTCCTTCCGGCTTGAGCACCATCACGGTGTGCCCATTTCCGCCATTATATTCGGCGGCCGCCGGGCCTCTTTAGCTCCCCTGGTTTACCAGACTTTTAACTGGCCGCATGGTGTTTACACGGGCGCAACCATGGCCTCGGAAAGGACTGCCGCGCAATACGGCAATCAAGGAGAAGTCCGGCGCGATCCCATGGCCATGCTGCCTTTCTGCGGATATAATATGGGTGATTATTTCAAGCATTGGCTTAGAATGGGGAAAGGCATGACCAATCCACCAAATATTTTCCATGTGAATTGGTTTCGCACTGATAAGAACGGTGAATTCCTATGGCCGGGATACGGCGAAAACCTGCGCATACTGGAATGGATTATCGACCGCTGTGAGCATACTGCGGAGGCCCAAAAAACGCCGATAGGGTATATTCCTACTCCGCGAAGCCTGGACATGACCGGATTGGATCTCCCACCCGAGAAAATAACCCAGCTGTTATCCATCAATAAACAGGAGTGGAAAAACGAGCTGGATGATCAGGATATCTTTTTTAACCGCTTCGGGAAAGATCTTCCCGCGGAATTGCGCGAGGAATTGTCCGCCCAGCGGGAGAGATTTACTACTTCGCCGTAAAATTAAGGAAGCCGTTAATGAAAAATTTACGGATAGGCAATAAACTCATCCTGGGATTCACCTCTTGTATTATTTTGTCGGCAATAATTGGGAGCGTTGCCATCATCAGCCTGGGCAAAATAAGAACCGATATTAAACAGGTTAAAATCGCGGCAAATATCGAAAAGGTGATTTTAGAATGCCGAAGACAGGAAAAAAACATCTTATTATTAGGCCCTCACACTAAATCTGCTCTGTTGGAGCAGGAAGAAAAAACCTATTTAGAAAAACTTAAAGATAATTTACTTAATTTAAGGAATTATTTAGACGCGACCGGAGATAAAAAGATGGCCGCGGAGATAAATATACTCAACACTTATTGCGGCTACTTGGATAATCTATTAGCTAATTTTGCCGGGCGAAAAGATGTAATTGAAAAACTGGTAATAATTTTTGAAAAACTTCACAGCCGGAGGCATTTGCGGAAGCACCTGCCGGCAAAAGCTCTGCAACGTCAGGCGCTATCAAATCACCAGCTTTTTTATCACGGCTGTGAGTATCTGGATCTAATAATAACCAAAGTGACCGCGTTGAAAAAAGTTACTAAAGACAAAGCGGTTATCAAGCTGGTGGACGAATATTCAGCTTTGTTTGATAAATTCGTTAAGAATAGCGAGCTTATAAATAATAATATACTAAACATGAGGAAAAACGGGCGCAAAATACAAGCAGCCGCTATTCGGCTTGAAACCGTCGCGGAAAAGAAAATTGCTCTTACACATAGCCTGACTATCACCATAGTATGGACAACATTTCTCTCCGTAGGGATATTGGCCGGTATCATCTGCGTATTGCTGGCCCGGAATATAACCCGTCCGGTTAGTAAATTAGCCGCCGCCACCACCATTATTGCCCAGGGCGATCTATCGCAGCGGGTGGATATAAACTCCCACGATGAAATCGGCCAATTAGCCCGGGCGTTTAACGACATGACCGAGAATTTGCAAAAAACCACGGTTTCGAAAAATTATGTGAATAATATTATAGACAGTATGCTTGATGCACTGCTGGTAGTTGATCCCGATGCGAAAATAAGCGCGATTAATGAGGCAACTTGCCGGGTTTTAGGCTATACGGAAGCGGAACTGCTGGGTAAACCGGTGCGGGAAATATTTACCGAAGAATCATTTTATACCGGCGCCCAATTAAATGAGCTGCTAAAAACCGGTTATGTAAAAAACCGTGAGCTGATATGCTTATCCCCAAGCGGGGCCAGGATATCCATGTTGTTTAGCGGCGCGGTTATGCGCGACTCCCAAGGGAAAATCACCGGCATCGTGGGCGTGGGCAAGGATATGCGGGAGTTAATAAAATTGCAGGAAAAATTGGCCCTGCATGAGAAACTCGCGGTCATGGGAGAGTTTGCCGGTATCATCGGGCATGAATTCAAGAACCAATTAGGCGTGATGCGGGTTTCGGTTTATTTTCTCAAAATGAAATTAACGCCTAATGATGAAATGCAAATAAAACATTCAAACATATTGGAAAAGCAGATTATAGAAACCGACAGAATGATTGAAAATATTTTGACCTTTGGCAGGACCCGGAAGCCGGAATTACATAGCCTGGATATAAATAAAATAATAGCGGCCAGCCTGGAGCAAGCACGAATTCCCGAAAAAATCGTAATCGTTAATCAGACCGATGATAATTTGCCCGTCATACAGGGCGATGAAATACAGCTTGGCCGGGTATTTGTAAATATGCTTTTAAACGCGATCCAGGCCATGACCGGGAAAGGACATTTAAGCCTCACGGTGGTCCGGAAGAACGAGTTCATACACATACAAATTGCGGATACCGGATCCGGCATAAGCGCTGAAAACAAAGCTAAGATTTTCGAGCCGTTTTTTTCCACCAAAACAAATGGGACCGGATTAGGCCTGGTCAGCTCCCGCTATATTGTGGAAGCGCATGGCGGCAGCATAGAGGTGGAAAGTGAAATCGGTAAAGGAACGGTTATGACGGTCAAATTGCCGATTAATCCTGAAATGGCATAACCCCCGCCATCGTAACATCTCAGTCTCGGATCGCACCCAGGATGTTTTCGTATGGAAATTAACGAGAATTATAAATTACATTTTTCAGAGATTTAATATATTTTAAGATTTATTATTGCATTTATTATTGTAAAGATGGTATAATTAATTTAGTAAAATACCCTGCCTTGAAGGGCGGAGAACTCTGATCCGAAATGTAGAAAAGCATTAGTAAAATACATTTTTGTTTTTGATTTATGTGCCCGATACTTCTTAAACTGCTAAGCTGTGTTGTTCTCATTTGAGGTGAATAACATGATAAAAAAAGTTATTAGATTCCTGCCTATATTGCTTTCCTTATCCTTTTTACCTCAACAAAATTTATCCGCTCTGGAAACTTCTGAATACTTAATCGTGGAATCCGGTGAAGAAATCAAGCTTTCAGGTGTTGTTTATAAAAGCGTATCCATTCATGTGAAAAATGGAGGTTGTATTATCGTTGATCCTTATGATGGAAATAGTAATTTCGGTAAATTGAATTTAATAGCTCCCAACATTCTTATAGAAGGAATTATCTATGCGACCGCATCAGGCTACAATGAGAAAGGCTGCGGCGGTGAGCCAGGTTCTATTAACGGCGGAGGTGGTGGAGCCGGCTATGGAGGAAAAGGAGGCCGCGGGGATGGTAATTCCTCTAGTTACGGCATTGGTGGAGATATTTACGATACTCCCTTTCTGGAGGATACCGGCTCGTACGGCTGGAGAGCAGGTCTATATCTTTATTCGGGTTTTGGAGGCGGATGTATCAGGCTTGATGCCATTAGTCTAACTCTGGGAGCTGCTGCCAAACTCCTGGCCATGGGAAATACGACTGCGGTTAATACTGTGGGAGGCGGCTCAGGAGGATGTATTTTACTAAATGGAATTCATTCATGTTTATTAAAAAATCCTATAGAGAGCTTATATTATTATTTAAACGTATCCGGCGGCCCGGGAGGAGAAAGAGGCGGATATTTCAATTATAAGGAAGCCGGGGGCGGGGGCGGGGGACGCATTAAATTCATCAAACACTCCTCTTTTGAGAACCAGGGAGGCACTATAAAAAAAGACGGCGGCATATCCGGAGGCGGTGATGCTGAAGCCGGTGAAGCGGGAGAACTGGAAGAAATTTTCGCGCCTATGCCAAACCCGCCGGACCTGATTTCTCCGGCCAACGGCCAGGTAGTTGGAGTACTTCCAACCTTTATTTTTAGGGCTACCGACCCGGCGGATTCAAAATTCCTGAAATACAAACTGGAAATTTGTTATCCGGACTCTTCTTCAGTCTCTATCACGGCTAATCAATTGACTAATCCCGAAGATCCGGGTTGGGGTGGAAAACCCTTTTTCTTTTCCAGGGAAGAAGCTAGTTACGCTGTTCAGTATGCTTTAGACACTTCTACTGACTTTTTCTGGCAGGTATGGGTTACCAATAATGAAGGAACCAATTGGATTCGTTCTGGAGAGCAAAGGCAATTTACTACTATGACCGCTCCTAATAGCCCTCCGGTCAGACCGCAGCAGCTTCAGCCTTTGCACGATCAAATTAATGTCAGCAAGATACCGGCCTTCCAGACTCTATGCGCGGATCCGGATGGAGATACCCTGACCTGTAAAATCATCCTATCCAAGAACCCGGAGCTGTCTAATCCTCAGATTTTCGGCTCTTCCTACTCCGGCTGGGACCAAACCTCTTATCTCCCTGAAGGAGCCTATGCCGGAATTACTGCCACCTGCCAGATTCTCAATTCCGGAGACAATCTGGACGCCCTGTTGCCGGGAACCGATTATTATTGGATAGTACAGGTTTATGATGCCTATCAGCAAAGCAATTTCTCTGAAAATATTTATCATTTTACTGCCGTGGCCCGGCCTCCAGCCCCCACAGTAGATTTCCCCCTGGACCAGGAAACCGTAACCACCAAGACACCCAGCCTTAAAATCGCTTCCCAAAGCCCGACCAATGGTCCGCTTTATTATAAAATTGAATTAAGCTCGGACAGCTTTCAAACCATGGTGGTATTCACATCCGAAAACGGCGGCGGTTGGTCAAAGTCCTCTTATGCCTCAACCGAAATTGCCGAGCTGGTGATTCCCGCCGCCTACTCCTTGGTCCCGGGCATAACTTATACCTGGCGGGCCTATGCCTATGATATTGATAATGACAACTGGAGTCCGGTCACCGGGAACTTTTCTTTTATTGTGATTACTCCGCCCCTGCTTCCGCAGCTCGTTTTCCCGGACGATGCTTACGCCGCTCCCAACGCCGGCCTGACTTTCCAGTTTGCGGCCGAGAGCGAATCCGGCAATACCCTGAACGGCCGCCTGGAACTAAGCGAGGATGATTTCCGAAATATCTGGCGCGGGTTTGACCAGACCCAGGACCAGGCCGGTTGGAGCAGCCCTTATTACCAGTCCAACAGCATCATGGCTTTTACCCTGCCTTCCAGCCTTCAACTGGAGCGCGGCAGTACCTACTGGTGGCGGACTTATGCCACTGACGGCATATCCTGGGGCCCGGCCTCTGAGAGCCGTAGTTTTAGTCTTACCAGGATTTTAGAATTTCAGCAAGTAAGAGCCATTCCCAACCCGGCTGTCTCTACCTCGACCCTGGAAATTCATTTCCGTCTCTCTGTAGACGCGCATATTACCATCCGGTTCTATAATAAACTCGGGAAGGAAGTGGATCAATTCCATGCTCCGGCCCTGGGAGGGGCTCAGGGCAATATTTTCAAGCACGATATTTCCCGCTACGCCAGCGGCATTTATTTTTACGTCATTGAGGCAAGGTCTATATTCGGCATTCGTAAAACCACCGGGAAATTTGCGGTAGTGAATTAGGAACTTGAGCATTTAGTCTGTTTTTTTATGTTGTCATTCCCGAATGCTTTTATCGGGAATCCAGAGGCTTTGATTTTAAAGGAATTAAAAGTCACTGGATACCCGCTTACTACATGCGGGTATGACAAAAGCAACTAAATGCTCAGGCTCCTAGGGGGCTAAGAGGGAATGAACTCTTAACAGCTTCTGAGAATATAATAATACTATTTGCGAGAAGCGTAAATTATGATAAACCGACCTTATATTCTCCCCATCCTTTTAGTCTGCGGCCTTTCACTTGGTTTGCCCATGCCTTCCCGCGCTGAGGATGAATCCATTGGCGCAATTTTTCTGACCCAGCCGACCGGAGCCCGGCCGGCCGCCATGGCCGGCGCTTTTATTGCCGTTGCGGATGATGTTAATATGGTATTTTGGAATCCCGCCGGTATAGTTCGCGTCCGAAGAACTGAATTGATGGCCGTACATACGGAATTTATTCAGGGTTTCCGGGATGAATATTTCGCTTTTTGCATGCCGCTCTCAACGCAGGATGCCCTGGGCATTAACGGCTATTTTTCTTATATCGACTCTCTGGAAAAAACCACTTTCGCTTCAGTGGATTCCTCGGTTTTCAGCGCTTATGACGCCTATATGAGCCTGGCCTGGAGCCGCGCTTTTAACAAATATTATGCCGCCGGTTTGAGTATAAAAGGTCTTTATCAAGTTATTGATACTTATTCCGCCTGGAGTATAGCCTGCGACCTGGGTTTTTTAATGACCGGCCTGGTTCCCAACTTGACCGCAGGCATCACAATTAAAAACCTGGGCAAGCCCATCAAATTTATCGAAAAATCAAGCCTGCTTCCCATGACAGCCGAAGCCGGAGCCGCTTACAGTCTTTTCAATAATACTCTCCTGGTAAGTCTGGCAGTATGCAAACCCTTTCAACAGGAAATGGTGTTCAAAGCCGGGGTTGAATATAATCTGGAAGAAATTATTTTTTTCCGGGCCGGATATAAATATTCGCAGTTCGGCAATGACCTGGGCTCCTTATCCGGTTTGAGCTGCGGCCTGGGAGCCGATATATCCGAGTACAAAGTCAGTTATGCGTACGCTCCCTATTCCGACCTGGGAGACACTCACCGCATCTCCCTTACTTTCCCTTTCGGAAAGAGCATTCTGGAAGAAGAAAAGCTCATGCAGCGTCTGGAAAAGCAGCTTCACGCCAAACAGGAAAAGATCATTCTCGGATATATGAAGACCGCGGCCCGGTATTCCAAAAAAGGCGATTATTCAAACGAGGTATTTTATTATGAAAAAATACTGGCCTTGAATCCCAAATATCCTTATCTTAAGAAAAAAATATTCGAGGCCAAACACCGCTTGAAACAACATAACGCGGAAAAGCATTTCAAGCTGGGCATGCACTCTTATAAGAACCGGGAATATATCACGGCCTTGATTAAATGGAACAAAGTATATGAAATAATGCCGCCTTATAAAAACATCAGCCACTGGCTCAAACAAGTGAATAAAAAACTGGCCCCGGACAAATCCGCTCCCGCCGGCAAGCCGCATAATAATAAAATCAAGCAATATTTCTCCCAAGGCTTCGAATATCTTAAAAACGGGCAATACCGCCGCGCCCTGGATACCTGGCGCAAATTGCTGGTTCTGGATCCGGGAAACACAAAAGTCAAAAAATACCTGCAAAAAACCAAGGTCAAAATGCAGGAGGAAATCAAAGATCTATTAAAACAGGCTGAAACCTGTTCCCAGAGGAACGAATGGCCGGCCGCGGTGGAAAAATGGAATAAAATACTGAAAATGGACCCCAAAAACATCAGGGCTTTGCAGACATTGAAAAATAATAGCTCGAAGATCCACAGTATAGCCAATGAGCTCTATCTTAAAGGCGTGCAAAATTATGTGAACAACAAGCTGATCGAAGCGATCTCCAACTGGCAGGATGTCATGATATTGGACCCGGAAGACAAAAAAGCCTTGAAAAACCTCAAGCGTGCCCAGGATAAATTGAAAGATCTCGAATCGATTGAGTAGCATAAAGCCCATCCCTTTGCCAAGAAGCTGTGTCATAATAGTTTTTCAGAAACATTTGTATTACTTTGTCATTCCGAACCCTTCGCATGTCATCCCGAGCCGTAGGCGAGGGATCTCTACGCATATTTGAAAATGTAGTCTATTGCTACATTCTAAAGTCGGCTCCCTTCGACTGCGCTCAGGGCAGGCAGGGCAGGCTCCGTGAGGAATCTCCACGAAAACGCTTAATTTAAAAGGGAATTTGGAAATTCCACGCTGCGCTCGGAATGACATTCACACGTTTACAAAATTGCGACACAATCTCTAATAATCGGGAATAAATAACTTCTGGCGTTTATCCGGATAATGCCTGGCATTTCGGGTTACTAAAATTTGATTATTCAGCAAAGCAGTCGCTGAGATAATACAATCATATAATTCCAAATGATGTCCTTTGGCGCGCCGCTTAACTTCATAGGCCGCGCGAATAATATTTTTTTCGACCGATATTTCTTCGAGACTTTCCAATAAGCGGAAAGTAGCGGTTTTCTCATTTTCTTTCATGCCAAAGAGTATTTCGCCGGAAGTAATTATGCTGCAATAGTTTTTTTCGTGCGTGAATTTCAAAAGCGCTGCCTGGGCGCCTTCCTTGCCGCGCAAATGATCAATCAGCACATCGGTATCAAAAAGCGCCACGTTAAAACCTGCCTTTTCTCATTTTTCTGATATATTGGTTTGTCCCGTGGGATAACTCTTCATGACCGGAAATTTTCCAGGCACCAAAACTTTTATTCACATTTTCACTGTATTTCATCTCACGTAAATAAGTGCGTATTGCCCGGATAATGAATTCCGTAAAGGTTATATGCAGCTTTTCCATTAGAGGCCGAATCTCATTCAGTGTGTTTTGGGAAAACCTCAGGGTTTTAACTATGCTTTTCATTTTCTTCACCTTCCTTGGTTTAATATTAATTCAACTTTTGCATATTTATATTTTTGCAGTATTTCTTTGTCGTCATTCCGGCATGCTTGAAGCCCTGGACTAAACCATCCAGGACAGGCCGGAATCCAGGAATAAGTTTTTTTAAAAGCTTTTTCTGGACCCCGGTTTTCACCGGGGTGACGAACAATTCCTAAGACAAACTAATTGCTCAGACTCCCAATCAAATAAAAAAAGAGACTGAATGCCACAAGACCTGTAATTCAAGTGTATTACAGTTTACGGAATATGTCAATACACTACAGGGCTCCCAACTCCTAAATAAAAAAGTACCATGCTATTTCTGTGAGCAGCCGCGATTTTCCAGTTCCACTCGTATCTCCAATCGCCAAAAAACACCGGAAAACATCCGGCAACGGCTCTTTTGGCTTCTTCAGCTTTTTTTATTTATTGATGATTTTACCCCAACGGGGTGACACATAATAGCCCAGGGCATCGTCCTGGGTTATAGACACCACCGCCCCATCAAGCCCTGAAAGGGCGAAACATCTCTGTTCACTAAATTTGTCATTTCGAAAGGCGGTTAGTCAATACACTATAGGGCTGACCTTTTGTAAAAAAAGACACATCCGACAATTGCTATCCCGAATGATTCGTGATATAATTTATTGAATAAAAAAACAATTGCTTTTAAGGGATATTAAATGAAACCCAGTCTATATTCCAGCTTGCTTTTTCTTTCCTTCCTGATTTTCCCGGCCGATCCCGGCCGCGCAGTTTTTGAAAATGATGAAACATTGATTGTCGAGACGGGCGAAGAGATCAGCCTCTCCGGAGAAATCTACAAAAGCGTATCCATCCATGTCAGTAATGAAGAGGGAAGAGGCGGACCGCCAACACTAATGGGAAACGGTGGCGGAGGGAATGGCAATTAAAGAAGTCAAATTAAGTCCAATATTGATATTTTTATGCCTGACTTTTTATGTCTCAACGGTTTGGGGCGATTGGGTTCAGGACGGCGGGAGTCTGAATGTGGATTCAAGCCAAAGTGCATGTGAGCCTGCTATTGCTATTTCTAATGGAACACCGTATGTGACCTGGAGTGAAACTCATCAAGTCTATGTCAAGCATTATGATGGGAACAACTGGATTCAGGATGGTGGGAGTCTGAATGTAAATCCGAGCCAAATTACAGATGAGTCTGCTATTGCTATTTTTAATGGAACACCTTATGTGACCTGGCTGGAATCCAATGGCACCACAATGCAAATCTATGTCAAGCATTATACTGGTAGCAGTTGGAAGCATGTGAGTGGGAGCGAGGAGAGTCTGAATGTGAATCCAAGCAGTGTATATGACAGTGCACATAAGCCTGCTATTGCTATTTCTAATGGAACACCCTATGTAGCCTGGCAGGAATCCTGGTACAATGGTAAAATCTATGTCAAGTATTATACTGGTAGCAGTTGGAAGCATGTGAGTGAGAGTGAGGAGAGTCTGAATGTGAATCCAAGCCAAGTGGCGCATTATCCTGCTATTGCTATTTCTAATGGAACGCCGTATGCAACCTGGCAGGAAGGCGGGGGTATTGCAGAGCAAATCTATGTCAAGCATTATGATGGTAGCAGTTGGATTCAGGACGGTGGGAGTCTGAATGTGAATATGATTCCGAACCACCATGCATATCACCCTGCTATTGCTATTTCCAATGGTACACCGTATGTGACTTGGTTTGAATACAATACCATTATAAATCAAATTTATGTTAAGCATTATAATGGGAGTAATTGGGTTCAGGATGGTGGAAGTCTGAATGTGAATTCGAGCTCACATGGGTGGCAGAATCCTACTATTGCTATTTATAATGGAACAGCGTATGTGACCTGGTGTGATGAATCCAACGGATCTATAGAGCAAATCTATGTCAAGTATTATGATGGCAGCAGTTGGAAGCATGTGAGTGGGAGTGAGGAGAGTCTGAATATAAATCCGAGCCAATATGCACGTGACCCTGTTATTGCCATTTCTAAGGGAACGCCGTATGTGACCTGGTATGAATCCGGTCAAATCTATGTCAAGCATTATATAATTTATCTCGCTTCCATTTCCCCTCATTACAGCCTTCCAGGAAAAACTCTTAATGCAACCATAGTGGGAACAAGATTTTTAAGCATACCCTCAATAAAACTCGTCCGAACCGGCAGCCCTGATATCATTGCCACAAGTGTAGTGGCAAATAACCCTAATATGTTCTCATGTCAATTTAATCTAAATGGCGTATCACCCGGTGTCTATGATGTTCAGGTTGAAACAAATGGTGTTACCGGCTCTTTGAAGCACGGTTTTTTTGTTCTGAATCCGACCCTGGCGCCCTTGCGATGGGTTGTCACGGATATGGGCCAGGCCGGCACACCCTCTCTCAATGGAACTTTTTATGGGCTGGATATAGGCGATGGTGATAATGACGGATCTCAGGAAGTTTTCGCGGCTAATTTGGATCAAAAATTATTTATGTTCGATAAATTCATCTCCGGCTGGTCAAGTTCAGCTTTTCCTGCGGCTACTAGTGGCGGGACTTTCAGCAAGGTCGTGGTGTGTGACGGGGATAATGATGAGGAGATGGAAGTTTACGGATCAACCCTGGATAATCACGTGTATCAGTTCAAGGGAGCGCAATGGACTAAGACGGATGTGGGTATTGGCGAGACAGGTAATGAAAAAATATATTGCCTGGCCCAGGGGGATGGAAATAATGACGGCAAAAAGGAGCTATATGCTGCCTGCGAGAATGGCCGCATTTATCAATTCAAAAAAAATGATCCCTGGGATAGAAGTGATGTGGGCAGCGGTGAAGGCTCGAGTCCGATGTATGCGGTAGCAGTAGGAGATGGAAATAGCGATGGGGCATTCGAAGTTTATGGCGCAAGCGCAGATCACAAGATTTACCAGTTTAAATATAATGGCAGTGCCTGGACGCGTTCAGAAGTCGGCTCCGGAGCAGGAGAAATGTATGGGCTGACTATTGGTGATGGGGATAGAGATGAAAAGCTGGAAGTCTATGGAGCCAATCAGGATGGGAAAATATACCAATATGAATGGCAGGTATCTTCCTGGCTGCCCACAGAAGTCGGGAGCAGTGGCAAGCAAATGCACTCTGTAGTCATCAGTGACGGCGATAATAATGGACAGGATGAAATTTACTGCGCTTGCGGGGATGGAAATATATATCAATTCGCATGGGAGAATTCAAAGTGGACCAAGCTGAGTTTGGGTGGTTCCTCCCAGAACCCGCTTTACGCGGTTACGGTCGGAGACGGAGATAATGATAACCGCTTTGAAGTATATGCTATTGGTCTGGACAACCAGGTTTATCAATATAAAGCCGAGTCTATTTCCACTCCCGTTTCTCCCATACCCAAAGCTTATTTTAAGATCTATAACAGCCAGATTAATCCCATTCGGGGAGAGCAGGCAAGCATAAGATGGAGCCAGCCCCAGACTGGCCCGGTAATCATCACCATCTATAATCTGCTGGGAAATAAGATAATCACTCTAGTGGATAAACGAATCTACCCGGAAGGCCAATATCACGAGGTATTATGGAATGGGCGTAACCAACGAGGAAGCCCTGTGGGAAGCGGGATTTACCTCGTGCATATCAAGGCAGGAGATAATGAGAATCATGGCAAGATTGCGGTGGTCAAATAAGCGCTAGGGCAAGTTGCTGCCTGTCTGGTCCCGGTTAAAGAATTGATCGGGGATTGAAATGAGGTGAAATAAATGAAAATACAAAATAAATTCTATATTTTCTTCATCCTGGCCACATGTTGCTTTGTTTGTCAGAGTTACGCGGTGATAGTTAATACGCCGGAAACATTGATTGTTGATCCGGGCGATGAGATCAGCCTCTCCGGAGAAATTTATAAAAGCGTATCCATCCATGTCAAGCCCGGCGGAATAATCAACGTCCATCCCCATGGCACAGCCGGCAGCATCGGCAAACTGAATCTGATCGCACCGGAGATTTTGATTGAAGGGACTATTAATGCCCAGGCTGTTAGTTGTAATACCATGGGCAGTGGTGGCGGGTCTCCCGGACTTGGTAATGGTGCTGGTGGTGGAGGCTACGGAGGGGAAGGGGGAATTGGAGAGGATGCCGGAAGTCCCGGTGCAGGAGGAAACATATATAATGATGTGTATTATTTAGATGATGTTGGTTCCTTTGGCGGAGGAGCCGGCATGGAACGCTCCGGTTTTGGAGGAGGATGTATCCGGCTCGATGCTATTAGTTTAACCATTGGCACTGCTACAGCCGCATATCTTGATGCACAAGGTAATACTACGGCACATGATGGAGTAGGTGGAGGATCAGGAGGGTGTATTTTATTGAATGGAATTTGCACTTTACTGAACTCAGGGTCTATTTTGAATGTTTCTGGTGGGCATGGTGGCAGTTCAATTGGTTTTTCGGGTGATGCTGGCGGTGGAGGTGGCGGAAGAATTAAATTTGTTAAACACACCTTTAACGATTTTGGATGCAGTCTCCTACGTAACGGCGGTAACCCTGGTAGCCTCGATGCAGGGAATGGCGATGTTGGAGAAATCAATGAAGGTTCTGCCCCAACACCAACTTCCCCTCAACTACTCTCCCCCGAAGACGGCCAGGAGGTAGGCAGGTCTCCCACCTTTACTTTCAAAGCTACAGACCCGGCAGATTCGAAGTTTTTAAAATATCAATTAATAATGAGCCTGAATCCTTTGTTTAACCCAGTTACCTTTACTGCTACTCAATTAAATCCTGATGTTGGATGGGATAAACCATACTACTCATCCGGCGAAGAGGCAAGCTACGCGCTGCAATATGAATTAGAAGGCGGCAGAACCTATTATTGGGCTGTATCGGTTACGAGCAATGAAGGGGCTGACTGGGTTGATTCGGGTGCGCGCAGCCTTACTGCCACCAGTAATAATGCACCGTGTCCACCGCAGTTACTCCAACCCTTGCAAGATCAAATCGATGTCAGCACCATACCTGATTTCAAAATCCTGGGAGCGGATCCGGACGGCGATACCTTAACCTTCAAGGTTACCCTGGCCAAAGAACCGGGACTGTCAAATCCCAAGGTTTTCGATGCTTCTTATCCTGGCTGGGACAAGTCTGCTTATGTGCCGGAAGAGACATATTCCGGCGTTACTGCAACCTGCCGGATTCTGGCCGGAGATACCCTGGATCCCGGAACAGATTACTATTGGAAAGCAGTAGTTTCTGACCCATATCTGCAAACCAGTGAATCGGAGATTTTTCACTTCACCACCTCCATTACTCCACCCTCAACGCCCCAGTTGATTTTTCCTGAAAACAACTACCAGGCTCCTGATTCAAGGATTAATTTTCGATTCCGGGCAGCCGGCGTATCCGGCAATAGTATAAACGGCTGCGTGCAGTTGAGCCGGAACAATTTCCAGGACATTTGGCATAGCTTTGATCAGACGCGGGACCAAGCCGGGTGGAGCGAAACATCACATCAATCCGGCCGTATCGCGTCATTTACTCTCCCCTCGGGTATCCAGTTGGAACGTAACACAACCTATTGGTGGCGGGCGTACTCCATAGAAGGGGTAGTCTGGAGCGCTGTGTCCGAGACCAGGACCTTCAGCCTGGCCGATTCTTTGGAATTTCAAAATGTCAGGATTGTTCCCAATCCCGCAGTATCCACCTCTTCCGTCCGGATTTATATACAGCTATCCGTAGATGCTAAAATAACCATACGATTCTATAATAAACTCGGAAGGGAACTGGATAAAATTCATGTCCAGGCGATTGGCGGAGCGCAGGGAAATATTATTAATTATGATATATCCAAGTATGCCTGCGGTATCTATTTTTACGTAATTGAAGCCAAATCCTCCTATGGAACCGAAAAAATCACCAAACAATTCGCAGTGGTGGATTAATTTTTCTCCTAATAAAACCCCTGAAAGCTGAATTGAAATTAAAATTTTCCTCGTTTTTTCCTGTTGCCAGGGGTAGGCCCCGGCTCCTTCTAAAAAAAAATCGCCCCAATCATTCCAGCCGATGATGATGACTATTGAAAAAATAGCAAGGAAGTTGGATATTTTTTGTCTAATATAACCGAAAGCCCGGATTAGATGTGCTATACTTATCAAAAATACTATAAAATAAGGGGATTCGCAAAATGAGGCGATTTATCTGCTTATCAGCTATCCTAT
>CBDUZI010000026.1:0-33777 GCA_965371665.1 uncultured bacterium
ATGAAAGGGGTACTTTATCTAAGCACGCGGGGGGGATTTTATGTGAGCGCCGAGGGCACCGGCCCTGGTTACATCAAAAGGTCCCTGAGTAATTTCCAGGCGTTCAACATTCAATAAACTCAGATGGGACAAAGATGGATCCTTTCTGCTGCCGCAGGCGCCTTCCAGAAGTGTGTCATCTACAAAAAATCCGAGATTGGATTGACTGAATCCCCGAATAGCCACTTCATTGCCATAAGCGCCTTTACGGATCATGGTGGCTTCGATGTATTCATCCGAGAGAATTTCCGCCAAATCCACTACTTTATGGGCTCTTAATAGTTTGCGATTAATCCGTTTGGTTTCCATATCTTCTTCTACGGGTTCGGCTTTAATGACAATTTCATCCATAACATACACTTCCTGCGCCGGGCGTGTCTCACCTATATTGACACAGAGGGATCCTTCCTGAGCCCTTGCCAAAGAAGCGCTTAAAAGAACGCCAAGCACACAACTAAGACAGTACAATCCAGTGCTTCTTTTACCATAAAAAAACATAGTATTCCTCCTGTTTTAAATGTTTTGTTGATTTTTAATTATTTAAACGTCAATGGCTGCAGGAGGAGCCCGGGAGGAAAAACAGAAGTATTTATTTTGTAATAAAAGGAATTTGCACTGTATTAAAACTATTTTTTGATAGGCAATATGAAATGCAAAAGAAATATCCTGTGAAGAGTTTTTAAAGATATTTCTCCAAAAACACATCGCACATTTATGATGCTTGTCCTGGTGGCAATTCCCGGGAATAGTTAATTGTTCGGATTGTGGGTTGTCATTCGCATGACAAATATTCGTATTATGACAATGACCGGAACAATGGTGTAAAGAACAAGTATGAAATACCGGAAAGCTGGAACCAATTGCCAGCCACAGATATTGGACTATGATTAAAATCGAAATATATTTTTGAATTTGCATTAAAATACCTTCGGCATACGCGAAGCGCCGCTTTATTCTTCAATAAAACGAAGTTCTAATCTTTTTCTACAAGTTAAAATATCAAACCTTCATCCAATAATGACCTGCGGACAATACTTTTAACTTGTGATGCAAGCTCGATAGCGTTTTCAACTTCCTCTTTCACCACAATTGGCCGTCCGGGATACCTGGTTGTGATAGAATAAGTGGTTAAACTGTCTGCTTCAGCTAAAGCAGTTGGCCAATCGGCTTTTTGTGAACATAAGTCTAATAGATACTGGATATCATGTGTATATGGAAAATCCACCAAATGAAAAACCAGAAAAGCTTTTAGATATTTTTCAGCGCATTGATGCGCATGATAAGCAATTAATCGGTAGGGGCAACTACTGGTCAAGGTTAAAGCATGCCGCGCCAAAAGCAAATCTTCTTCCGCGCATTCTATCCATTCCTTCACCTTTGCGACAACGGCTGATGAATTACCGGTCATAGAGCACTATCCCTTCTTTCCAGGCGGGACGGGCAATTGTTCCAGGTATATGGCGATCGCTCTCAAATTCTTCATATGTAAGGACGATAATATCACAAGGAAAATGCAAGCCCTGCAAACTGCGATGCATATCAGTCATTAATTCTGTGCGTTTTTTCGAGAAAGAACCAACGACCAGAATGTCTACATCACTATGTTTGCCGGCCGTTCCCCGTGCCTGAGAACCAAACAAAATGATTCGCGTAGGATGAAATTTCTCAACCAATCGATTTTTAGCTTCAGTTAATAGTTCCTTACTAATCATTTGGAACACATCCCATTGTCATTTTGTTTAAATATCTGTAAATATACCAATAATCAGGCTAAAAGAGAAGCAAAAGCTTATCTTCCTTTAATTGCCTTATAACCCCGCCGGCAAAAATAAATCACCAGGATCCCCTGGAGTATGGGATATTATGGTATTGTCATTTTTTTCTGAATAAAATCCAGGCTATTGCCATCTGAACAATTGCAAAAGCCGAATAAATTATCAGTACCGGAAAACGGCCTTCCGTTAGCCACTTAGCACTTCCCATTTTAATATACATAAAAACCGGCGTAATTATTAATATAAGTAAGGGAATTATAATATTCAGCTTATGCCAGATTACGCGTCCGGTATTTTTACTACGCTCTTTCAGTGATAACATACCGGTCAGAATCGTCAGGATTGCCGGAATCGCGCCATGCGCTGTAGCTCCTGAATGCAGATAACCTGCTAACACAAAGATAATCTTTACTACCAGGTACATTAAGCCAATAATCATATATGTATAATATGTTTTTTTGATATTTTTTACATTTTGCATGTCTTTCATCCTCCGATTATTAATGAATTACTCTGGGGCAAGCCTCCGGGTATCTAACCTGATTTATTATTTGTAAAATCCCCCTTTTTCAAACTATCTGATCAGCGACAATTATAATTCCCTCTTTTTAAGCGCATAACACACCTGGATAAGCCCTCCCCATCGTGTTTCTACTTCAACTGGCGAAAACCCTGCAGTAACTAGCATTGATTTCATTTTCTTATTCGAATATGTACGCAATGAATAAAGCCATCCGAATATGATTTTCCCGATGAGACTCCTTCCCATTGTAACCATGGCAAACCTGCCTCCCGGTTTTAGAACGCGGCATATTTCGTTCAGGACATCTTCAGGGTGTTCAACAAAAAAGAACATGTTTGCGCTTGCTCCGGCATTGAAGCTGCTATCCTCCCATGGCAGTTCCCCGGCGTCACCCTGGACGATTTCTACCCTGCCCGAGTCTATATATTCCCGGTTATTCTTTATAGAAAGCTTGACCATGTCCTGACTGTGGTCTATGGCGGCAGCGGATTTTACTTTTTTCAAGGCCATACCAAGAAGCACGCCTCCTCCGCAACCTATCTCGAAGTATCTATCTTTTTGTTTAAGGTTCAGTTTCTCTAAAATTATTTTAAACGATTTATAATGAGCTTTTGGCTCATTATAAAATTTAACCGCCTTTTCTCCATAAGGTAAGCGGGCTGTCCTGTTTATGAAATTTTTCCGTTTTTTACTAAATATCATTTAAAGTTTTCTCCCTATTCAATTCCCCGCTCTAAAGAGCGGAAAATTGGATATGATCTGTAGAAAATCATTATTACTATCCCGCTTCATCCCCGGCTTGAAAGCCGGGGAATTCGTGGCTAACATATTAAAAAAACAGAAAATATCTTGCTGTCTTTTTCATATATTCACGGCTTCTTTTGATTTAATTTTCCAGCCATGCGCTCTTCTCTGTTCGTTCCACATGTTCTGGTATAAACCTGTGTCTTTTGCCAACAGTTCCTGATGAGTTCCTTGCTCCACAATTTTCCCCTCTTTGAGAACAAGAATTTGATTGGCATGGGTTATGGTGCTTAATCTGTGAGCTATGACAATAAGGGTTCTGCTCTTAATCAGCTCTCCTATGGCTTCCTGAATATACAATTCATTCTCCGGGTCAAGGGACGCTGTGGCTTCATCGAGCAGAATTACAGGAGCATCTTTAAGGATTGCGCGGGCAATAGAGACGCGCTGTTTTTCTCCGCCCGACAGGGTTGCACCGCCTTCTCCCACCATTGTTTCATAGCCTTGGGGCAGTTTTTCTATAAATTCATGGCACCTGGCCTTTTTAGCCGCTGCCAAGACCTCCTCCATGGAGGCATCGGCCTTTCCCACCTTGATATTATTCAGAATGGTATCGTTAAAAAGATAGACATCCTGAAAAACCATACTGATATTGGCAAGCAAATCTTCAGTCTTCACATCTTTAACCGGCCGGCTGCCTACCGTTATCTCACCCCGGCTGACATCCCAGAAGCGGGCAATCAGCCTGGTAATGGTGGACTTTCCCGAGCCGGAAGGTCCCACCAGGGCTGTCATGGAGTTTTCAGGCAGGGAAAAACTGACATCTTTCAGTACATCTGTTTCATGATAGCGGAACCATACATTTTTTAACTCGACGTTATGCTTGGAAAGCTTTCCCGATACAGCCGGTTCCGGCAGTGGTTTTATATCGAAGACCTCTTTAATTCGGTTCGCTGAAATCGAATAGTAACTCAGCTCAATAAAACTTACCAGGGCCCTGCTCAAAGGATCGTACACTCTTGTCCCGATTATCAGAAAAAATAAGAAGCAGGAAATCGACAGTATTCCTGCTATAATAAAATAAACCCCGGCCAGCATAATAAGAGCAATCCCGGCGTTAAGAAACCAGATCCCCAGCATAACAGAAGGCCCGGCCACAGCCTCCTGTTTTATACTCAGCCGCTTCAGATTCTGAAAGGCCTTTTCCAGCCGGACAAATTTCTTTCCGTGCAGATTGAAGGCCTTAATATTTTTTATGCCGTCAAGGTACTCAAGCATTCGAGAGGAAGCGGTGTTCTTGGCCTTAATATGTTTTGTGCCGGTCCGAAGAATGATCATTCTGGTAATAACCGCTGCCAGAATAGCCGCCGGCACAGGAGCAAGTAAAATCAGGGCCATGCGCCAGTCATAGAAAAGCAGGAAACAGGAAAATAAAAACGGAAGCGCGAGCGCGCCCACAACATCCATCAGCAGCCGGCTGACCAGCATTTCGATATTAGTATAGTCCTGCAGCATCAAAGCTGTGATGTCTCCGGGATCACGGCCCTTGAAAAACCCCATGGAAAGTTTTCTAATATGCTCTCCCAGGGATAGCCGCCCCTCTGTAACAACCCCATAGGCCACTTTGTTCTCCACATTGTAGAGGGACCTTCCAACAATAAATAACAGCGCCATAGAGGCTGCCAGCCATAGGGTTAAAATAATAAGCCGGGGAAAATCTATTTCTGTTCCGGGGTTTTCAAGAGGTTTCAGCAGTTCCAGCATTACCAGCAGGATAACAAAGTAGGGCTGTCCCTGGAGCATGGATTTAAGCGCCTCGAACAGAACAGGTTTTTTCAATACTCCGGGGTTGTTATTTGTTATTACATTCAATAACTTTTTCATAGAACAGCCTCCTTATCCGTGTCAATATCCCAGTCTCTGGCCTTGGTATGGATATTCCAGAGATGACTATATAATCTATTTTTATTCAGAAGTTCCCGGTGAGTTCCCGCTTCTTCTATCCTCCCCTCATTCACCACCAGAATCAGGTCGGCATCGGTTATGGTGTAGAGCCGGTGAGCTATTACAATAACAGTCTTATCCTTAAGAACAACGGACAGGGCATCCTGAATATGAGCCTCATTTTCAGGATCCGCATAGGCTGTGGCCTCGTCAAGAACAATAATGGGGGAATCTTTAAGTATTATTCTGGCCAGGGCGATTCTCTGCTGCTCCCCTCCGGACAGGTATGTCCCGCCCTCCCCTATAAGGGTCTTATATCCTTCCGGAAGGGTTTCGATAAAATCATGAATCTGCGCGGCTTTAGCGGCAGAGACAACCTCTTCATAAGAGGATTTTTTATTCCCCATCCTTATATTTTCTTCAATGGTATCAAAAAAAAGGAATACATCCTGAAAAACCGTGGACACAGTATTGTTTAAAACCTCTACCGGCATATCCTTGATATTGATTCCTCCAATGCAAACCTCTCCGGTCTCCACATCCCAGAAGCGGCCTACCAGGTTGGCAATGGTGGTTTTTCCGCCCCCGGAGGGACCGACCAGGGCAGTAACGGTTCCCGGGGCGGCTGAAAACGAAACATCCTTTAAAACAGTTTGAGCGCCATAAGAAAAGCTGACGTTATTTAATTCCACTAACGAATTATCAGGCTCTTTAGCCGTTTCAGTTTCGGGTATCTCCTTACTGTACAGTATGCCGTCGATTCCCTCCAGCCCGGTTTTTATCTGGGCCATGGCCGATGCCATATACAGCAGTTTATAAAGGGGAAGGGATATCCCCATTCCAACAAATAAGAATAGAAATACGGTAGAAACCATGGTCCCGTAATCCGCGGAGGGCGCGGAATGAAGAAGAAATATGACGATCGGCAGAACAAACACGGCGCTGGAACTTATAAGTACTACCAGGGCATTAAAAGATGTTGCTGATGTCTTTACCCAGTACAGGGTTAAATCCCGGTAGGCATAAACATCATCCGCAAAACGCTTAAATGCGTTCACCGTCTGGTTGAAAATCTTGACAACCGGCATTCCCCGTACATACTCCACAATAGTGCCGTTCATGGCCGCCAGTTTTTCCTGCCACGCTGCATACAGCTTCATTCCGGCGGAGCCGTACATGGGTCTTTGAGCGATCATTGCAAGCAGAAGGGGAATTAACACCCCAATGGCAAGCCGCCAATCAATAATAAAAAGGAATACCAGGGAGATAAGCGGCAGGGTCACAGCCTGAACAATATCCATAATATGATGAGCCACAAATAACTCGATGCGCTCCACATCCTCATGCAATATTTTCTTAATACTGCCGTTTGTCTTAGTGGTAAAATATCCCATGGGCATACGGGTAAGTTTTCCCGCCAGAGCGATCCGAATCTCATAAAGTATATTGAACGCGGCCACATGAGAAAACATGAGGGCCGCATAGGTAAAAACGCCGTAAAGGCCGATCCCGGCAACGGTAATCCAGCCCAGCCGCCATACATAAGCGGTGTCGATAGCCTGAATATTCGAAATATTGACAACCAGCTCCCTGACCAGCAGATAGACAGTAATAAAAGGTGTCATCTGGGCAATTACAGCAATCACACTTAATATTGCCGTCAGCACAAGATAAACCGATTTTGTGCCGGCAATCTCTATTAACCGGGCTATTCCGGTTTTTTGTTTTTTCTTTAATTGTTTTTCATAAACAGAAAATCCAGACATATTTTCCTCCGGCATTTTTTATCATTTTTTATATTTTACTTCCTTTATCAAGCTGGCGTTCCGGTTTTCAGCTATATACCAATAATACGGATCCAGTTCAATTTTAGCCGGTTTATATCCGGAATTTAATGAATAACTGTGCAATCCTGACTTTAATTTGATTTTTACTATTTCCTTTATTTTTTCATTTTCATCAAGCAAACCCACTTCAATCCATTCATCAATTGCTTTGTTTGTTAGATTGCCAATACCATCATTGTCTATTTTTTTCGATAATATTTTTAATATAACTTCATTATTATCAAAAAAAACAGCTTGTAATTTTATCCGGTACTGCATACGGTATTCAAACTATTCCTCAGCAGCAGTATGCATAGATACCGGCAGCCATTTTTTTAAATCCCTATAAAAATCACCGGCAATAACAAAATCACCTGAGCTGTTTTGCGATTGGCGCCGCAGCCATTTGCCCAGCCACTCATTAAATTCTGTCACTCCCGCCTGTCGCGCCAGTGAATACAATGCCCAGCCGCCTTTATTCCGGGATACATAACTCACATCATCTACCCGCAATAATAACGGTTCTTTTATGGATTCATCTCCTTTGCCTTTTTCATAATCAACATATTTTTTGGTGAACCACTTTTTTAATTGATGATGTCCGAATTTATGATCCATAAACATCAAGGCTGCATATTCGGGGATCGAGTCAGTAAATACACCGGCGCCCTGTACATCCGCAATCATTAATTTTGCGGCTGCCCAGTGTTTCGCCAATTCATACGCAATGTAATAATATATATATTCCAGATCCTCCGGTTTTTTAGCATCCGCAGTCCACCCGTGATTTTCAGAAATGGCAATTACATTGTGATAACTAACAAAGTCTTCATTGTAATGCGGTTTTTCCACGATGTGTAAGGATGAATATGGATATTCTCCAAATTTTGCGGATAGCCAGAGAAAAGATTCCTGTACTGCTTTTTGAATGTGTTCGATATTATAAGTATGCCGGGGATGATAATATATAGTGGTTTTGGTTTTACCGGTATTTATTTCTTTTTTTAGATATTTTGCGGATGCTATATGGAAATTTAAAAACCCCGGCTTTCCGGATTTGTACTGAAAGTAATTTTTATTGCTTTTTTTCCAACTTTTAATTAATGACCCGGGACAAACGGCTTGCTGTTCACCGGAGGTACTGATAACGATATTCCAGGATAATTTATCAGCCTGATCAGACTGCACCACATTCCCACGGGAAAAAGATTCATTGTGACCGGCCATTCGGGATTTTTTAATTGCAAGACTATTTCCCAGGCGATCTATGTTATTTTCCACCTCTCTCTTTTCATCATACCCAAAATAAGGAAGAATATCCGTACCGAGAAATGAGCCATTATAAGTTAAATCCGCCTGGGGATCGGATTGATGGAACCCCTTATAATGCAATTCGGCTTGTACCATAAGGATTATTTTTTCTCCCGGTTTAAGCGGACGCGGCAAATTATAAATCGCATAACGCAAAGATTTATCTTCATCCAGCAATTCGAGATCCCGGTTTTCTATTTTCAGATTATCAATACTTAAAAACTTTTTCCAATTAATATGTAAAGTCTCGATTGCCTGGCCGGTCCTATTCAAAAGCAACAGCCCGGCATTATATTTTGCTCTGCGCTGCGCCGGATTTATATCCATCTCCATATTTATATCAACAATCTTCGGCTGCGGCAGTTCTGAATATTTCAGGTATTTATTTTCATAATCAGCCGCTTCCGAATTTTTTTGATCGCTGGTTTGGAACCCGGCAAGCTGATGTACATTTTTATGGATTACATATTGACAGCAGATAAACAAACCAAGAAAAAGTAAAAATACCATGGCAAAACCTGTGTTACGCTCTTTATAAAAAGCAATAAATCGTTCTTTAAAACTTTTTTTAATGCCGCGGTTCCAGAATTTAACTGTGAATAAAAGAAATAAAGCAGCCAGAGCGCTCCAGGCGCCGGCATACCAGGGCATGGCCTTATCAAATATTCCATAACCATTCATTTCCGAATAATCCTCTACACCAGGCGTAAATGGAAAGAGAAATCTCAGTTGCTCGATTAAACCAAATTCCGCCGAAATTACTAAAAATATAAATATAGCAATAGATGTTATATGCCCGGCTACACGATTATTAAATAAAGTACCGGCAAAAAATGCGAGGGCTATCAAATGCATAAACGATACCAGGCCAAAACGCGATAAGTATATATCTTTAAAATATAATCCCCATTCTATATCAAAAAAGCCCTGAGTTATTTGCGCGAATAAACCGGCGCCGAGCATTACCGTGCATACCAGCAAGGCAACTCCTGACATCGCTGTAAACCGTGATGAAACAAATACCCAGGCGGGCGCAGGCATGGCATCGGTTATCTGCCAAATTCCGGATTTCCGGTCTTTAAATAAAACCTCGCCGGCCCACAACATTATAAAAATAGCGAGCACAACACCCAGGGGGGCCCTGACAAAAGACATAATATAAGTAAGCGGCAAATGAGAGGTGGTTATATAATACTGCGTATTCCAGATAAAATTATAGCCCACAAACATCACAAACAAAAGCAGCATTACAATGCGAAACACTACCGGCCGGGTAATATTTTTTAATTCCATCCAGGCCAGGCGTAAAGACTTACGCAGTAATTCCCTCACGGAAAAAACCGGAGTTACAGCGGGCATTTTTAATTGAGGCATAGCGGCGCTGTCTATATTTTCTTGTATTTTATTTTGTTTTGTGCTCAGACTCTTTATAAAATAATGAATTCTCCCCGCAGCAAGCTGCGGGGTATCTAACCTGATTTATTATTTGTAAAATCCCCCTAGCCCCCTTTTCCAAAGGGGGAACTCAATAAGGTAACCCCGTAGCAAGCTAGAGGGAATTACAAGTTATTAAAAGTAGATTATTTTTTTTCATTTTCTTCTCCTTCCGCCGCCCTGGCTCCCCAGGCTTGTGTTTTTTCAAGCGCTGCCTCATCAATATCCCCGTCAATTTTCAAAGCATCGGTGACAATTTCCGCGCCGGCGGCCTTGAGGGCATCAGCCAAAACATATACTGCCTGGCAAAATTGAGGATACATACTGTCGCCGGGTCCAAAAACCGCGGCCTTTTTACCGGTTAAGTCCAGGTTTCTTATATCTGCTTCAAACCGGACAAAATCATCCTGCAGTTCCCCGTCCCCCCAGGTCGAACAGCCCAAGACAATTACCTCATAGTCTTTTAACATCTCCGGGGTGGAATCTGCCACATTCATCCGAACCACTTCATGCGCCGCTGTTTTCAAACCCGCTGCCACTGCTTCAGACAGCTTCTCGGTATTTCCCGTCGTACTCCCATAAACAACAATTGCTTTAGCCATTTTACCGCCTCCTTTATAATGTTTTGCTCGACTTTGGCAAATTCATTTTTTTATGCTTTTTCAAGATATTATCAGCTTCTTTTCGACAAACTGTTATATGCAAACCGCTGAAAAATCCCCCTAAGTCCCCCTTTTTCAAAGGGGGACTTTCAGACCCCCCTTTTCAAAAAGGGGGTAAGGGGGGATTTTATAAATTTGCCAAAGCCGAGTGTTTTATTGAATTTCAACCGCTTTTCTGAGTTTTTCAAAATGTACGCCGACCGTCTTTAGAAACTTCATGGGATTTCGCCGGTTGGCTATCAAGGTGAATATTATCTTTTCCGCCCGTTTTTGCAGCCGCATAAGGCTTATCGCTTTATTCGGTTCCTCAAACACCTGCCAACCTCCCCTCGCCAGCGGCGGCTTTTTTTTTTCAATAAAACCCTCCACATCTTTTAGCGGATATCCAAGAAATAAGCCTATCTCATGGGGAAATTCCGGACTATTAAACCGCGTCTTCAACCGGGAAAGAAACTCCGGCAATGTTTCGCAGGATGAGTATCCGAATTTACCCAGAAAGCAGATATGCGCAGGCCGGTTTATGGTTTTCCAGAGTTCCTGCGCATCATAAAAAAGCACCTGCCTGGTTGCCGTTAAATCTTTTAGCTCGATATACGACAATTCCAATCTGCGCATGACAATTTCTTTTTGCCCGGCCCAAATCGCATTGCTTTTCTCGCCGTCAAAAGCAGGATATTCCATCATTCCCAACAGCACCGAAGGCTTTACCCTCACCAAAACCGGCGCCAGTCTGCACATTAGATATTTTATAAATAGATTTAAAGACCGATCCTCATTCATTTTCTCCAACCTCCCTCAGGTTGAGCTTTATTACATCCCTTTTATTATTAGGCGCGCCTAACTTTTTAATTAAAAAAATCAATTCAAATACAACATCAGCATGTGCGGACATTTATGACCCATGGAACATGAGAATTCATGACTATTGGTTATAACTTCAAGCAATGGCCCGCGGGTCTTTTGACTGATAAATTCCCGCCTCTCAATCTCAGAAAGATAAAAATCAGTAGGTCTTGCCCTTCGGACCCAAACATCCGTAAGTTTCGTCAACTGAACGTTTTTCTCTGAATTGATGATTTCAATTTCCACCCCGTGCACCTCCGGAAAATTGACATGAATCAATCGGTAGGGGCGATTCGCGAATCGCCCCTACAAATGCAAAAAAACGCAATGATAATGTTTTTCGTAGGGGCGGGCCTCCTTGTCCTGAACGAAGTCGAAGGGTGTGCCCGCCCGCTGCGTGGATTAAAACCCTGGGCCGGCCCCTATATGACTATCATTTAAAACTGCACTTTCAAACCAGCCAGCACAACCGTTCCATCAATATCATATTCGTCCTGGATATCTTTCTCGCCCGTAAGATTATCCGCCCGGACAAACACATCCACATAATCAAGGATATTGCGGGACAAAGCTAAATTAAACAGGGTGTAGGCATCCAGCTTGTCTACATTGTCCGCATCCTCAAAGCGTTCGCCCACATATTCCGCCTCAGCCACCAGCAGCACATCAATAAAGGGAATGCGGTAACCGGCGCTGAAATCCAGTTTATGTTGAGGCTTGTAGGTCAGTTCTTTCCCAGTCTCTTTATCCTCGGTTTGGAGATACGTGTAACCAAGCTTGAGGGTCAGAGCATCCAGGGGCTGGCTGGCCACGCTGAATTCCATCCCCTGGGTCATAGCCTCGTTAACATTATCCCAGTCCATATACATTCTTATGATGGGAGGCCCGAAGGGGCGCGGAATTACTTCAACCTCCGTTTGGTAGCTAATCAAATCCTTAATTTCATTCCTAAAGTACGTTAATTTGGTCAATAACAGATTGGAAAGGCTGTATTCCGCGCCTGCCTGATAACCGATGGATTTCTCCGGCTTAAGATCAGGATTCGCCCTGACTATCCAAGGTCCCATCCGCCAGCCATCAGCGTACAATTTGACCAGACTGGGAGCGCGAAACGCAGTCCCGGCCGAGGCTCTCAATTTAAGCCCCTCCATAACCTTATACATAAGGCTGGCTTTGGGATTGGTCTCTGTTCCCCAAAGGTCATGATCATCCACTCGCGCACCCAGAACTGCTACTACCGGGCCAATATCCATTTCCGCCTGCAGCAGTCCGCTATGCAGGACCTGCTCTGCGGAATAGTCTTTTCCCGGATCATCTATTTTCTTATTATAATAAGCATATCCGCCAATAAGCGTGTGGTGTTCAAACAGCGTACGACTGTAATTAATTTCCAGGTCATGATCATCACCAATATAATCAGTACTTTTATCCTCGGTGTAATGTTTATAATTTAATAAGCCGCCCCGGAAATTTAATTTGGAATACTTGTCCGGACTCCAATCAAACAATGTATTCAGGCCCATCCGGTCCTGCGTACGGCCTTCATAATCCATCTTGTTTTTGGAATAAGACGGCTTGATAGCCAGTTTTGCCTGCGGAGTAAATGAGTATTGCACACTTGCTTGCACCATATCTTCTTGGTATTTGTCGGTCTCCTTCTCAATACCGTCAGACTGCCGGTGCGTATAATTCACTCCCACTCCGAAATCTCCGGCCTTAATACCGCTGCTGGCTCCACAAATCCGAGTCTGCCGGCTGCCCAAAGATGCGCTGGCTGAGGCTTGTAGTTTATCCGGAGCTAATTTTGTGATGATATTCACCACCCCGGCAATAGCATCGCTGCCATAAAGCGCCGAACCAGGGCCTTTGACAATCTCTATTCTTTCTATCATTCCCACGGGTATTTGGTTAAGGTCAACAGCGTTGGCATGCCCGCCTACAGCTCTCTGTCCGTCCACGAGAATAAGCGTCTGGCTTGCATCCATACCGCGGATTTCTATTTTGCCTTTATCTCCCCAACTGCCGCACGATTTGTTGATCTTTATTCCCGGCAAACCCCGCAGCGCATCCTGAAGCGTTTTTGCGCCTCTGGCCTGAATATCTTCCTGCGTTATGATCTCGGTTGCCACCGGCACATCGCCCAGTTTGTGCTCAGTCTTGGTTGCCGAGATAACCATGGTATCCATGTGGAAGCTCGGCACTTCTTTTTCTTCCGGCATGAACGGAGCCTCAACCGGCGATGCCAATACCTCTTCGGGTGATACCTGGTCCTCTTCCGGTGTTATTTGTTCTTCTATTGGTTCTGTCCGGAGTTCTTCCGATGTTGGCGGAAGTTCTTCCTGGGCTATAGCCGGCATGCTCCCTAAAACCATACCCAGCATAGTTAATACTGATAAAATATTTTTCATTTTTCTCGCCTCCTGTTTTTTTTAATATATTTTTTTATTCGGAATTCTCTGGTTTTCCAGTGGGCATTTCCGGATGGGGCTTTGTTCAACCTCCACAGACGTGGTCGGTTTTCAGGTTGGTTTAGTTTTGAAAGCGTTTTTTTTCGATTTTTTCTATCTGCACTATCTTCGCGTCATGAACTATAATCCTCACCTCCCCGTATTTTATCCGCTGGATCGATTTAACAATTTCATCCAGCACATCCTGGCTGATTTCCTTTTTGGTTTCCATAACCGCAATCCCCTATTTTCTATGTCTGGCCATGCCGACAATCACGGCTGCGGAAAACAATAATAGAATTATAAACACTGCCACAACCGTAGTCATGTTTTCTTTAACCAGCTCCTTGACCTGGTTCAGGCTCATCTTCTCTTTTTTCAATTCCATTCCCTTTTTCTTCTCTCCTGTTTCTCCCATCCTGGCTGAATCAATCTGCCGTTTATAATCCGCTTTCTGTTCCGGCTTCAGCGCATTTTGAATCATGGCTTGCAATTTCGCGTTATCGCAGACAAACCCGCTGCATCCGGCTTTATGATCTATCACCAGCCTGGCATGTAATTCAGCGATACGCTTGATGACCGCCGCATCCGGCTGCCAATATCCTTTCCGTATCGTTTCCAGCATGACCGCGGTTATCTCCTGCAGGGCATAAGGATTTTTTTGCCTGAAATATTTTTCCATATTGAGCTTGTATTTATCCTGAATATAGACAGAATCAATCCCCTCCCAGATTTCCTTGTCAATCGCGTTCGGTTTCATCACATTCCAGCCATAAGTATTGCGGACTGTTTCCGCGAACACTTCGGCCGACGAGGCCCCGCCGGCTTGCAGGTCTTTAATATACTTGGGATTAAAAATCGTTGTTCTGGCTTCCACCCAGATGGCTTCCTTCACGCCCTGAACCCGCGGGTTATAGCGGTTGCGCAGGTCATTAAAAAAAGCCTCGGGGTCGCTGCCCGTAACCTGGCGCACTACCGCATTGAGACCGCCCATAAATTCATAGTAATGATCCAGGGATAAAGGACCATAAGTGTTGGAAGATCGCGGATGTACTACGGTATCCGTGTTTTGCAAAGCGCCTTCGAATATCCCGGCCTGATAAAATCCCCAATTTTCTTTGGTATAAACCGCTCCCATGTTTTTTAAATACTGGTCAATAATTTCCTTTTCGTCTTCCCATTTATCGCCTGATTCCACCTTACCCATGATGGCTGTTCCGTAATTTCCATTGACTCCCCCGAACACCCTGGCCGTGGCGAATTTTCTGGCCTGCTCAGGCGAAAGACCTTTGGCTTTCATAATTGCCTCGGCTTTGATGGTTCCGGCTTTTACATGATTTTCATATTGGTCCCCATCATCAGCCCGGCCGGCCAGGTCCACGGCTTTATTTATCAAATAAACCCGCGAGGCCGCTATATCCCGGAACTGTCCCGAAGTTTGCACCACTACGTCTATCCGGGGCCGCTTCAGTTTTTCCATGGGTATCAGCCGGACATCATGGACAGCGCCCCGGGAATTCCTCACAGGTTCCACTCCCAGCAGGTAGAATATCTGAGCCAGGTTAATTCCCTGAGCGCGAATAAATTCGCCTCCCCAGAGCGTAAATGCCGCTTTTTGCGGATACTTGCCGGTCCGGCTTAGCTTGGCAGCGATCAAGGCATCCGCCAGTTTTACGCCGACCTTCCAGGCTTCCTGGGTAGGTGTTTTTTCCGCGTCAATGGCATAGAGGTTTCTGCCGGTGGGAACTGCCTGGGGATTGCCGATCGGGTCTCCGCCTGAGGAGGGAGACAGGTAGCCGCCGGATAAGGCCCGCACGATTGCCGCCGTCTCTTCTGACGTTGACTTTTCCAGGGCAGCATAATAATCCTTGATTGAAAACAGGGTGTCGCGATATATCCGCACAGCCGCAACATACTCTTCTTCCCGGGAATCCGTTTTCGCGGTCTTATGAGCAGCAGACATTTTCCTCATCATTTCATCCGGGCCGGGTTTGGCATGCGCTTTGTCCCAGGCAGCCAGCCGCGCCAGGTCCTGCTTATTCAAATAGCTGGCCGGAGAATAATTGCGCAGCAGGATATTATCAATCATCGCAAAAGCCTTTTGGCGGTACACTGTGTCAAACTTGTGTTGATTTTCCATGTCTTCTGCTTTTATCTTTCCTTGCAGTAAGTCCAGCCCGGCCCGGCTGTACGCGATCGCATCAATGGCCATTAGTCTTACGGTTTCATAAACATCGGATTCGCGATAGCTCTTGCCCAGGGTATAAAGCCCGCGCGTAATTTTTTCCTGTTCCAACACATGAATATGATTATGTATTTTATGAATGGCCGCTTCCGCCAAAGTGCCTTTTTCTTTTCCCTCTAATTCCAGATCTTTGTGCAGTTCCATTTTATAAACCAAGGTCTTGATTGTTTCCCGGTATTCCTGCTTTAACGCTTTGCTCTCTGTGTTGAAATAGCTGTGCAAGGCATTGTGAAGATCGGATAATTTTCCGTACAGGTCCGCCTCGGTAAACGGCGGCGTCAGATGCGAAGCGATGACTGCATAGCTTCTGCGCTTGGCAATCATGGCTTCGCCGATATTATTGATCACATAAATATAGGGGTGCGGCAGAGCACCAATCAGGGCGTCCGGCCAATCATATTGTGACAGCGCCACTTGTTTCCAGGGCGTAAATTCCAGGCTGCCGTGCGTGCCGAAATGAACAATCGCGTCCGCTTTAAACCCGTTTTTTATCCAGAGATAAGCCGCCACGTAAGCATGAGGCGGTGCTTTCTTGGCGCCATGAATAATCTGCGAGGTATTATCACCATACCCCGGCAGCGGCTGGGGCAGGATAACCACATTGCCGAACCGGATACGGGCCACGGCAATATAATCTTCGTCGTCTTTTTCAACCTGCCTATATTTCCCCGGCTCAGGTCCATAATTGACCTCTATGTCCTTTAGCATTTCAGGTTGCAGATTCTGTTGGCACCAGGCTGAATAGGTCGGCACAGAAATTAATTCCGGATTTCCATTTTCTAAATATTTTTGAAAAGACCCCTTGGCATAGGCGCCCAAGACCGGGCCCTCTTTCTGTATCCTCGCCATCAGAGCCTTGGCATTTTCCGGCAAAACGCCGGTATCAAACCCTTGTTGCTTCAAGTGACGCAGCAGATTCAGAAGCGATGGCGCGACTTCCAGGCCGCCGGCCGACATGGCATTTAACCCTGGACCTTTGTAATAGACGATAGCCACTTTTTTCTCGGAATTCGGCAGGCGCTGCAATCTGATCCAATTTTCCACCCGCCGACCGAACCGTTTAATCCTTTCCGGTATGGGCTTAAAAACATACAACCCATTTTTATTTTTAAACTGGGCGCCGATGACATAGGGGTCGATCCCGCCATCCAGTTCGGGCATGACAATACTCTGGCTCAGCATGCCTCCGGCCATGCCCTGCTGACTTTTTACCCACTTATCATAAGGGCCAAAAATATGAATCGGGCAAAGCAAGGGAATATTTTTCTCCCTGAGATAAGCGACAGCTTCAGCGGCCCGGCCCAGGGCCAGCCGGCCATGCGGCATCAACACGGCCAAATCAGGGTTCACGGCTTTCAGGAAATCCAGGCGTTGCATGAATCCGGCTGCGGGGTAAACATTCATGCCGCGCGCCTCCAAATCCCTTATCAAGGCATCCACTGCTGCCCGGTTATTCCGGTTTCTGGGGCCGAGATTGGTTGTCAGGATACAAACCTTCGCGCCTTCAGGCTTAAAATAATCCCTGGTTTCGTAAAATTCCTGATATTCCATATGGGTGGTAAAGTATTCATCCTCGCCCAGATGAAAAAAGACATCATGGGGTATGATTTGAGGCTCAACAATTGGTTGGCTGAAAAACGTTTTTCCATCAAAGATCCGACGGCTGTAATTCAAAAGGGCTTGCATATTCCTGCGGCCGCCATTGCTGAAACAGGCTTCAATATATTTCAGATCATCGCCCTCCAGGTTGTTTAAATCACTCCCGCTGCTGGTAGCCGCATAGACATATACTTTACTCCCTCTATTCATGGCCGCCTGTATGCTTTTGCTCTGTTTTTCATTCAGGTTCAAGCCCATGCCGAAAATATAGATAGCCGTATATTTTTTCAAGCCGGGCGTTTTCTCTTGTTTGAACGAGATGCGTTTTGCGTTAATAAAAGCATTTTTTTTCACCTCAAGTATTTGCGCGTATTGTGAGTCCGTAAAATTAATGAAAGCTACGTTGGTTGGACTCACGAATTTTACATAAAGCGCTCCGGCCAACCCGATGGCTAAAAGACCGGCAATGATATATGGTTTTTTAAGAAAGCTCATAATATTTGCAATGATTGTCTTCATTCAGTAATCCTTTCCAGTTGAACTTGTAATTCCCCGTAGCTTGCTACAGGGTTACCTTATAGAGTTCCCCCCTTTGGCCTGTCCTGGATGGTTTTGTCCAGGGAAAAGGGGGCTAGAAGCCTGTCGGACTTTAGTCATTCTCCCCCTTTTGTAAAGGGGGAAACTGCTGTCGTTATATCATAAGTCAACAACAAAGTCCGACAATCTCCATTACTACGTTCGGAATGACAAACTTAAAAAAACACGCTTCCGTAGCAGACACTCTCTACTCCGGCACGTAAATAATCCGGCCGTCTTCCAACTCGTATGCCGCGCCTACGCGTTTTCCTTTACCCTGACCCTGTTTTGGGGTGCCTTTATATTTGGTTATTTCCCGGCCTTTTTTAACAATGATCTCCATATTTTCCTTTCCGGCATTCTTGATCATGGTAAAATCATCTGGTGAAAGCAATTCCGGCATCTTGAAATACACCACCATGGCCACCATCAAGGCGACCGCGAAGACCATGGCCAAATCAAAGAGATTGGCCATGCCGCTCAAGGGATCATTATCCGTTTCCTGCAATTGCTCGAAAATACCTGCTCGACGCGCCATGATTTACTGCTCTTCCAAAGCCAGATCAAATACGTACCGAATATCTCTTATGTCTTCAAGCATCCAGCGCTGTTTTACCACTTGCGCGCCAAAACCAATTGCGCCTACAAATATCCCGACCACAGTCGTGGAAAAAGCGATCTGCATATTCGTAGCCATAGCCGCGATATCCCCGGCGGCCAGCCCGACCAGGGCCGGTCCCATGGGTATCAAAGTTCCCATGAGTCCCAGCATGGGCCCGATGCGCATCAGAATTTTCGCGCCTTCCAGTTCCCTGGCTCCTTTAAGTTCCTGATCAGTAATTATTTTCTCGCCATGGACCGGATGCCACGCAGTCCGGGCTAATTTTCTTAACCCATTTAAAAACGGCTGGTTATGTTCCGGGGTACCGCTGAAATCCATCTTGCAGATACCGTTCTTTTGAATTTTTTCCAAAAGCCGCTTTTTCTCCTGCTTGAATCTCAGCCGCTGAATATACAGCCCGTAAAATCCCCCCAGCATTATCAAGGCATATATAAAAGCCAGCAGCAGCAAAACAATCACGGGTATGAGCAGCGCGCTGGACACAAAATAGAGCATATTGGTTAATATCAACATTGTATATTCTCCTGATAGTAATACCTTTTGTCGTTTCCACAACAGATACTAGAAGTCCGTCGGACTTTAGTCATTCTCCCCCTTTTTAAAAAGGGGGAAGAGTGCTCAAAATTCGATTTTGTATCTAAGTCCGACTGACTCCTGGCTACTGTCTAAACCGCAGTTTCAAGCTAAACCCCAATATCACCGGAATCATCATGGCAGTTAAAGTAACTATGGTCGCCCCGGCATTTATTTTATATCCTTGCGCATTAGTACGCATGCCGGCCAGTACCAGCGGAATAAACATGGCCAATACCATCTGGAAAAACGAGAGCAGAATTTTAATCTCAACCCGCCAGGCCCAGCTTGAAATCAATTTCCGGATTCCCCAGGACGAGACCCCCATAACCGCCAGGATTAACAGCGAAAACATTAAAGCCGCTATGGGAAACGGAAGCTCATGGATAACATTAAAAAAATACACCTGAAAAATAAATACTCCGCCCAGAAAAATCCCGGATGGAAATAAAGCCGACGATTCCGGAATAAGGGCTGCTTTCCCGCCATAGTGACTTTTAATTAAAACCAGGGCCAGCAGCATAATCGCCAAAGCCTCTATGATTTGATAGGTACAGGCTAAACTCAATATATTCGCGTCATGTATTGCTTGATTTATTATCTGCACATTTATTTTAATTGCCAGGGGGAAGAGCCCGTAGCTGATTGCCGACAGACCCAGCGCGAAAATAAATATAGATCTGCGCTTTTTCAACAGCGAAAGATTCACCATGCTGTGCAGCCAGCCCAAAATAAACAGCAGTATTAAAAACATCCACATATTTTATTCCTCACCTTACCAGGCGCCTGACCTGCTCCAGATATTTAGCCACGTGCGGCTGGGGCCGCAGATACTGGGCCTTTTCCAGATGCTCAATTGCCCGTTGATATTTCCCCCGTTCAACCTCGACCCGGGCCTGCCGGATAAGCGCAGTAATCTTCGTCTCGCCGTCCAGCCGGCCGGCCCGCTCGTAGGCTAAAAGGGCCCGCTCGTACTCCTTTTCCTCATGGTAGATATCACCCACTGCCAGCAAGGCCAGGGTATTCAAGGGATCTTCTTCCAGAAGCTGTTGATAAACTTTTAAAGCCTCTCTTATTTTGCCATTGATTTGAGCCTCCCGGGCCGATTGCCAACAATATTTTTTGCGCTGATCAGCGGTTAATAACCCCTTTTTTTCCAGAACCCTGGCCCGCTTCAGCATGGCGCTCGCGCCCATGGAATCTCTGACCATCAGGAATGCGTCAATGGCGCGCAATAATCTATCAATCGAGGGCTTTTCTTTCGCAAAAGCTTCGCGATAGACTTTCCGGGCCGCGTGGGGCTGGCCCTGGTTTATCAACAGATCGCCCAGGGTCGCCAGCGCTTCGGGCGAAGCCGCTTCCAGCCGCCGAGCGCTCTCCAGGGCCGCGATCGCGCGCATGGGCTGGTCCAAAGCTAGGCGGGTATTTGCCAAAAGAGACCATAATTCTCCGCGCATGGGAAATTCCTCAATCACGTGTTCCAGGATTTTCCCCGCCTCTTTATAACGTTCTTGCTCCAGCAAGGATTTGGCCAATCCTAAATAGGCATTAACATCTTCAGGTTTATACAACAGCGCCTGGCGGTAGGCGGATTCAGCCGGAATTGGTTCTCCCTTCATTAAATATGTGTATCCCAGCAATGTCATGGTCGAAGGCTTAACCGCTCCGCGCAGAAGCAAAGATTGTAATTCCTTTAATGCCATCTCGATTTTACCCTGTTGGATCATTACTCTTGCCAGATTGGCCCGCGCCCGGGAAAAAGCCGGCATTTTTTTTAGCGCCGCCCGGTAAGCTGATTCAGCTTTTTTAAATTCGCCGGACTGAAAACAAAGGTTTCCCAGAGCAAAATCCAGAGCCGGACTCGAGTCGCGCTTGATCCGGTCTTTTAGAAATTCAATTATTTCCGGAATTTTTTGGTCTTTTTTGATTGATGCTGAAATCCGCTTCAATATTTCCGCTTCCTGCTTGGTAACCTCAGGCTCGCTTGACTCCGGCGTTTTATCGCCGGAATAGCCGCGGTCAGCGTGTAAAAATACCGGGAGACCAAACAAAAATATGAAAAAAAGGCAACCAATGGAAATATTTCTTATTCTTATTCTCATTCTCCCTACCTCTCCAAACTAAACTCCAGGGGCTGAATAACCCGTGTGGCCACGGGCTTGCCCCTCCGGGTCCCGGGTTTAAACCGCCACTTTTTTACTGCGTTAATCGCTGCTTGCTCAAACACACCAACCGGCAAAGCGGATTGGACTGCTATCCGGTCAACCGTGCCGTCAACCTTGACAACAAATGCCAGCACTACCCGGCCTTTCACATTTTTAAATTTCGCGGCCATAGGATATATTGGCAGCACGGTAAATACTCCCTGGGGCGGATGGTCCACCTCGGAAATGTCAAAAACCAGTTCCCCGGCTCCTGCTTTTAGAGAAGGCCCGAAATTCAGGCTAAAATCCCCAAAACCCGGTTCCAGGTTCAAAGCGGCGTTAATTCGCGTCATAGCGAGACTCTGACGGGGCTCGGCCAACCTAGGCTTCCAGGCTTTTGTCCTTTTTCTTATGGGCGGCGAAATACGCGGCAATGTCTTGCGTATCTCCGTGACCGCGACCTGGCGAATTTTAAGCCGTTTTTTTTGACGAACCAGCATATCGAGCAAGGGCAATGATAAAAAGATGCCCAGAGTAATCAGTATGCCGGCGATTGCCACCTTATAGCTCCACTTCGGTCCCATATCCGGGCAATACAACCTTGGGGCCTGTCGGACTTTAGTCATTCTCCCCCTTTTGTAAAGGGGGCCGGGGGGATTTAATCAATAAAACGCCCGCTTTCATATACAAAATCCCCCTCAATCCCCCTTTTTCAAAGGGGGAAGAGTGCACAAAATCCGATTTTGTACTTAAGTCCGACAGGCTGCTAGAAGCGTTCATTCCGCCTCCGTGGCAATACTTACCTGTTTGGCGCCAGCCAGTTTGCATTCGTCTATCACATCCACTACTATGCCGCTCCGGCTCTCGGCATCGGCAATAATAATCACGGGCCGCTCCCGGTCTTTCAGCAGGCGCGATACTAAACCACGAACGCCGCTCAGCCCAATTTCATTACCGCTGTAAACTACGCCGCCGTTTTCCGAAACTCCCAGCATGATGCTTTGCTTTTCCAGATTTTGCGCGCTGGCAGCCTTGGGTTTCTGGATTTGTATGCCGATTTCCTCCACAAAAGCAGTGGTCACGATAAAAAATATCAGCAATAAAAACATCATATCAATCAAGGGCGATATATTGATCTCCACTGAGTCCGAAGATTGCAAATATCTATGCCGGTTCATTGCCCCTCCGATGCAAGCCCAAAGAAAAATGAATTTGTAATGCTGAAAAACGCACCTCCACCTGTTGCAGCTTTTTTCGCAGCAAGGAGATGCCGAAAATGCCGGGAATCGCGATAATCAGGCCAAATTGGGTGGTAATCAGAGCCTGACTGATTCCGGAGGCCATTAATTCCGTGGTTTGGCTGGACCGTTCCGCAATGGCTGAAAAGGTATTAACCATGCCGAACACTGTACCCAGTAGTCCCAGCAAAGGAGCGGAAGTTACCAGAGCGCTCAACACGGCCAGATCACGCTCAAAAGGCGAGAACTCTTTCTGTCTCATTTCACTGAATATATGGATTAAATCCCGGCCTTGTCTGAGTTTTTCAAGCGTATAGGCGATCATATAATTTATTCGGCAATCCCGGCCTAAAGCCGGAGGTTTTACCCGGCTCCAGCTATGACGCCTGGCTAATTCTTCCTGCAGTTCATCTTCTATACCCTCGGGCGCGGACAGCATATCTTTTAAACGCTTATTCATTTTTATGTAGTAGTACCAGATGAACACGCATACTCCGGCCAGGGGAATAAGCAGCCAGCCGCCTTTAATCCAGTAGTGGAAATTTTCGATCAAGTTATTCATTTTTCACGTATCCTTCAATCGTAGGGGCCGGCTTCCATGCCGGCCCTTGGTTATGACGGGCGGGTTTAGAACCCGCCCCTACGAAAAACATCATTACCAATCTGGCCTCCGTTTGCTCCGCCCCTACGGCCTTGACCCAGATAATTTATTTTTCTTCCGGATATGCAATCCATTCACAAATGCAATCGCGGTTTGTTCCATGGTATGGACCACGGTTTTAACCCGTTTCGATAAATATGCGTGAACCAGGAGCGCGGGAATGGCGGTTACCAGACCGAATTCCGTTGTGATTAAGGCCTCGCTGATACCCCCGGAAAGCAGGTTCACTTTGCCGGTTCCGAAAATCGCCACCAGGTCAAAAGTATGGACCATACCGGTAACCGTGCCCAACAGACCTAGCAACGGCGAGACCGCGGCTGATACGGCTAAAACCGGCAGGTTTTTTTCCAGGGCCGGAATTTGGCTTAAAATCTGTTCATGCATTATTTCCTCAATATGCTCCTGAGGCGCGTTATAATGGTGTACGCCTTCGGCCAAAACCGGCCCTATCGGCGTTCCCGCTTTTTGGGCTTCGTTTCCGGCCTGCTGAATTTCGCCGCGATGAATAAAGGCCAGAACATTGGCAATAACCGGTTCTACATTGGTTTTTAATTTCCTTAGTTCGATGAATTTCCTAATCGCCACTCCCAGGCAGAGCAGACCCAGTCCTAATATGGGGATCATGACAATCCCGCCGGCCCGAATATGCTGGAACCAGGATTTTTTATGCTGTTTCACCCTAATAGCTTCACCCAGGGTAAAATCCAGCAGCACCCCGGCTTCGCGGCCTTGAGCCAGTTCCCGCAAATTTTCCGCGTCGAATCCTAATATAATTCGCGGAAGCACGCTTCCCGGGTTTAAGCCAATCAGACCCGCTGTCTTTCCTTTATCAGCCACGAAAAAATCAATTGGTCCGGCCCGGACAAAAGTTCCGGAATAGAGCAAGCCGTTTTTATCCAAAACCCGGCCTTTAAAGACTGTCCCGCCCAGATTAACCAAATTTTGACTGCCGATTAAATCCAGCAGGGGCCAAATTCCCTCCAGCACGGCTTCTGAAGATTCCGCCCTCAAAACCAGATCAATCTCCGGCCTGGTTTCTTTTAAATGGTTTTCCTCTGCCATGGTCATGCGGGCCGTCATCTCCCGGTAATACTCCGATAACAGGGAGGCGCAAAAATTCACCTCTTCTTTTAAAGCACCGGCCCGAGCCTGCAACTGCTGATAACCGGCCTCCTTCATCCACACGATATCCTTCATCTCCTGCCGCTTTTCCCTGAGGGGAATAATTTCGTTTTCCAATTGGGCGATCCTGCGGCTTAGCGTGATCCGCTCCGCGGAGTGCCGCTTGCGGAGCTCGGTTAATCGGGCGCTCGCTTGCTTAATGTCCGCTTCCAGGCTTAGAACAGCCTGATCCAATTCCTTGCCCGCCCCAACAGGCGTCCCCATGGTTTGAATAATGGCCAGCATTAAAATCAGCGTTACTAACCGCTTCATGGTAATTCCTTTTTTATGCGCAGGGGCAAGAGCACAAAATCCGCGGTTTTATTATGCCGGTAATAGTCCATACTTTGCCGTATCTTCCCCATCAATTCCGGACGCCAGTCCCAGATCCAGGCTCCTATATCCGGTCGTCCCAGGCCGGCTTGTTGGTTGTCCCGGCTGACGGCAAATCCCTGCGCCAATCCCAGGTAAAGCACAGCAAATTCTTTTTTCCGGCCTCCCTTGATGGTTAAAACCTCCTTGACCAAATGCACCCTATGCTGAAATCCTTCGATTTTTCCGTATAAATTCAGAACCAATTGCAGCCTTTGCGACACAGACAGCTCCTGGCTGCGCTGCAGCCGGCTGAACTGCTTTTTTAGAAGCAAGAGCAAAGCCGGAGGCAGACGCTTTTTCCATTTAAATAAATCCGCTTCGGCCCGGCGCAGCGTGGGACCGCAATTTTCCAAAACCTTTGTATACCGCCGTTCTTCCTCCAGCCACTGCGCGCGCTCAGCCCTTTGAGTAGTTTTATTTTTTTTCATGGTGCGGATTTCTTTTTCCAGCAGGGTTTTCTCTTTACGCAGAAGTTCAAATGTTTGTTGCAGGCCGGCCTTTTCCTCCTGCCAGGATTGTTTTTCCATTTCTACCTGCTGCTGAAGACGCGCCAGTTTTTCCGCCAGGCTTTCCAATGTCCGGGTAAGCGCAACTGCCTTATGCGATTCGCGATACGTTGTTTTGTGCGCTTGATACAGCTCTTTATGCTGATCAGGCAGACCATCCTGAGCAGCGCAAACGCCTAGGCTGCATGCCATGGCGGATAAAGCCAGCGCCAAAATCTTTAGGCCGGTATATCTTTTATTTTCTCTTTTCCGGATCATCATTTCTTTCCTTTTGCGAAAACATTATCATCGCGCTTTTTGCATTTGTTTGGGCGGGCACGAGGCCCGCCCCTACGAAAAACATCATTACGTATTTTCCAATCATAGGGGCCGGCTTCCAGGCCGGCCCTCACAAAATCAAAACGCCATTTTGGCTCCGGCATACAAAATACGTCCGGTCAGGGGTTTATAAATAAAGGCGGCGTCATCCGGCCGCTTATCAGTCTGTCTTTCATCCCATAGATTCTTCGCCCCGGCCAACAGGGTTAAACCTATCTCCTGGAAGGTATAGGCCGCGCTCAAGTTCATAATCATATAGGAATCGGTCTTTACTATTTCGCTGGCCGGATCCTCCACATCATCATTGGCATTGTAATCAATGTATTGCGGCCCAATCAGGTCAAGGCCGGCGGAAAATTTCCAACTCCCCGGCTGTGCGGCCACATCTGCGCCGGCTGTAAATCGGGGAACCCGCGAAATATATTTGCTATCTGCGAAATATTTATCGCCCTGGACCGGATGATTCTCCCAATCTCCGCGCGCCTCCTGGTACTGGGCGTCAGTGCAGGTAAAATCCGCTTTCAGGATCAGGTTGTTAAGCAAACTCAGCTCCGCGCCCAGTTCCAGCCCCTGGGTATAGGCATTGCCCAGATTCTCCCATATATAATCATAGCCCAGGCTGGCGGCCCGGCTGCCATCTTCCGCGTCTGCTAAATCTATTTTCTCAGTAAGCTCGGTTCTAAAAATATTCAGGCTGAGGTTGTACCAGGCCCGTCCATAATCAATGCTTGCGTTATAGCTGATGGATTTTTCCGCCTTTAAGTCCTCGCTTTTAAAAACCCGGGGTGATCCGCTGCAAAGGTGCAGGTCTTCGGCAAACCCAAACGGCACCCTGAATCCTTGGCCAATGGCCGCCCGGACCGTCATTTCCGGGAGCGGCTTGACCATCAGGCCGGTGCGCGGCATAAAAGAATCCGCCTCAAAAACCAGTTCCCTCGACAAAAGCCCCAGTTCCTCGCCTCCGCTGAAGATACTCCTGGACTTGTGCTTGTCATAGCGTCCGCCGATCACCAGTTCCAGATTTTCCATCAGGACCCACTCATCCTGTATATAAAGGCCCCAATCATCGGCCTCTTTAAAGCTATGGGACTTATAGGGCGAACCATAATTCGGATCCGTATCATCCACAATCACATACATGCCGCTCTCTTTCAGGTAATTATGGCTGTATGACACACCTCCCAGAAGGCGATGCTCTCCGCCGGCCGTAAAGGGCTGGGTAAAATTGATATCCGCAAAATAAAGTGTCTCCCCGGCCAGGTAGGGCAGAAGCAGGTCGCTGGTGGGATAATTCCCGTTAATGTCAAGGAAGTCGCCGAGAAAGGTGTCATTGGTGGCATCACGGTTATGCCGGGTATAGGTAAAATTAAAATCGCATAACTGGCCGGCGTCAAAATCCCGGTTATAACCCAGCGAAGCTTCTTCCCGTATGGTATTGATATGTTCGCTTCCCTCGTTAAAAGGATTAAGATAGGCATCCGGCAGTTCACCGCCTTTTCTGGCCTCCTCGATAAACCGACCGTTAACCTGAATAACATCCCGGCCAAAAATGTCATGGACATTTACCTTGAACGCATTGGAAATATTGTTGCTCCATACCCGGTCCGAAGCCAGATCCTGGTTTTCATCAATAATATCGCCGGCGCTTTTTTGTCCCGTAATCAGGATATCCACCCGGTCATTAAACCGGGCCGAAGCACTCAAGGAATAATTATTAGTATTATGGGTCCCCAAACTGGTGGAAACCTCCAGGGAGGGCTTTTGACCCGGTTTTTTAGTGATTACATTTATCACCCCGGAGATCGCCTTGCTGCCGTAAAGGGCCGAGCCGGCGCCCTTTACCACCTCGATACGCTCGATACTGGAAACCGGGATCTGCTGCAAACCATAGACCGCCGCCAGGCCGGTATAAATCGGCCGGCCGTCAATCAGTATCTGGACATTATCCCCGGACAAGCCCTGCATGCGCACCATGGAAAAATTGCAGTAAGAACATTGCTCTTCCACCCGGATACCCGGTACGCCGTCCAGAGCTTCGTATAAATTAACCGCGCCTTTTAATTCCATATCCTCGGCCGTGATAACTTCTGTGCGCACCGGAACGTCAGAAAGCACCCGTTCCGATTTTGTCCCTGTCACCACCACCTGCTCCATTCTATATTCCTGTATTCCCTGCTCCTGAGCAGCTACCGTCCCTTGATACAAAACCGCCATTGCCAATAATGCCGCGCTGGATAGATTTAGTGCTTTAACTTTTCTCACTTGCATTTTTCCCCCTTTTCTTTTTTTATTTTTGGCTTCCCATTTATTTTTAGGTACGCCTTACTTGTAAAGCAAAAAAACCGCCTTTGTTAGGCGTACCTTATTTTATTATGACCGGCTTATTTTTGTCAATATATTTTTTTATTGCGCCTTTTGCATTTGTAGGGGCCGGCTTCCATGCCGGCCCATGGTTTTAATCCATGCAGCGGGCGGGCACGGAGGCCCGCCCCTACCAAATCATTATTTCTTTTCTGCGAAAAATATTTTCATTGCTTTTTCCATTACACCAATCTTCTTAATGTGATAATATGTTTTTTTAAAAGTCCATATTCAAGGAATTTAAATGAAAAAACCCCGCATTCATGTGCTTTCCGAAACCGAATTTGTCATCAAAGGCCAGGGCGTGCATACCGCCTTTGTGGATTGCGTAGATCTGCTCAGGCTTAATAGTGATGTTGAAGTTGTGGTCAACGGCCAGGGCTGGGGCGATGTTTTGCACGCGCACACTTACGGCCCGTACTATTTCTGGAAAGGACGCCGCTATCCCGGACGCCGGGTTTATACGGTGCATGTCATTCCGGATTCCATTAAAGGATCCCTGCCCTGCTGGAATTTTTTTATGCCTTTTGTGCGCTGGTATTTTCGTCTGGTCTATTCTTACGCGGATGTCTGCATAGCCATCTCGCCCATGGTAGAATCCGCCATCCGCGAACTTAAAGCGGATACGCGCATTGTCCGGATTAATAACCCTATTCCCGTTGATAAGTTTGCTCCTTCTCCGGAATTGCGCGCCCCGGGGCGCAAGCTTCTGGGATTATCCGATAAGGCATTCGTTGTTCTGGGAGTCGGCCAACTGGAAGGACGCAAAGGCGTGGAGGATTTTCTGGACATTGCCGAAGCCTTTCCAGAACTTACCTTCGTATGGGTAGGTGGACGTCCCTTCGGTCTTATGACCGAGGGTATTGCCAAATTGAACAAGCGCATTACAGCCGCAGGTGATCATGTCAAATTCCCCGGGCTTTTCAAGCTTGAAGATATGCCGGCGATTTACAACGCCGCCGATCTTCTGCTCTTCCCCAGTTACCAGGAAAATTGTCCCCTGGTTCCGCTGGAAGCTGCGGCCGCCGGACTGCCGGTGATTTTCCGGGATATTCCCGAATACGTTCATCTTTATAAACATCCCTATCTCAAGGCCGGTAACACTAATGAATTCATCCGCCTGACCAAACGTATTGCCGCGGACAAGTCTTTCCGCGAAAAAGCCAGGGACATTTCGCGGGTTTTATTAACCCAGTTTGACAAGCAGACGATCCGTAAACAACTGGTGGCTTTGTATGCGGAGGTTTTGCAGGAAGATAATTAGTTACTGAGGCGGAGTAGGTTATATAACATATTTTGCTTCTTTCTTCAGCAGGAAATTAAGCTTTTTATCAATTGACCAAATCCGCGCATTTTCCCGACGCGCGGCAACAATAATCACGCAATCTATCAGCCCTACACCTTTAGATATCAGCCTATGGGCGGAAGAATATTCCCCGGCTTCAATCCAAATCTCTTCATTATTAATCTTGGGGAGATTATTCCAATAAAGGACAATTGTTTCACGTTCTCTTTTATTTTTTGCGCCTTGCAGTAACTCACCAAAAACACACTCCATTGCCAATATTTGGCGATTTTCCAATAGCGCTTTTACTGCGGTAAAATATGGTCCTTTGCCTTTCAGGAATTCTATCCAAACGGAGGTATCCAGAATTATCATCTTTTACGATTATGTAAACGTATCTTATAAGCGGGAGTTTCTTCGTTAAATTGAAGGGGGCGCTTCTCAATCATCCGATTCAAGGCCATTAGCTTTTTAAGCGCGAGCCATTCTTTCAAAGCAACAATAAGGCTTTCGGTCAAAGTACTACCGCCCGCATATTGCCTCACTTCACTTACTATTTTATTAGGGATCAGGGCCGTCACTTTCATACGATTGACTATACGATAGCGTATCTGATATGTCAAGCTGAAAATGCCGCCCGCCAGATGTCTGAACAATTAGTATATATTATCATACCGGCGGAAGCCCTGGACTAAATCATCCAGGACGGGCAGGACAGGCCGGTATCCAGGAGGCACCTTTGCTTATATTAAAGTGCTTTTCTGGATTCCGGCTAAAATCATGCCGGAATGACAGAACCCCAAAGAAATAAAAATGGCTTTCCGCAACAGATACTAACTAACCAACGCCTGATATATTGCATTATTCCCCGCCCAAAAGCGTGGTCCGCTCTATAAACTCCACTATCTCATGCAATACCTCTTCCCGGGTAGAGTGATAAAGCGTCAACATATGCCGATTATGCTGCCAGTGCCTTAAATCAAATACCCTCATCCGGATAAATCCTGAAGAAACCTTCCCGGCAATATAATTGAGATTTTCAAACGGCACGGTTTTATCGCCCTTGGAATGCATGAGCAGCAGAGGCGACTGTATTTTATATAAATCCCTTTTAGTAGTATGCATTGCCAGCTTCACACTATGCGCCTGCGGGGGATAATTTTTGCCTTCATATCCCGGCCCCTCGGCTCCATCCTCATTAGCAATTTCCTGGGTCTCCTTTATTTCCGATAAAAACCACGCTGCGAAACGGCTGAAATATAGCCGCCAATCATATAAAATACCATGCCCAATAATATCATTAAAAAAAATCGGAGCCGCGAGGGAAATTATCCCGTCCGGCGCCAACCCGGAATTGAAATCTTCGCCTATTCGCAAGGCTATCATACCGCCCATGGATAATCCGCCCACATATACTCGGCGGTATTGTTTCCGGTTTTCCTGGTAGGTATCTTTAGCCAAAGCATACCACTGGGAAAAATTAGTCTGTTTAAAATCTTCTTCCGCGGTTCCATGTCCCGGATAAAGCGGCACTATAACATCGTATTTTTCCGCCAAAATTTCAGCGATTTTTTTAAAATTATGCGGGGTCTTTTTATATCCATGACAAAATATTATCAGAGTTTCATGGGATGGATCAGTATGTGATATCGGGGCGGCATCCGGTGATTGTAAATTGGTAATTTCCGGCAGGGTATATCTTTCCGATTCCCGGTATAAAAACGGGGTTTCATTAATAATATAAACTGCGAACCATAGACCGGATAAAAGTATCAGAGCAACCGCTATTTTTTTACTTTTCATGATTTTGGGTCTTCTCCATATAAAATCGCCGCGCCTTTTTCATTCCCCTTTTACCCCTCCCCTTATTCCCCTCCCGCAAGAGACTGTGTCACAACTCGGATTTTTGCAATTTCTTGTCATTCCGGCGAAAGCCGGAATCCAGAAAAGTATTGTAATATAAGCAGTATGCGTCCTGGATCCCGGATCAAGTCCGGGATGACAACCTTAAAAAGCTATTGCGACACAGTCTCCAAGAGGCTGTGTCACAACGTCGTTTTTAGCACGTGTTCGTCACCCCGGTGAAAACCGGGGTCCAGAAAAGCCTTTAAAATCAATGAGACTGGATACCGGCTTTCGCCGGTATGACGATTAAAAACAGCGAAATTTGCGTTATGACACAGTCTCCAAGGGGAGGGGATTTTATCCTGCTTTACCCGCTTCCGAACCCCAGCAGAGTTCCTGCCTGATACACCATCATAGTCAACACGTAAGCCAGCAGCGTGAGCCCGCCCAGTTGAAAGAGCGCCCATTTCCAGGAACCGCTCTCCTGCCAGGTAACGGCTATGGTAGCCATGCAGGGAGCTGAGATCAAGCAAAAAAGCATGATACATAATCCCACCAGCGGAGTGTAATTCCGCTGAAGCTTCTCCCGCAAGGTGCCGGACTCTTCATCTGCCTCTCCCACGGCATATACAATCCCCATCTGGGCCACAAAAACCTCCTTGGCCGCAAAGGCTCCGATTAAGGCCGTGCCGATCCTCCAGTCAAATCCCATGGGTTTTAGCAAAGGCTCGAGCAGATGACCTATGCGCCCGGCAAAAGAATAGGCTAAATCTTCGGCCTGAGCCTGCTGCTGTTTTTCCATGATGGAATCTTCGCTCATTATTGCGCTTTTCTCGAGAGTATTGACAACCGGATTATTCGGCGCTTCTTTCGAGTCCGGTTTTTCAGGATAACTGGTTAATACCCAGAGCGCTATAGAAATGGCCAGGATAACAGTGCCGGCCTTTTTAAGATACATCCAGGCCCGCTCCCAGGTATGATTAAACAGGCTTTTCATAGTCGGGACCCGGTACAGCGGAAGTTCCATCACAAAGGGGGGTGATTCACCTTTGAATACCGTGAGCCTGAGAACCTTGGCGCTGATAATCGCCAATACCGCGCCGGTTAGATACATAATCATGACCACGGGCGCCTGCCAGACTTGCGGAAAGAAAGCCGGCGCAATCAGCGTATAAATCGGAAGTCTGGCGCCGCAGCTCATCAAGGGGACAACCATCATGGTAGTGAGACGGCCCTGCCGGCTCTCCAGGGTGCGGGTAGCCATAATGGCCGGAATCGAACAGCCCAGCCCGATCATCATGGGGATAAAGCTCTTGCCGTGAAGCCCGATCTTGTGCATTACGCGGTCCATGATAAAGGCGGCCCGCGCCATATAGCCTGTATCTTCCAGGAGCGCAATGGCTAAAAATAAAAAGATAATATTCGGCAGAAAGATCACTACTCCGCCCACTCCGCCGATAATGCCGTCCACCAGCAGGGACTGTACCCAGTTCTCGGTTCCCACGGGCCACCAGCCGGTTATCACGCCTCCCAGCCATCCGAACATAGCTTCCACCAATTCCATGGCCGGATTGCCCAGGGTAAATGTTAAATGGAAAACCAGGAACATTAAACCCAGAAATATGGGAAACCCTAAAAACCGGTTGGTAAGAATTGCGTCGATTTTATCGGACAATTCATGCCTAGCCTCTACTGAACTGCGCACGGCTTCCTGGCAGGCGCCGGAGATAAAGCCGTATCGCCGGTCCGCGATCAGGATTTCCGGATGATCTCCGAGAAGTTTTTTCAAACGCTCCGCGCTCTGTTCCACGGCCGCCTGGATTTCAGGCGAAGTGAGCTGCCCGAACACTTCCTGGTCCTTTTCCAGAAGCTTGATGGCCAGCCAGCGGACCGGCTCCGGCCGATTCCGGTCCGTTCCCTTTTCCACCAGTTTTTGTATTTTAGCCAGTTCCTTTTCAATATCCGGGCCATAATTAATTTTTATATCTTCCCGGCGTTGGGGCTGATCCGCCACGGACAGCGCTGCGTCCAGCATTTCCTTGCTTCCCTGCCTTTTATGACCCACACTGCTGACAATAGGAGCGCCGAGCAATCCCGACAACTGGTCCAAATCAAATTCCAGGCCGCGTCCTTGAGCTTCATCGCTCATATTGAAAACCAGAACCAGGGGCGCCCCTAATTCCATGATTTGAGTCGTTAAGTATAAATTCCGCTCCAGTGTGCAGGAATCCAGAATATTCACTACTACATCCGGCTTTTCCTGGATGATATAGTTTCTGGCCACTACTTCTTCGAGCGAATTGGCAGTCAAGCTATAGGTTCCGGGAAGGTCAACCACTGTAATCTCGGTATCCTGATATTGGCAGATGCCCTCTTTCTTTTCCACGGTTACGCCCGGGTAATTCCCCACGTGCTGCCGGCTTCTGGTCAAATTGTTAAAAATAGTGGTTTTGCCCGAATTCGGATTACCCGCCAGGGCAATAGTAATTTTCTTTTTCATATAAACACCTCCGTAAATATGTGACTCGACTTTTGCAAATTTATATTTTTGCAGTATTTCTTTGTCGTCATTCCGGCATGGTTAAAGCCGGAATCCAGGAATTGGATTTTTTAAAAAACTTTTTCTAGGAGCCTGTCGGACTTTAGTCATTCTCCCCCTTTTGTAAAAGGGGGCAGGGGGGATTTAATCAATAAAACGCCCGCTTTCATATGCAAAATCC